>JAFWGJ010000072.1 GCA_017512405.1 bacterium | reverse complement strand
TCACTGGATGATGATAATACAAAACTTAAAGCTAAAAATCTTGGCGCAGAAAATTTTATTGTTAAATCTCAATTTAACAAGGAAACATTTTTAAAAACAATTTCAGAAATAATTATTAAATAGGTCTAATAATTAGTCTCTACGTAATCTAGTTGTTCTTCAGGTTTTAGAGGTCTCATTAATATTACATAACGCATGTTTAATTGCAAAAATTCAAGACGTTCTGTTTCGCCACCTTTGTTTTTATATGTAATTTCACAATCTTTAACGGCAATAAAATTTTTATTTGCTTTATTTAATAAATCACTTAAAAAACGTTTTTTCTTGGAAAAACCAATATTAAAAACGGTTCCCTTTACTTCATAATCTTCTGTAATAATTAAAACATCTTCTTTGCTAGTTTTTCCAAATCCAAACATTAAATGTCTCCTATTCAATCATCCAAATTAATAGTTTCATTCTAATACATTATTATATAAAATCAACCATACAAAAAGAGTATATTATCTAATTTATAAATACTTGAATTGAACTAATTATTTGTTGAGTTCGTATGTCGGATTTAGCCATTGTTTTGCAACTCCCATAAATGTAAATGGTAAATCATTCCCACTCCATTTACCTCTTATGACAATATTATTTTCATCAACTTCTATAATTCTTTCTGACGTATAGACTTCTGTACCTCCGCCGTAGGTATCTGTTGTATAATATGTTCTTCCTTTACTGTCTTTGTGGGCTTTTGTTTCGGTATATCCACTTGAAGACTCTATTCTTTCGGTTTTCCAAATATAGATTTTGTGTCCTGCAATAGTTTTCTCTTCGGTCGGGAAACCCCATCTGTCTATAACTCTGTCGATATGGCAACCTTTCCAACTATCCATAACTGTTGACATTGTGTTATCAACGCCAAATCCAAAAGCACTAACTTGTACTAAAATTATAGATAAAAATATGTATAAAACTTTTTTCATATTCCCCCTTCTTATTAAAAATTACTCTGTTATTATAATATATTTTTTTGTTAAGAGTAAATATTATAAAAACTTTAAATTGAAAAAGAGCCTTGTTTAAGGCTCTTTTTGAAAAGAAATACGCCCCGATTCCTCTTGGATTATTGCTTCACACTTCGCAGACACTCACTTTATTTTGCTTACACAAAATTATCGTTCGTTTTGCTACGTGCTACTTCGAGTTAGGCTCACTATCGTTCGCCGTCACTCTACGCAAAATCCGCCGAACGCGCATAAGCGCTTCTCAACGCTGCCAAAACTAGAATTAAAGAGGATAGGAATAAATCCTATCCTCTTTAATTTACGCCCGGCGCGATTCGAACGCGCGACCCTCTGCTTAGAAGGCAGATGCTCTATCCAGCTGAGCTACGGACGCTTACATCTTTTTTAGTCCCATCGTATTTAAATTAAAACGACTAATGACATAATTCAGTTTTTGTATGCTCATCTTAGCACACAAAATTTTTATGTGCAAGTACAAAATTTTTAATGTATAATTTTTCTATAATTTATTGAAAAAGATGAGGATATTTTTATGCTTAAAGGTAACGAAATCAGAAAATTATATTTAGATTTTTTCAAAGATAAACATCAACACACAATTGTTGAAAGTTCTTCACTTGTCCCTGACAATCCGACAGTGCTTTTAACAACTGCGGGTATGTTACAATTTTTACCTATATTTTTGGGAATTGTAAAATCACCTTATGACCCTGCTCGAGCAGCTTCTTGTCAAAAATGTGCCCGTGCTGGTGGTAAAGATTCTGATATTGAAAATGTCGGACGCACACCGCGACATCATACTTTTTTTGAAATGTTAGGTAATTTTTCTTTTGGTGATTATTACAAAAAAGAAATTATACCTTGGGCTTGGGATTTTGTTACTAATGTTTTAAAATTGGATAAAAACAGATTATGGGTTACTATTTTTGAAACCGATGATGAAGCTTATGAAATTTGGCGCAGTATCGGTGTTCCTGCTGAACGTATAAAAAGAAAAGGTAAAAAAGATAATTTCTGGGGACCTCCGGGAGCATCAGGTTCTTGCGGACCTTGTTCAGAAATTCACTATGATTTAGGTGAGCAATTCAAATGTTCAGATGATTGCGGTATTGATACGTGCGAATGTGACCGCTGGGTTGAAATTTGGAACTTGGTATTTACGGAATTATATCAAGATGAAGAAGGTAATCAGTCGCCGCTTGAATCAAAAAATGTTGATACAGGTATGGGTTTAGAACGTATTACAATGGTTTGTCAAGGTGTTACTTCAACTTTTGAAACCGATTTATTAAAACCGATTTTAGACAAAGTTGTTGAAATGAGTGGCGTTCCATACAAAAAATCAGAAAAAACCGATATTTCATTACGTATTATAACTGACCACGCAAGATGTGTAACTTTCTTGATTAATGACGGAGTTATCCCGGGTAACGAAGGTAGAAGTTACGTTTTGAGAATGATTTTGCGTCGTGCATTAAGACACGGTAAGATTTTAGGTATGGATTTGCCGTTCTTATATAAATTAGTCGATGTTGTTGTTGAAAATTACAGCGGAGCTTATCCTGATTTAGCAAAAAACAAAGACAAAATTAAAGATGTTATCAAAAAAGAAGAAGAACGCTTTAACAAAACTCTTGATAGAGGCTATAAATTACTAAACGAATTTATTGATAATAAAAAAGATATTGATGGCGAAAACGCTTTTAAATTGTATGATACTTACGGTTTCCCATTTGAACTTACAAAAGAAATAGCACAAGAAAACGGCTTAAATGTTGATGAAGACGGTTTTAAAGTTGCAATGAAAGAACAGAAAGATCGTGCAAAGGCAGCAACTCAAAAAATATCAGTAACAGGCGACATTAAATATGCAAAAGTAGAAGAAAAAGTTGGAGCAACAGAGTTTGTAGGTTACACAGACTTGGAATGTAATGCCAAAATTCTTGAAACTCTTGAAGGAGAAGGTTATGTTGATGTTGTTCTTGACAAAACACCATTCTACGCAGAATGTGGTGGTCAAGTTGGTGATAGCGGCATAATCGAAAATGATACTTTAAAATTGGAAGTTTTAACAACTTTCAAAGTAAATAAACTGTTTGTTCATCGTTGTGTACTTTTAAACGGCGAAATTGAATTAGGTTCGACGGTTCGTGCCACAATAGATAAAGCACGCAGAGGACAAATTAAAGTTCACCATACATCTGCTCACTTATTGCAGTCAGCATTGCAACATGTTTTATCGGGTGATGTTCACCAAGCAGGTTCACAGGTTGAAGAAAACAGAATGCGTTTTGACTTTACTTTCGACAGAGCAATGACAAAACAAGAAATTCAAAAAACAGAAGATATGATTAACGAATGGATTAATCAAGATTTAGACGTAACAACAAAAGTTATGAATATTGACGAAGCGAAAGCGACAGGTGCAATGGCGTTATTTGGCGAAAAATATGAAGATGAAGTCAGAGTTGTTTCAATCGGTGAAGATGTCTCAAAAGAATTCTGTGCAGGTTGCCACGCTTCTCATACAGGTCAGTTAAGACTTGCTAAAATTATTTCTGAAAGTGCAATTGCAGCAGGTACAAGACGTATTGAAGTTGTTGTTGCAAAAGCTGCACTGAAATATTTATCAGAAAAAGCAAATGCAATAGATAAATTAGCAGAAAAATTCAAGGCTCATTTTGATGAAGTTGAAACCCGTGTTGATAAACTTGTAGAAGAAAACAAAGAACTTCAAAAAGAGTTGTCATCTGTAAAATCTGCTCAGGCAAAAGACAAATTCAAAGAATTTGCATCAAAAGCAATTGATATTAATGGAGGCAAATTATTTGTTCAAAAAATGGAACAATTGGATGCAAATGCTCTTAAAGAGGGTGTTGAAATGCTTGCAAATAAATTGGGTAACTCTGTAATAGTTGTTGTTGCAGGTACTTCAATATTTGTAAAAGTATCGGATAATTTTGTTGCAAATGGTGTTAATGCAGGTAATATCGTAAAAGAAATTGCTGCGGCAACTGACGGCAAAGGCGGCGGACGTCCGCAATTTGCACAGGGCGCAGTTAAAAATCTTGATAAGGTTCAAGAAATTTTAAGTTCAATTGAAAACAAGTTGAAAGGTTAAAATGATCTTAAAAATTGAATGTTTAGAGCATAACCGCATTTTGCCGGAGTACAAAACAGAAGGTGCAGCTGGCATGGATTTGTGTGCGGCAATTGATAAACCGATTACATTAAAACCTTTAGAAAGAACTTTAATTCCGACAGGTATAAAAATTGAGCTTGAACATGGTTATGAGGCTCAAATCAGACCCCGTTCAGGCATGTCAATTAAACATGGTATAACGTTGATTAACTGTGTAGGCACAATTGATGAAGATTACAGAGGCGAAGTTTGTATTCCTGTTGTGAATATTTCAAATGAAGAATACACAATTCAACCTAATGAGCGTATAGCACAGATGGTTATTGCAAAATACGAGCAGGCAAAAATTGAAGTTGTAACAGAACTTTCAGATACACAGCGAGGTTCCGGAGGTTTTGGTTCAACCGGTAAATAGAATTTAACGGGCGGATTTTGTGAAACAAAATCCGCCCGCTTGGTTTTTATTTTTTGTTAATCTAACGGATTAATTACAATTCCTGAAAGTAATTTTGGATAGAAGTATGTTGATTTTTGAGGCATTCTTTCGCCTGCTTCCGAAATTCTTTTTATATCCTGAATTTTCGGATAAGCCATTATAAATGAAGCTTCAGCTTTGCCGGTATCAATCATATCGAATGCTTCATCTTCTTGTTTAATGTATAAAATTCCGTCTTGAGCCATTTGTTCTTCTTGCGTATAGCCTAATTCTTTTGAAATAATTGTTTTGTGTAATACAATTAAATCAAGTGATTTCAATACATCAGGAACTTTGTATTCATCAAGAATATCATTAACATTTTCTCTGAGCTTTAACAAGTAGAATTTATTAACATTTTTCATATACAAGCCCATTGAAATTTGATTTTTAGATTCATCTTCAATAGCTTGTAAAAATTGAGCTTTAACCTCGTTTTTATTTTTGCCGTCAAAAGTATAATCAACAACATCAAAATATTTTTTAACTTTTTCAAGTAATACATAAGGTTCAACCCAGCGAGTTAAAATTCTGTGAGTAGGGAATATTAACAAATCATCTTCTAAATTTGTAAAATAGCTCATAACAAATTTTGTCGGGTCATTTTTATCTGATGAATTAACAAAATTTCTGTAATTCATAGCTGTTTCGTATCTGTGATGACCGTCTGCAATAAGGCATGTTTTATCGCTTAAAACTTTTTTAATTAATTCAATAGTTTTTTCATCATCAATTTTATAAACAATATTTTGTACTCCTAAATCGTCAGTAACGTCAATAAATGGTTTTTGTGTGTAATCTATTGCGTTTTCAATTTGTTTTTTAGGATCGGAATATACTAAAAATACTTGTGAGAAGTTAGCTTTACATTTTTTTGTAAGATTTAATCTATCTTCTTTTGGACCTCCCATAGTGTATTCATGCGGAAGAATATTTTTTGTAGAAAAATCTTCAATTCTGTTACGTGCAATAAATCCTTTTCTTGTAATTTTTTTGCCATTTTTTTCATAATTTTGAATAAGGTATAGTATACAAGGTTTTTCAGTTTTAACTAAAACACCTTCTTCAAGCCATTTATGATAATTTTTATATGCTTCGTTATATCTGTTATTTTCATCACTTAAATCAGTGGAATTATTAGCAAGAATTAATTTAACAAAATTATATTTACTTCTTGCCTCAAGTTCATCTCTGTAATCATCAGAAATTACATCATAAGGCGGTGCGATAACGTCTGTCATGTTAATTTTTTCCTGATTGTAAACAATTGCATCAATAGGTTTAATTTCAATAGTCATAATATCTCATTTATTCAATGAAATTATCCCACATAAATCAAAAAAGGCAAATAATCAATTTAAAAAACAAGCGGAGCTGTGGTTTTTTGCAATAAATTTTAGATCGGGAATTTTTGTAACACATTGAGTCGGTATACAGAATTTACACCTGTTATGAAATCTGCAACCCGAAATATCTTCCATAATTGAAGGGGGTTGTCCTTTGATTGCAGACAGTTTTTTATTTTTATTTTCGGGTAATGATTTTAAAAGAGCAATCGAATAAGGATGGTTTGTATTTTCAAAAAATTCTTTTGTTGGTGCATTTTCAACGATTCTGCCGGAATACATAACAGAAATTTCATCTGCGTATTGACTTACAAGTGCTAAATCATGTGTAATCAACAAAATAGATGTGCCAAAATCTTTTTTTATGTCGGATAACAATTTCATTATTTGTGCCTGAATGGTAACATCAAGAGCGGTAGTCGGCTCATCTGCTATAATAAATTCAGCATTGCAGGCTAACGCCATAGCAATAATTGCCCGTTGTTTCATACCACCCGAAAATTCGTGCGGATATTGGTTAAAACGTTCTTCTGCGGATGGTATTTGGACTTTTTTTAAAGCTTCGATAGCTTTTTCTTTTGCGTAATTGCCTTTTAGATTTTGGTGCAATTCAATAACTTCTATCAGTTGATTACCAATAGTATAAAGCGGATTTAACGATGTCATGGGATCTTGCGGAATGAGCGCTATTTTTGAACCTCTTATTTCTCTCATTTCGTTTTCTTTAAGAGAAAGAATATTCTTATGATTAAATAGTATGCAGCCGCTTTTAATTTCAGCATTTTTAGGCAATAAATTCAAAATGCTCATGGCGCTCATCGATTTGCCGCAACCGGATTCTCCTACAAGAGCATGCATCTGCCCTTTTTTTACAGAAAAAGAAACATCAAAAAGTGCTTTTCTGAATCCAATACCGGTATTAAAGCCCATATTCAGATTTTTTACGGCTAAAATTTCATCCATACAATATATTATTATACATGGAAATTATAAAAGCAATATCTGAATGTAATAATACGAAAGGGCATGCTTAGCTTAAAGTTTTAAATTATAAAACGTTTTTGCCAACATTATTTTTTGCTTTAGTTAAAGCTCGAATTCTTTTTTCGTTAGCTCGAATTTGTTTTTTCATATTATTGCGTTCGTTTTTAACAAACTTGTATTGATTGTCAATTTCAGCAAATTTAGCTTTGCAAGTATTTTGTTCGTTTCTGATATCGTCAAGTGCTGTATCAATTTTAGCAATTGCACTCTGTAAATCAAGATTGCCTGTTGCAGAATTTGCGGAATTTGTTTCTGCAACACCCTGTGGTGTTGAGGTTATAGCAGTTTTTGAACTGCTTGCTGCTGGAACGGAATAAGCTGTATCGTCAAAATTTAGTGGTGTAAAAGCATTTCCGTCAGCATACGAACATCCTGCAGCTAAAATTAAACAAAAAGTAGTAGCAAAAATTGTATTTTTTAATTTCATAACAAATCTCCTATATCAATAGTATATTAATTTATAAGTAAGAAAAAAGAAAATTATTAATAAATCTTAATGAATTGGTAAAAATAAAAATGGCTTAAAGTCAATTATAAAAAGAAAAATCCAAATTGATGAATTGCAAATAATATAATTTTAAGATTTGTAAATAAAAATAAAAATATTTGAAAATCATGGGTTGACAAAAATTTTTAAAGTTGTAATATATTAGGTACGGATGTGCATGCATTCGTTAGGAATTAGAGGAACGGCTTAAAAAGGTTATACCTGCCGGTTTCCACCTCGCCGAAAGAGTTAGTGAAAGAGCTAATATTAAAAGATAAGCCTCAAAGGTTTGTTGTCGGCACGATTGAACATTGAAAAAAGAATAGCTGAAAACGACTAAATATACTTGTTGATTCTAACAAAATATGATTTAGGACAAAAATTCACAAGCGAAAAGCTAGTGTTAAAACAACGTCGAGCAGTTCGTTGCTAGCCGCAACGGACGATGGACATAAACTTTCTGACAATGGAGAGTT
>JAFWGJ010000002.1 GCA_017512405.1 bacterium | reverse complement strand
TGCCTTGGCGAATGTTTTCTTTTGGTGAAATAGGTTCTTTGTTTTGGTTTTCTTCTTGTGTCATTTTATTTTCCTTTATTTTTATATTTAAAATGGTTTAGCCATTGGAATAGGAGCTAATTTTGCGTTTTGATTTTCAACTTTTGGAGCTTCTATTTTAACAGGCTTAACTTCCACTTTTGGTGGTGCGGCTTTTTTGTTTTCAGCTTTTGACTTTTTGGTTTCAACAACAGGTTCAGGTGTTTCTATCTCTACGTTAACATCATCATTATTATTTTCAACTGTTGTATTTTCACTTTTGTTGTTTTCTGCTTCCTCTTTATCAAAAGTTTTTTGAGCATTTTCAGGTGAAATAATTACGGGTGCCATTTTTGCATGGAAAGGTTTTAATTTAACTTCAGGATAATCAAAATCGTTGCTTCCGTACGGCTCTGTTGCAACCTTCATAACATCCTTCCAAATGAGAGCCGGAACTGTACCTCCTGTTAAATTACCCATTTTGGTATTATCGTCATTACCTACCCAAACACCTGTTACAATTTCAGGCGTATAACCAAAGAATGTTGCATCTTTTGAATCATCGGTAGTACCTGTTTTAGCGGCAGCCGGTTTACCTATGTTAGCCGCAACACCGGTTCCGCTTTGAATAACTGTTTTCAGCATAGCTGTCATTGCTGCTGCTGTTTCTATTGCCATTACTTTTGTAGATTTTGCTTTTGATGCGGTATAAATAATTTTGCCTCTTGAAGTTTCAATGCTTTCAACGGCATAAGGCTCAACCTTATATCCGCCGTTTGAAAATACACCGTAAGCTCTTGTTATTTCAAACAGTTTTACGCCATTAGAACCCAATGCGATTGTGTAGTCATATTCAAGTGGAGTTGTAATTCCCATTACTCTTGCCAATTGAATTACAGGTCTGATTCCTACATATTCAATTAGTCTTGCGGCACAAACGTTAGAAGATACCATCAATGCTGTATATAAAGGTATTTCTCCTCTATATTTATATCCATAATTTTTAGGTGCCCAATTACCTATTTTTACAGGCATATCCTGAATCATATCATTTGGAGTTAAACCTTTTTCAATTGCTGCCGCATAAACAAAAGGTTTAAATGCTGAACCGATAGGTCTTATAGCTTGTGTTACACGGTCAAATTGTGATTTTGTATAGTCTTTACCTCCGGCATAAGCTAAAATTCTTCCGTCATTTGTATTGAAAGAAAATACAGCTGCTTGTTGGTTATCACCTTTTAATCCCCAGCCGTCCATATTCTTTGCAATAGCTTCATTTGTTGCCATTTGAGTTTTGTAATCAAGTGTTGTTACGATTTTATAACCGCCTTGCGAAATATCTGTTTCATCAAAGCCGAGTCTTTCAAGTTCATTCATTACATAATCACAGAAATAAGGAGCCTTATTAAATGTATAAAGCTGCGGCAAAGAGCTTAATTTAATTTTCTCATTTCTTGCGGCTTTATATTGGTCTTTTGTTATGTATCTCATTTTATACATACGTTTAAGAACCTGATTACGACGTTGTTGAGCTTTTTTTATGTCATTAAAAGGTGAATAAACAGACGGAGCTTGCGGTAATCCTGCGATTAAAGCTATTTCTGCAAGTGAAAGTTCATTAATGTGTTTATTGAAATAAATTTGTGCCGCACCTTCAACGCCGTAAGCACCCGAACCTAAATAAACATTATTTAAGTACATTTCAAGAATTTTGTCTTTCGAAATTGTTTTTTCAATTCTTGCTGCTATAACAAATTCTTTAATTTTACGATTAAAAGTTTTTTCATTAGAAAGGAATAATATTCTTGATAATTGCTGTGTTATTGTACTTGCACCCTGAACCACACGTCCTGCCATAACGTTTGCAACAATTGAACGTGCCAGACCAAACAAATCATAACCGTCGTGATGATAAAAATTCTTGTCTTCTGTTGCAATTACTGCCTGAATTAGAGTTGACGGAATTTCATCAAGTTCTATTTTTTTAAATGTATAGGCTGTGAAGGTTTTAATAATTTCACCGTCAGAAGAATAAAATTTTGTAATAATATTGGGTCTGAATTCTTCCAAATTATGGATTGGCGGTAATGTAAAAAGGTACATTTTAAAAGCAACAAGACCTGCTACAAAAATCGCTATACCGGCACTTACTAAATATGCAATTGTAGAGCGTAATTTTTGGTTTTTTGCCTTTTTTATCTGCTTTGGAACTATAAAATTATACATCTTCTTGCCTTAAAATATTATTCCCATATAATATAATTATTGTATAAAAAAGTTAATTGTAAACACATGTTTGATTTTATTGTATCAATTATAAATGAAATTCGCTCTTATTTTGTTCCAGAACGTTTAACTTATGAAGTTACGGGAGAGTGTAAAAAGTGCGGTAAGTGCTGTAATTATATGTATAGTGTTGATACTTATACGGAAAAAGAATTCAAATTTATGCAGTTATTATTTCCTTCATACAGAAGATTTTACATAAAGGGCAAAGATGAAGAAGGTAATTTAATTTTTGCGTGTAAATTAGTATCTCCTGAGGGTTTATGTACTGTTTATGATAAAAGACTTCCAATGTGCAGAAAATATCCGGCAAAGAGATTAAGATTTTATGCAAAGCTTCCGGAGGGATGCGGATATACAGTTCATAAGAAAGATTTTAAAGATTATTTGAAATAAAAGTTGCAATAAGGTATAATTTTTATATAAACGTAGTTGGGAGAAAATTTTGAAATTAAAATTATTATTCATATCAATAATATTTGCAATAATGTTTATACCAAAAGCTTACTCGGCAGAGCCTATTTTGGATGTAATTTTACCGTCAAGCGGCTATACTGATATTCCCGATAACCATTGGGCGTATACGGAAATAAAAGAATTGCAGTTGATAGGCGTAATGGCAGGATATCCCGACGGCAAATTCAGACCTGAAAATTCAATAACACGTGAAGAATTTGCAACGGCAGCAATCAAAGCTTTAAATCTTGATGATGAAGTTGTTATAGATACATTAAAATTTGATGATTTCTTTGAAGGTGATTGGGCTTGGGATAATGTTCAAAATGCGTATTATTTTGGTCTTTTAACTCCGCCAAGAATTAACGGTAACGGAGAGTATTTATTCAGACCTCATGACAGTATTATAAGAGGTCATGCAATTACAATTGCGGTTAATGCTTTGAAGACGACAGCAATAAGCGAAAAAAAGGCAAAAGCTGTTTTAGAATATGCTTATGAAGATTTTTACAAAATCCCGAAATGGTTTTTAATTCCTGCCGCAAAAGCTCAATTACTTGATATGCTAGTGATTGATCCTAATAAATATACCAAATTAATAGATTATGACAAACCTATAACCAGAGCTGAAACGGCTGTTTTGCTGTATAATATGCTTGAAGAAGCTAAAATTATTCCGAATGATAAAATTAAAAAAGCAATGGAACGTAAAAAAGTTGCAGAAGGACATATTTTAACTGATGCTTATATGGAAGATGATGTAATTGCCGTAATTCCGAAAGGTACCATACTTCCGTTACTTATTACCGGAAAATACACTTCTCAAAAAGCGGTGGAAGGCGAAAAATATACAGCACTTGTGCCTAAAAACTTTGTTCACGGTAAAAAATATTTACTTTTGGCAAGCGGAACCAAATTATACGGGCATGTTAAAAAAGCTAAAAAGGGTCATTTCTTAATAAGAAACGGCGTTTTAATTTTTGAAAATGATACAATCGAGGCATTTCATCAGCCAACACTTCACCTTGAAGGAATCGCACAAGTAAAAAACAGTAATTCACGTTTTAGAAAAATTTTTAAAGGCGAAAAATTAAAGATAGACCGTGGCGAATTTTTGGAAATGGAATTGCTTCAAGATTTGAGAATAGACGTAACAACAGGTAAACTGATTAAATCTCAAGATTTATAAATTTGTGTGCATGTTTGAATCTGAATTTCTATTAATATATTGTTACAAGAGGATTGAAAATTTTTGAAAAAACGTAAATAATAATATTATTGTAAGAATACTTGGAGGCATTATGAGTAACAAATTTAAAAAGGCTTTTGCGTTTACATTGGCCGAAACACTCATCGTAATCGGTGTAATCGGTATTGTTTCAGCACTTACTTTGCCAAACTTAAACAGTTCAACAGGTGATAAAGAGCGTGTTGCAAAAGTTAAGAAGATATACCAAAATTTAAATGATGCCTTTGGTCGTGCTGAATCTGTATATGGCTCTTATGACGAATGGTTCGTAAATGATGGTAATGATGCCACCAAAAAGACTAATCGAGCTGGCGAACGTATAACCGAATTTATAAAAATATCAAAAAATTGTGGCCAAACAGCAAACAAAGGTTGTTTTAGTGGTACAGATGATTCTAATGATGATTATAAATTTATAACGGTAGATGGTACATCTGTTGGATTTAGAGTTAAAGTGGATAATGATACAGGAATATTCGTTGATATTGATGGTCCGAATAAAGGTTCAAATGCTAACGGGGAAGATAGATTTTTCTTTGTAGTTTACTTGGAAAACCATACTATTACGCCATCTAATACAAATTTAACTTTTGAAAATTTAGTTAAAGCGTGTTATAACGGTAATAGCGCTGAAAATTGGATATTAAAATACGATAATGCAGATTATTTACAATTTGTAGATAATACGGGTAAATGTAAAAACGGTAACACAGTTAGCGAAGCTAATCCAAGATGTAAGTAGTTGTTATATTAATAAAGATATAAAATTAGCAGTTAATTTTAATTGACTGCTAATTTTATTGATCCATGGATTAATGCTCCGAACAAAAAAATACATCAAAAGATTGATGTTAAATATACTATAAATAGTGTAAATTAGATGTGTGAAATGATAAGCGGAAGTGTGAGCTTTCGGGGTGGAGAAAATGACAGCAAGTCTGCAAATGACATTACAACGCATCGATGCAATCGAACGTCAGTTCGCAGCTCTTTCTATGCAAAATTCTTTGCCTGAGGTTGAAAATCCAAAAACTGATAACGATTTTCAAAAAATATTAGATAAAAAAATTGAACACGTAAAAACAGGCAAAAAAATTGACAGAGAAGAAATAAACAACCTGATTGATGAATATGCTTCAAAAAACAATTTAGACAAAGATTTTGTAAAATCAGTAGTAAGACATGAATCAGGATTTAATGTGGACGCCACATCAAAATGCGGAGCAATGGGATTAATGCAGTTAATGCCGGGAACTGCCGAAGGTTTAGGTGTTACAAATGCTTATGATGCGGAACAGAATATTGCAGGCGGAACAAAATATTTAAAAGGGTTAATGGACAGATTTGATAATAATAAAGAACTTGCTCTTGCCGCATATAATGCAGGTCCTAATGCCGTAAAGAAATACGGTGGTATTCCTCCATATAAAGAAACTCAAAATTACGTTAAAAATATTATGAAAACGTACAACGACTACAAAGGAGGCAACTAATGCTTGTAAGAAGTTTTGAATCAGCTGCAAAAGGTATGCTTGCTTTAACTGAATTCTTAGACAATACTGCAATGAACCTTGCAAACGTTAATACAACAGGTTATAAAAAATCAGAATTAACGTTCCAAAATATATACAACGCAAAAGTTGTTGAAAATACAGGTACAGTTTTAAACGGTAATACGAGAAACATCGGAACTTTGAGTATGGGGTCAAGAGCTGACAAAATCCATTATGATTTTGCTCCGGGTGCTTTGCAAAGAACTGATAATCCTTTAGATTTGGCAATTGAAGGCGACGGATTTTTTAAAGTTCAGTCACAGACGGGTGATGTAAGTTATACAAGAAACGGTCAATTCGTTTTGGACAGCGGTTCATTTTTAAGAACAACCGAAGGTGATACTGTTTTGGATACTGAAGACCGACCAATTAGGGTAGATTTTAGGGAAATAGGCTTTGATAATATTTATAAAATAACAGTAACTGAAAAAGGTAATATCGAAATAAATGACAGAGATAAAAAAACTCTCCTGGAACAACAAATAGCGGTATATGATTTTCAGGATAAGGATACAGGTATTTTTAACATCGGCGGTTCAAAATATATTTCAAGAGATAACGATGTAAACCCTCCGATAAATGCAGAAAAATTTACAATACAACAAGGTATGTTGGAGATGTCAAATTCAAATGTTATCAAAGAAATGATTAATACAATTAATATTACAAGGAATTATGAAACACTCCAAAAACACGTAAAAACAAGCGGTCAGATGTTATCGCAGGCAATAAGTACAGGAAGACTTAAATTCTAAAAATAGGGCAGACAAAAGAGGTAAGGATAAATAAAAAATGTTAAGATCATTAACAACAGCAGCAACAGGTATGATAGCACAACAAAATTACTTGGATGTAATTGCTAATAACGTTGCTAACATTAACACAACAGGGTTTAAAAAAGTTCGTCTTGAATTTCAAGATTTATTAAGCCAAACGGCAAGAAATCCGGGTGCTATGTTAAATCAAGGTACATATCAACCTGTTGGTATTCAAATCGGTCTTGGTGTAAAAACAGCAGCAACAACAAGAATTTTTACATCAGGTATTGCAGTTAATACAGACAGAAATCTTGACGTAATGATAGAAGGTGAAGGTTTCTTCCAAGTAATGAAGGAAGACGGTACGCTTGCTTACACAAGAGACGGTTGTTTCCAAATAGATGCTCTTGGTCAGCTTTGTACAAATGACGGTCTTTTGGTACAACCTGCAATGACCTTCCCGACAGATACAAGAGAAATTACAATTTCACAAGACGGTAATGTAACAGTATTTACGGGAAATAATACAGATAGCAACCAAATAGGTCAATTCCAGTTGGTAAGGTTCCAAAACCCTGCTGGTCTGCTATCAATAGGACATAATTTATATCAGGAAACATCAGCATCAGGTAATGCGGTTCAGGGTACACCGGGACAAGAAGGTATGGGACTTTTACAACAAGGTTTCTTAGAAGGTTCAAATGTTCAAATTGTAGATGAATTAATCGGATTAATTAAGGCAGAAAGAGCTTTTGAATCAAATTCAAAGATAATTAAATCTACAAGTGACATTCTTCAAATAACAAACAATTTAGTATAAGGTAAATAAATTGAGAAAAATAATCAGTACAGCATTAATAATTTTATCAGTTATGGCAAATTCAGCATTTGCCTTAACGCTTACTGATACTTTTGTGAGAGATGAAATCAGAAAACAAGTAATCGAACAAAATAAAAAATATACCGATGCTGAATTAAAAGTTATAATTGCAAATATGCCATTTTCAACAATGACGATAGCAGATGGTCAACTGAAATTTGTTGTATCTTCAAATTTTGATAAATTTGTTCCAAGAGATATTAAAAAAGTATATATATATTCAAACGGGCATTTAGAAAAAGAATTTATCGTATCAGTACGAACTCTGGCATATAAAAATGTACTTTGCGCAAGAACAATGCTTGACAGAGAAGCATTATTGTCAAAAGCAAATGTTGTTCCAAAAAGAATGGAAGTTTCCGCAAATCTTGATTATGTTTTAACGGAAGATATGCTGAATAATAGACAAATGATTACAAAAAAATGGTTTAGAGAAGGTGAAATTTTAGACAAGAGATTTGTAAGAATAAAACCCGATGTAGAACGAAATGCACAAGTTCAGTTATATATCAAGAGTAATGGTGTATTGGTATCAATAACAGGAACTGCAATGGATGAAGGAATGGTAGGTGATTATATTAACATAACAAACAAATCCTACAATAAAAAATATAAAGGCAGAGTAATCGGAGAAAACAAAGTTTTAGTTAATATCTAAACTATAAAAGGAAAAGGAAATGAGAAGAAAATTATTAACATCAATAGTAGCAATAATGGCAATAATGACAATATGTACAACTGCAAAAGCAGAGTCGTTATTTACACTTAGTGCTGCACAACAAACTTCTATGTATGCTCCAAAATCATTATTTGCGGGTGTAAGAGCTGTTGGTATAGGTGATGTTGTTTCAATTGTTATTGATGAAAGAGTATCAAGTCAAGATACTATGGTTTATAATTCTGATAAATCATCAACAACTACCGATAATTTTACAAGCACTTTAAAAAAATGGTTGAAGTTTTATAACTTAACAAGTCCTAATAATTATGGCGGAAAAAATACCGTTGAAAATAGCGCAACAGCAAGCAGAAATGTAGCTTTTGGCGATAAAATAACTGCACAAGTTGTTCAAACAATGTCAAATGGTAATTTCTTAGTTCAAGGTAAAAAAACATTAATTAATAACAATGAGAGAATGGATTTAATTGTAACAGGTGTAATTGATCCGAGATGGATTAATGCGATGGGTGAAATTTCATCAACAAAAGTTTCAAATCTTCAATTCGCACTTTCAGGCAGAGGCTCAATTTCAAGAGGTTCAAACGAAGGTATCATAAACAGAGTAATCAAATACTTATTCTAATAACTAGGGAAAAAGGAAAAATGAAAAACAAATTAACAGCATTAATTTTAATAGCACTAATGACAATGATATTACCGATGCAGGCACACGCTGCAAATGTAAAAATTGGTGATATAACACATGTTAAAGGTGTAAGAAATAATCAAATAGTTGGTTACGGTTTAGTTGTAGGTTTACCTGGAACAGGTGATAACTCTCGTTCAACACAATTAACAAACAAATTACTATTAATGAATTTAGGTACTGTAATTGAACAAGAAAACTATATTCAAAAAGGTTCATCAGCAGCAGTAATTGTAACGGCAACAGTTCCTCCGTTTGCAAAAAACGGAGATCAAATTGACGTTACCGTATCAACATTAGCTGATGCAAAGAGCTTGGAAGGCGGAGTTTTGGTTCAAACAATTTTGAAAGCACCAAACGGAGAAGCCGTAGCAGTAGCACAAGGTCCAGTATCAGTAGGTGGTGTAACCGCAAAAAATAACGGTACAATGAAAAGAACCGCAATAACTTCAACAGGCAGAGTTCCGGGCGGAGCTATTATGGAAAGAGATATTGATACAGAAATTGGCGATGCAAACACAATTACATTATCATTAGATCATTCTGATTACACAATGATTTCAAGAATTGCACAAAGAATTAATTCGGTAGCACCGGCAAAGGCAATTGACGGAAGTTCTGTTCAAATCCAAATTCCTGGAGCTTTTCAAAATGACAGAATAACATTTTTATCAATTCTTGAAAATTTGGAAGTAGCACCAACATCAGAAAGAGCAAGAGTAGTAGTTAATGAAAGAACCGGTACCGTTGTAATAGGTTCGCAAGTGAAATTACTTCCGGCAGCTGTTGCACACGGAAACGTAACCGTAACGGTAACAACAACAAACGATGTATCACAGCCTGAACCTTTTGCACAAGGAGCAGCAGTAGGTTTTGCAAATTCAACAATCGGTATCGATAAGGGCGAAGGCAGTGTAGTAAAAATGGATGCAAACAGTAATCTTAACGATCTTGTAAACGCTTTAAACTCAATAGGTGTCGCACCGATAGATATTATAAGTATTTTACAGGCTCTGAAAAAGGCAGGAAGTTTACAAGCTGACTTGGTAATAATTTAATAAAATATAAGGGTGGGGAAATGGAAAATTCAATAAGTTCAGTAAGTTCTAATGTATTAAATCACCAAGGTTTAGTCAATAATGATGCTCAGGTATTTAATAAAATTAAAGAATCCTGCGGGCAAAAAGCACAATTAAAAAAAATTGGTCAGGAATTTGAATCAATGTTTATTACCAAAATGTTGACACTGATGGATAAAACAGTTGACAGAGAAGGTGGTGTTCTTGGCGAAGATACAAAATATGTAGATACTTTCAAAAACCATGTGTTTCAAGAAATGGGCAGACAATTATCAAGTAATCCGCATACTTCAATAGGAATGGCAAGTCAAATATATAAACAAATGGAAAGATATATACAAGAATAATTAATTAGAAAAGGGATAGTAAAAATGTTAACAGGAATTTCAACAGGAGCATCAAGTCAAATACAAGCATTTACCGCAGCAAATGCATTTAAAGCATCACAGGATGCTTTAAAAAATGAGAAAAGAAGAATTGAAGAAAATACGCCAAGTGGTGTTGATTTAAAAGATAATAATTTTCTTTTGAAAGATCATAATTTAGAGGAAATAAGAGAATTTGCCAAAATTGCGGGTGAAGATAATCTTACGGACGAAGATATAAAATACGGTCTTACTTATGGAAGAAGTGTAATAGCTGATTATGTAATATAAAGAGGGTGTTATGGAAGAACAAGTATTAATAAAAATAAGGAATATGATAGATTGTGCAATTACTGCATACGAGGAATTGTTGGAGCTTTATATTGAAAAAAAACAGGCATTGCTGGATGCTGACAGAGATAATTTAGCCGTTGTAGATGAAAAAATAATGGTTCATGTAAAAACAATAAGCGGTTTAAACGAAAAAAGAG
>JAFWGJ010000071.1 GCA_017512405.1 bacterium | reverse complement strand
CAAGCCTTACAAATTTCAAAGTCTGCACCGTGATCTAAGTGAAGAGCAATAGGTACTGTTGTTGTAGCCAAAGCAGCTTCAACCAATTTGATAAGATATGTTTGGTTAGCATATTTTCTTGCACCTGCTGAAACTTGTAAAATGATTGGTGAACGAGTTTCTTCTGCTGCTTCTGCAATACCTTGCAAAATTTCCATGTTGTTAACATTGTAAGCACCGATAGCGTATCCGCCGGCTAATGCTTTTTTGAACATTTCTTCTGTTCCTACTAATTTTCTTTCACTCATTTAAGCTCTCCTTATATGTGAAGTATTCCTACACGTTAATTTTATTACAAAAATTAATTAATGCAATAAAGTTAACGTTTGTGAAAAATTTTGGTTATTTTTTTGTGTTTGGATTAAAATAAAATAGAACGTATTAGTTAAAAATTATATCACATTAGGTCTGGAAAGTAACTATAAGGAGGTTTATTTATGCCAGGTAAAACAATAACAGTTGACGGTAACTACGCAGCTGCACACGTAGCGTATGCGCTAAGCGAAGTATCCGCAATTTATCCGATTACCCCTTCTTCAACTATGGGTGAATGGGTTGATGAATGGGCATCACAACACAAAGAAAACATTTGGGGCAAAGAAGTTAGTGTTGCAGAAATGCAATCAGAAGCAGGTGCAGCAGGTGCTGTTCACGGTTCTCTTGCAGCAGGCTGCTTAACTACTACTTACACAGCTTCACAAGGTTTATTATTAATGATTCCTGTTATGCACAAAGTAGCAGGTGAAATGCTTCCATCAGTAATTCACGTTGCAGCTCGTGCTCTTGCAGCTCAATCATTGGCAATTTTCGGTGACCATACAGACGTTATGGGTTGCCGTAACACAGGTTATGCAATGTTAGCCGCTAACTCTGTTCAAGAAGAAATGGATATGGCACTAGTTGCTCACTTAGCAACTTACAAAGCAAAAGTTCCGTTCTTACAATTCTTTGACGGTTTCAGAACATCTCACGAAGTTCACAAAATTGAAGAAATTTCTTACGAAGATATTAAATCATTAGTTGAACCACAATACATTGAAGAATTTAAACAAAGAGCTTTAAGACCTGAAGCTCCAAAATGTAAAGTTGGTGCTCAAAACACAGACGTTTACTTCCAAGGTCGTGAAACAGTAAACAAATATTATGATGCAGTACCTGATATTGTTCAAGAATACATGGACAAAGTTGCAAAAGTTACAGGCCGTCAATATCATCCGTTTGATTACGTTGGTGCTCCTGATGCAACAGATGTAATTGTTGCTATCGGTTCAGGCTGTGAAACTATTGAAGAAACAATTGAATACTTAAATGCAACAAGAGGTACTAAATACGGTTTAGTTAAAGTTAGATTATACAGACCGTTTGACGTAAAACGTTTCAACGAAGCTTTACCTGCATCAGTTAAACGTATTGCAGTTCTTGACAGAACAAAAGAACCTGGTTCAATCGGTGAACCATTATACTTGGATGTTGTTGCAGCTATTGAAAATAAAGACATCAGAGTAATCGGCGGACGTTATGGTTTATCTTCAAAAGAATTTACGCCATCAATGGTTCTTGCTATTTTCAAACACTCTGAAAACAACGGATTCCACGGATTTACAGTTGGTATCGAAGATGATGTTACAAATAAATCTTTAAAAGTTGAAGAACACATTGTAACAGAGCCTGAAGGTACTACAAATTGTATGTTCTGGGGTTTGGGTTCAGACGGTACCGTTGGTGCTAACAAGAACTCAATTAAAATCATCGGTCAATATACAAACAAAGATGCTCAAGCATACTTTGCTTATGACTCTAAAAAATCATTCGGTGTTACAGTATCTCACTTGAGATTTGGTGATAAACAAATCAAATCAACATACCTAATCACAGCACCTGACTTTGTATCTTGCTCAGCTCACGCATACATTGGCAGATATGACTTGTTGAAAGGTATTAAAGAAGGCGGTACTTTCTTGTTAAATTCTCCATACACAAAAGAAGAAGCATTTGCTCACTTAACAAGAGATATGCAAGAAACTATCATTAAAAAACACATAAAATTCTACAACGTAGATGCTGAAAAATTAATTAAAGAACAACCAGGATTAAGAGGTAAAGGTGCAAACACAGTAATGATGGTTGCTTACTTCAAAGTTTCTGGTATCATTCCGTTCGAACAAGCTCTTGAAGGTATGAAAGAAATGACTAAAAAGACTTTCAAGAAAAAAGGCGACGATGTTGTAAATATGAACTTAGCATTAATCGATGCAGCAGTAAATGCAACAGAAGAAGTTGTTATTCCTGCTTCATTAGATGGTGTAGCTCACGCAGATGATGTTAAATTAATCTCAGATGATGCAGATGAATTTGCAAAGAAAATTATTGAACCATCAATGCGTCAAAAAGGTGATGATATTCCTGTTTCAGCAATGTCAGTTGACGGTGTAATTCCAACAGGTACTGCTTGCCTAGAAAAACGTGGTATCGCACCAAGAGTTCCTCATTGGAATTCAGAAGCTTGCTTACAATGCGGTATCTGTGCATCAGCTTGTCCGCACGCAGCTATCAGAACTAAATTATTTGAAGCAGATACTTTAAAAAATGCTCCTGCAACATTTAATACTGTTGAAGCAAAACCAAACGCAAACGGTGAACACTTTAAAGTTCAAGTATACTGTAAAGATTGTACAGGCTGTGGTGTTTGCTTAGATCAATGTCCTGTAAATCAAAGAAAACCTGAAGCACCTGCATTATCTTGGTCTTCAATTGAAGCAGAAGATGCAGCAGGCGAAGAAGCAAACGAAAAATTCTTCAACGAAGCCCCTGATAATGTAATGGGTAAAAATACGACAAAAACTATTAAAGGTGCTATGTTGAGAAAACCGTTATTTGAATTCTCAGGTGCTTGTGCAGGTTGTGGTGAAACACCTTACGTTAAATTAGTTTCACAATTGTTCGGTGAAAACGCAATTGTAGCTAACGCAACAGGTTGTTCATCAATTTACTCAGGTACATTCCCAACAATTCCATATACAACAACAAAAGAAGGCAGAGGTCCTGCTTGGGCTAACTCATTATTCGAAGACAACGCAGAATTTGGTTTCGGTATGAGATTAGCAGTTGATGCTAACAGAAGCACTTTAAAAACTTACGTTGAAAAAGTGTTAGCAAAAGAAGATGCTCCTGCTGATTTGAAAGAAGCTTTAGAAGGTGCTATGGCTCACTGGGATAATTCAAAAACAGAAGAAGCTGTTGAAACACAAAATAAAGCAAAAGCTGTAATCGATAAATACGCAAAAGAATGCGGCTGTGAAACAATCATGAAGATTAAAGAACTTGAAGATTACTTTACAGACAAATCAATTTGGATTATCGGCGGCGACGGCTGGGCAAACGATATCGGATACGGCGGTATTGACCACGTATTAGCTCAAAACAAAAACGTAAACATCCTTGTTCTTGATACAGAAGTTTACTCAAATACAGGCGGTCAAGCATCTAAATCAACACCAACAGGTGCAGTTGCTAAATTCGCTACAGGCGGTAAACCAACATACAAGAAGAACATGGGCTTAATGAGTATGTCTTATGGTTACGTATATGTTGCATCAGTTGCATTGGGTGCAGACAGAGGTCAAACTCTTAAAGCTTTCCAAGAAGCTGAAGCATATAACGGACCATCTATCATTTTTGCTTATGCTCCTTGTATCGCTCACGGTATTGATATGGGTAAAACTCAAACAGAACAAAAACGTGCAGTTGAAGCAGGTTACTTCCCATTATACAGATATAACCCTGCAAACGAACAACCATTCACTTGGGATGCAAAAGATCCTCAAGGCAGCTACCAAGACTTCATCAGAAGCGAAGGTCGTTATAAATCATTGATGAAAACAAATCCTGAAGCTGCTGAAGCTCTTTATGCCCAAGCTGAAGATGATGATGCAAAACGTATGGCTGTATACAAATCAGTCGGCGAATTAATGAAATAAGAATTATTATTTCATATAGACAAAAAAAGAGTAGATTAAAATCTACTCTTTTTTTTTAAGCTTGTTACACAATTTTCTTAGCGACACCTGTTAAAAGCAGGTCAAACGGATTATAATATACGAATGTACCATCAGCAATCCTGTTGATAATACGGGCAAAAGTTCTTTTTTCATCTTTTACATCTACATACAGACTGTATTTTTTATTTGTTTCATAAGGAACAAAACAAATCTTCTTTTTGTAAGGTAAATTATTAAATTGCTCCTCAATTTCAGGATTATTTGTGTGCATCATATAAATTATATTATTCCGATTTATTCTCTTTTTTCTTCGTTCCCAATCTGATTTAACAACTTCAAAATCATTATTATGGTTAAAGTTTATTAAAATATCCGCACAAGAAGCGACAGGAAAATCTATTTTCAAATCATTATTATATTTCCATTCGTGAAATTTCAATTCTTGTTCCAAATAATATTCAGGTGATTTTAAAAATTTAATATAATCATTATCATGAAAATACATATTAATCAGCGGGGAAGTAAATTCTAAGCACATATTATGATATAAATATCCGCCAAAACACATATTCGCAAATATTGTCGGCTTTGATTTTAAAATATCAAGGTACTTCTCAATATCAAACAGGGGGTGTTTTATTACTCTTGACATTATTAATTGTTCTTCTTTG
>JAFWGJ010000070.1 GCA_017512405.1 bacterium | reverse complement strand
TGGTGGTCAAAATCTCTTGATTTTATTATGTATTTTATTATATACGCAGTTACAAAGATTGTTATGATTGCAATTACCGGTATAACAATGTCTATCCATAAATTAAAGAACATCATTATAAAGTATGTCAAAAGAGTATATCCTAAAACGGTAAGGATTGCTGTTGATATTGCAATTGGTGTCGAATTTGTTTTCAGTACTATTCCTCCTACAAATAACACTAACAATAATGTAATAATTGCATTTGTTGCAGGTGTTGCTTTTTTTATGAAATTATTGTCTATAAAGTTATTCATAAATGTTGCGTAAATTTCAACGCCCGGATATGTTTCACCTGCACCTGTTATAGGAACGCTTTTTACGTCAGCCATACTTGTTGCTGTTGTACCTACAAATATAATTTTATTTGTTAAATCATATTGCTCTTTTATTTGTTCTCCATTCATAAGCATAACGAGTTTGTATAAAGGAATATGCTCATAAGTTTGTCCTTGTGATGGCCCGTACCAGTTAAGAATAAGCCCACCGTCCTTATTAACCGGTAATTTTTTATTACTTACAATTATATTTGACTTCTTATCAAGTACTATTTCATTGTAAGATTTTTTATCAATTTTTGATTGATAGTTAAGTGCTGTTAAAAATGCTAAATTAGGATAAAAATCGTTTTGATATTTTACTGTTGCCGGAAACTCTCTTACAATACCGTCTGCTGAACGAACAATATTCAAAATACCTATTTTAGTATTACTGTTAATAATTTGAGATAAAATTGGTCTGCAATTTGTAAAAGTTAGGTTTTGAAAATCAACATCAGATTTATTGTTAACAGTTAATTTTAATCTTGCTGGTAAATTAATCGGTTCTCTCACGTCATATGACATATCATCAAAATTCATACCCGTAAGAATATTATCATAGGCGTTCATTGCGGCAGCAAGCTTATCATCGGCTCCGCTATTACTTTTTAGAGATGAAACAAACATTAAATCAAATGATATTGATGTTGGATTTTGTTTTTCTAAAAAATGTATCAAATCAGCGTATACTGAGCGTGGTAACGGCCATTCACCATATTTGTTTGTTAAATATTCATAGCTTGCATCATCAATTGTAACGATTACGATATTCTTATTAGGTTTTTTAATTCTGTTGTTCACAAGCAAAACTTGTCTTGAATCAAAAGTTTTGTTTTCAGTATTGGCAATAAAGTTATTAAAGTTAATTGTTTTTACAAGAATTGTAGCTATTAAAATTACAACAAATATAGCTGCAATTGCTATAACAATATGCAGCGGTTTCATATCTTTAAATATTTTGTTAATCATATTTCCCCTCAATTTATACTAATTGCTTTTATTAGTATAATTGAGTTCATCTTTTTTTGCAAGGAATAATTTATTTCGCATTTTTTTTGCAAGTAATGCATTATTTAGTTTTAATACATCCGTTGTGTGCGATAATTCATCAGGTTTTTGCAGATAATTAATTAAACACTCTTCGTGAATATTCATTTTTTATTTATATCCTCTCTCTAATTATATTTTCTGTTATTTTTTTTATTTAAACATCAACCAAAAGGTGAATAAATAGGATATAGACCATCATACAAATGCAT
>JAFWGJ010000069.1 GCA_017512405.1 bacterium | reverse complement strand
ATAAATACGGTTATTGAGCCATAGAACAAGAATTGCATAAATGTAATCTTATGGTTTTTAGCAGCCGCATTTTCAGAAACAATAACGTTCGCAGCAGCACCGATAATTGTTAAGTTTCCGCCTAAACAAGCACCCAATGATAAACACCACCAAAGCGGATGAGCATATTCCGCACCCATTACAGACTGGATATTGGCAATCATAGGAGCCATTGTAACTGTATATGGAATATTATCAATAATACCTGATAAAATACCTGAGCCCCATAAGATAACCATTGCAGTAGCCGTTTCAGAACCGTTAGTAACATCTAAAAGCCATTTTGCCATTAAAGCAATACCACCTGATGCCTCTAAACCGCCAATAATTACAAATAAACCGATAAAGAAAAATATTGTATTCCATTCCACATCTTTTATAATATTTGTAGGTTTTTCAAACAATAGCAAGAAACTTGCACCTGCCATAGCAGATAGACTTGCAGGAATATGTGTCATATCGTGAGTTACAAATCCTAAAATTACAAGCCCCAAAACAATTATACTTCTAATCATTCCGGCTTTATCTTTAATCGTATGACTATTATCTAAATTCGCAATTTCAGCCATTTTTTCAGGTGCAGCTTTAAGTTGTTTTCTGAAAAATAATATCATTGTACCAACTACTAATACCAAAATCAGGCATACAATATCTGTAAGTTCAAGTATAAAATCCATAAATGATAATCCTGCGGCACTACCAATAATAATGTTTGGAGGATCGCCGATTAAAGTGGCTGTGCCACCAATATTTGAAGATAAAATTTCAGTAATCAAATATGGAGCCGGATTAATTTCTAACTTATCAGCAATATAGAATGTTATTGGCATAATTAAAATTACGGTTGTTACATTATCCAAAAATGCTGATGCAACTGCTGTGAACAATGCTAAAACAATTAAAACCCAAACAGGATGACCTTTTGTAAATTTTAATAATTCATTTGCAATCCAGTTAAAAACACCTGTTTCAGTTGAAATATTAACAATAATCATCATTGAAACAAGTAAGAAAATTACGTTAAAATCAACAAAATTAATAAAATAATGAGGGTCTAAAGAACCGTCAGGCATTGTTTTGTTTACGCTTACAAGTCCCAAAAACATTGTGCAGGCCGCACCGATTAATGCTATCGTAACTTTTGGTATTTTTTCTGTTGCAATAAAAATATATGCAAGAATTAAAATAACGGCAGATACAATAACTGCATTATTTCCTACTAATCCGCTTAAAAATTCCATATTTATTTCCTTTTCTATTTATATTTCTAACATCAATAAAGATTATAACACAAACATAGTTGAATTGTTGAATGGTTAAAACCTCTCTTTACATGCCGGCATATTTTTTGTACGATTAAGAAAAAGAGGAAGATATGGCTGATAAAAACGACAAAGTTATAGATTTGTTTTCTAAGGTAAACAAAAATTTTACTCACGAAGAATTAGAACAGATAAAATTCTTTGAGGGTTTTCATTATGTAAAAATCAACAAAGATAAAAATAATAAAAAATTTAACGCCGAACATTTAAAAAAATATGCCGAAGGATGCCATTACATTGTTCGTGTAATGAGAGAAGTTGATGGCGAAATTTGGATGTATAATTATGACGTTAGAAATGACGAATTATTCAAGTTTATGGAAAAATTTAACGAAAACAAACTTAACGGTACAATTATAGAAATTGATAAATATTTTCCTGAAGGATTGGCTTAGAATTGGATTTTTTTGAACAATACCACGAAAGTTTACACAAATGTTCAAAACCTTATCAATATGTTGGCGGAGAAATATTTTCGGCTAACAAAGATTTTGACAAGGCTTCTGTTCGCTTTGCTATATGCTTTCCTGACAAATACGAAATCGGAATAAGCAATTTAGGTGCAAGAATTTTATATAATCAGGTAAACAAACAAGAACGCTATATGGCAGACAGAGCATATGCTCCCGAACCTGATTTTAAACCCGAAATTTTATACGGAGTTGAATCTAAAAGACCGCTAAACGAATTTGATGTTGTAGGCTTTTCCATTCAATATGAACTTTCTTATCCGACAATTTTAAAAATGTTAGAAATGTCTGAAATTTCTATCCGAAACAAAGATAGAAAAGAAAGCGAACCAATTATAATTGCAGGCGGGCCTTGTTGTTTTAACCCTCTGCCTATGTCAGAATTTATAGATGTATTTGTAATCGGTGATGGTGAACAGGCTGTAATTGATTTATGCGAAGTTCTTGAAAAAACAAAAGATTTACCAAGACAAGAACGAATTAAAAAATTATGTGAATTAAAAGGTTTTTGGTCTGCAAGTGTTGGTGGAGAAGTTGAAAAAAGAGTTGAGCCACTAACATACGAAACAGCTCTGACAAAGCATCCCATTGCATTTTCATCATCAATTCATGATAGAGCTATTGTTGAAATCCGTCGCGGCTGCGGCAGAATGTGCCGTTTTTGCCAGCCGGGACACGTTACTCTGCCAATAAGAGAAAGAAACGCAGAAGATATTATAAAAATCACAAAAGAGCTTGTAAACAATACAGGTTATGATGAATATTCGCTCTTATCACTATCTTCTAATGATTACGCAAATATAAAAGAAGTTATAAAAGAATTAAGCTGTGATTTTGATAAGAAAAAAGTCGGAGTATCTTTACCGAGCCAGCGTATAGACGGTTTTAATTTAGAATTGGCAGAACTTACACAGTCGGTCAGAAAATCTACGATGACGCTTGCACCGGAAGCAGGAAGTCAAAGACTCAGAAATGTTATCAAAAAGAATATTTCAGAAGAACAAATTTTAAGCGCAGTTTTGCAATTATACGAAAACGGCTGGAACAGAATAAAATTCTATTTTATAGTAGGACTTCCAACAGAAACTCTTGAAGATATGGACGAAATGGCTGCATTAATGGAAAAAATCCGTTATCGCTGTCGTGGTTTAAAGCAGGAAAAAGGACTTAAACACGGACTTGATGTAACATGTACTCTTTCAATTTTTGTTCCTAAACCATTCACTCCGTTCCAATTCTGTCCGCAAATGGACTTAGATGAAGTAATGCACCATATCAATTACTTAAAAGAAAAAACAAAACACATAAAAGGTTTGAAATTAAACTACCACGAACGTTTTGTATCTCAAATTGAGGCAGTTTTAACCCGTGGTAACAATAGTTTATGTGATTACATTGAAAAGTTATATAAAAAAGGTTGTTATCTTGACGCTTGGGGCGAATATTTTGACAAAAAAGTCTGGGAAGAAACGGCAACAGAATGCGGATTAAATTTAAAAACTCTTGCAATGAAAAAATTTTCAACAGGTGAAGAACTTCCTTGGAATTTTATAAATGTCGGCATAGATAAGCAATGGCTAATTGACGAATACAATAAAGCTTTTGAACAAAAATCCGATTTTAATTTACAACCGACTTGCGAACATAAATGCGTAAATTGCGGAGTTTGCCAAAACTTAAAAGTTCATAAAATACTTGATAAGCCTTACGTTGCACCTGATTACAAAAAATCGGAACACGTACAAAATAATCCAAAAACCGCACCGCATATAGAAACCTTCAGATATCGCTTAAAAGTTACAAAATCGGGCATTTTAAGATATTTTTCACATCTTGATTGGCAAAATACTTTCCTTAAATCACTTTTAAGAACAGATTTAAAAGTCGCCTTCACACAAGGATTTAACCCGACACCAAAAGTTTCAATGGGTATAGCTTTACCTCTGTTTATTGAAAGTGATTGCGAACTAGTCGATGTTGAACTTTTAAAAGAAGTAAGTACAGAAGATTTTGAAAAAAATTTAAGTAAATTTTTACCTGACGGTTGTAAAATTATTTCAATAAAAGAAATCGAAAAAACAGCATCTGCTATCGACCATACTGCACAATGGGCAGAATATAGAGTATCACTTGTAAAAAAAGATGATTGTAATTTAAAATCTTTTATGTATAATTGTGATATGGTTTTATCTCGTGAAGAAATTTTACTCACGAAGAAAAACAAAAAAGGTTTACTAAAAACTTCAAATATCAAATCGTCAATAAAATCGTACACTTTCAAAGACGATTGTTTGTATCTGACACTAAAAACAGGACAAGGCAGCGACATACCTGCTGTTAGAGCTGATGATATTATGAAAATAATATCCGAAGATACAATTTTTGACATAAAACGCCTTAGATTTTTTGACGAAAACGATATTGAATTGTGAAAAGAAAAGGAATTATAAATGAAAGAGAAGAAAAATTACGTATCAAACAATCAACCTGAAACAAAAAAAATTGTAATCGCAGAACGTGATAACATCGGCGCATTAATGGAAGGAGACAAAGTTTTAGACCTATACATTAATCGTGGAGAAGTGCTTTTAGGAGATGTTTATTTAGCAACAGTACAAAACGTTTTACCAAGTATTGATGCGGCATTCGTTGATGTAGGCTTTGATAATTTGGTTTTTTTTATATATTAATACGTAATGTTAAAATTTTGATTTTAAGATATTTTTGTAGGTAATGATTTTATTTCTGGTT
>JAFWGJ010000068.1 GCA_017512405.1 bacterium | reverse complement strand
TATTAATGAAATTTATGAAAAAAAATTACCAATAGTAGTTATTTTAAAATATTGGTATAACGTAAATTATTTTATATATTTAAAAAATAATCAAAAAATTAAATTTGAAGGTACTGATTATATAAATAGCCCAGAATATCCGGAATATTATATGATTATATCAAGTGAAGATTATCCTATTGAAAAAATAAAAAATGCTACTCTTAACAGTGCAAATGTTTATTTTATCAAAAACAAGTAGAATATACTACATAAAGTAAAATATGTAATTTATAAATTAATACATTGGTTATAAAAAAATAATTAATTTTGTGTTACTTTTATATCATGAAACGAATTTTATATATTATTTTAAGTATAATATTTCTTACAATCTGTTTAAAAGCTTGTATAAAACGTGATATTCCGCCGAAAGAAAGGCTAAATAACAGAATATTAAAAACCGATGTTACGTTTAAATTCCCGCAAGAATCAAGAAATGTGGTATTGGGCGGTGTTGATTATTTACAATCCCAAGCTCCTGTTGGAAAATTTGGTGGAGAAATGGTTGTAAGCACTATTGGTGAAGGCCCTAAAACATTTAATCCTTTTACATCAAAAGATGCTGTATCATCGTCAATGTCAGGATTAATGTTTGACAGTCTTTTTACTATTTCACCAAATGACGGTAAAGTTATACCAAAGCTTGCAAAATCCTATGAAACAAAAGATGGTAAAAAGTATATTGTGCATTTAAGACAAGGTATAAAATGGTCTGACGGTAAGCCAATAACTGCGGACGATGTTGTTTTTACATGGAATAAAATTATTCTTGCAGGATTAGGTAATACTTCAACAAGAGATGCTGTCGTTATTGACGGAAAATTACCGAAAGTTACCAAAATAGATAATTATACCGTTAAATTTGAAATATTAAAACCTTTTTCTCCTTTTATTCGTTTAATTTCAGTTCAAATTGCGCCCAAACATATTTTTGAACCTGTAACAAAACAAGGCGCAAGAGCCTTTGATATGTTTTATTCTACAAATACAAAACCGGATAATTTTGTTACAAGCGGGGCTTTCAGACTAAAAGAATATAAAGCTGCACAAAGAGTTGTTTTTGAGCGTAATTCCGATTATTATATGCTCAATAAAAAAAATCAAAAACTTCCGTATTTAGACAAAATAATATATCTTATTGTTGGTGATTTAAACAATGAAATATTGAAATTTGAAGGACACGAAATTGATGTTATTTCTTTGAGAGGTTCAAATGTAGCACCTTACAAAATAAAAGAAGCGGATTCTGATTACAAAATATATAATCTTGGTGCAGATACAGGTACTATGTTTGTGGCAATAAACCTTAATCCCAGAAGAAATTCCGAAAATAAATTTTATGTAGACCCTAAAAAGCAGTATTGGTTTTCAGATAAAGATTTTAGAACCGCTATTGATTATGCACTTGACAGAAAAAATATGGTTCAAAACATAGCAAACGGACTTGCAAAGCCCTTGTTTACAGCCGAAAGTTTAAATTCTATTTTTCTTAATACAAAAATAAAAGGTCATGAAAGAAACTTAAAAAAGGCAAAAGAAGTACTTATAAATGCAGGATTTAAGTATGGCAATAACAAAAAATTATACGACAAATTCGGAAACAGAGTAGAATTTGACCTATATACAAATGCCGGTAATACAGAACGTGAAGCCATAGGTGTAATGGTTAAACAAGATTTGGAAGATTTAGGAATGAGAGTTAATTTCAAACCGGTTGAATTTAATACTCTTGTAAATAAAATGACAACAACTTTTGATTGGGATATGATTATAATGGGTCTTACAGGTTCTCCGCTTGAACCGCATGACGGACTTAATGTATGGCACTCAAAAGGTTCTTTGCATTTATTTAATCAAAGAACAGAAGATGATAAGAAAGATGACAGATTTACGTTTGAAAAGCGATTGGATGAAATTTTTGAATCTGCCGCATTACAAACCACATTTGCAAGCAGAAAAAAATTATACGATGAATATCAACAGATAGTATATGATGAAAAACCTTTTATTTATTTGTATTCACCTGTAAGAATGGTTGCTGTGAGAAAAAAATTCAGAAATATATATCCGTCACAACTTTTAGGTATAACATATAATATAGAAGAAATTTATAAGGATAAATATTAATGCAGATATTATTTTATATTTTAAAAAGAATATTGCAGACAATTCCGTTATTGATTTTAGTATCAATAATAAGTTTTTTCATTATAAGATTAAGTCCTGTTGACCCTTTGGCGGAATTAAAACTTAATCCTTCAATTTCAAAAGAAACATTAAAAGCCGAACAACAAAGGTTAGGACTTGATAAACCTTTACCGATTCAATATTTATTGTGGGCAAAAAGCTTTGTAAAAGGTGATTTAGGGGTTACAACAACAGGAGAAAAAGTTTCCGTAAAATTAGCCGAAAGAATACCTAATACTTTGTTGTTAACCATTATTGTAATTTTCTTGACTTGGTCTGTTGGAGTTCCTTTGGGTATTCTTGCTGCAATAAAATGGAAAACTCCTTTTGACAGAATATTAACGGTGTTGACGAGTATAGGTATGGCTATTCCGTCATTTTTCTTTGCTATTCTAATGTTAATTTTTGCCGTAAAATCCGGTTGGTTTCCTGTTGGCGGACTTACATCATACAACTATGATGATATGAATTTTATTCAAAAATTTTTTGATATAGCACATCATTTATTTTTACCTGTAACCGTTTTATTTACGTTATCTCTTGCAGGGTTACAAAGACAAATGAGAGCTAATTTACTTGACGTTTTGGATAGTGATTATGTAAAATTTGCACGTGCAAAAGGTTTGAGTGAAAATAAAGTTATTTTTAAACACGCTTTAAGAAATGCTGTTAATCCAATGATAACACTATTGGGTTTTGAATTTTCAAGTTTATTATCCGGTGCTGCGTTGACAGAATTTGTTTTTCAATATCCGGGACTTGGAAGATTAATTCTTGAAGCGGTTTTAAAATCAGATATAAACTTGGTTATGGCATCGTTAATGATTGGTGCGGTTATGCTTGTTGTTGGTAATTTGATTGCCGATATCCTGCTGATACTTACAGACCCGAGAATAAGGGCAAAAGCGTGAGGTAACAGGCATGATTAAAGATATTTTTGAAGGAATTTTAAAAGATAAATTTGCAACAATAGCTTTGATTGTTTTGATTTTTATATATTTTTGTCTGTTTTTTGCGGAATTTATAGCACCTTATTCCATGAATTATACGGATAGACAACTTTCTTATGTACCGCCTTCACCTATATTTACAATTGATGAAAACGGTAAATTATCAAAACCTTACACATATAATTACAAACGTACTTATGATGAAGAATTAATGCAAACTGTTTTTAAATTAGACAGAAGCAAAAAATATTATTTAAAATTTTTCGCAAGAGGTGAAGAATATTCATTTTTATGGTTTATACCAATGGACAGACATCTTATTACTGTTGATAATGATGGAAGATTATATTTGTTGGGCGGTGATATAAACGGAAGAGATGTATTTTCAAGATTACTGTTTGGCGGAAGAATATCAATGACAATAGGTTTTCTTGCTTTATTTGTTTTATTCCCTATAGGTTTGCTTTATGGTGGAATTTCAGGGTATTTTGGCGGAAAAATTGATATGTTTATGATGAGATTTGCCGAAGCTGTTATGTCTATTCCGAGTTTTTATTTGTTAATTATTCTTGCTGCTGTTTTACCTTCAAATATGACGAGTTCTCAGCGATTAACTTTAATTGTTGTAATACTTGCTCTTATTGGTTGGGCGGGTTTTGCAAGAGTTGTAAGAGGAATGGTATTATCAATTAAAAATCAGGATTTTGTAAAATCTGCAAAAATGGCCGGTTCTTCCGATTTAAGAATTATAATAAAAGAGGTTTTACCGCAGACAACAAGTTATGTAATTGTTGCCATGACATTATCAGTTCCGGGGTATATTTTGTCTGAAAGTGGTTTAAGCTTTTTAGGGTTAGGTATTCAACAGCCTGATGCAAGCTGGGGTAATATGTTGAAAGAGGCTCAGGAATATATTAATATCTTATACAGACCATGGCTTTTAACTCCCGGTTTTTTAATTTTTGTTGCAGTCTTATCATTTAATTTAATAGGTGATACAATAAGAGATATATTGGATCCGAAAAGTAAAACAAGATAGGTAAAGAATGTTTAATTATACAATAAGTTTAGTATCTGCCGTAATTTTGGGCTTTGCACTTGGACTTGAAAGAGAATTAACAAATAAACAAGCAGGTTTAAGAACGCATATTTTTGTATGTTTGGGTTCATGTGTATTTACGTTACTTTCTATTCACGGTTTTCCGACATTTGCAACAGGCGATAATGTTATTGTAAATCAGGCAACAGGTGTGAGAGATACAGCACGTATTGCCGCCCAAATTGTTACCGGTATCGGTTTCATTGGTGCTGGTACCGTAATGAAAAACGGTTCTTCCGTTCACGGACTTACAACTGCTTCAACTCTCTGGATTGCAGCCGGTATCGGTATGGCTTGCGGAGCAGGAAAATATGGTATTGCTATCATTGCAACCATTTTAAGTGTTTTAGTTTTAATTTGTATTAAATGGATGGAAAGAAATATTCTTTCTAAACGAAAGATTAAAAATAAAAAATTAAGACTATCTTTGAGATGTGAAAAATGTAATATGAATGATATTCAAAATTATATTATTGGAGAATTTCCTAATCTTAATGAAATCAAGAATGTTGATTCCGATAGTGAAAGTGATGCAAAAATAGTTGCAGTTATTAATGTCAAAGATAATAATCCGGTTCAATATTTATATAAAGAAATTGAAAAAATCAGCGGTGTTAGAACTATTTCAATAAGAGAGGCCGATGAATAAAAATAAAAATTACGAAATAAGAAGTAATATCAATGATTATTTGAAAACCTTTTTTACAACGCTATTTATTGTTTTGACTTTTGGTATTTTAAATATTTTTTATATGGTGCATAGCATTTTTAACGAAGATATTAACTCCAAAAGACAAAATATTGATTCTTCTTTTGAAGCTTATTTAGTTGATATGCTTATTGATAAAAATATTGATATTGCAAAAACTCAACCTAAAAACTATGCAATTGATATGCGTTTGGGGATTTTGTACAGTTACAAAAGAGATTATAAAAATGCCGAAAAATATTTCAAAAATTCTATTGAAAAAGTTTCTGTGTATGACTATGCTCCGACTTATCAACTGGCAAAATTATATATAAAGACAGGAAATTTACAAGATGCTCAGGCGCTGATGGATAATATAGGCGAAAAACCTAATAAAAGGTTAATAAGATTTAAAGCTGATATTTATGATTTTTTGGGTGATGCTTATTATAATCAGGGATATTATGCTTTATCTGCAATAAAATATGAAAAATCTCTGTCATATTACAGTATTTTAGGTAAAAAACATACTTCAAAAGTGAAAAATAAATACGCAAATGCTTTAACTTCACTAGCTGATAAATATGTTGAAACAGGTAAGAATGATGAAGCTATAATGTCATTAGAGAATGCTTATGAACTTAATCCGAATGATGTTATATTAAATTATAAATTAGGTTTGTTATATGCAGATAATAACCCTTATAAAGCTTTGGATTTATTTTCTTATGTTTTGAAAAAAAATCCGCAAAAAATAAACTATGATATGTATGTTGATTTACTGCAAAATTTATCAGATATTGAAAATAATAAAGGAAATTATACAAACAGCGAATTATATTACAAAAGAATTGGTCAGTATAAAAAATTTGTAAAAAATAATCTATTATATAACAAGGATTTATTTATAGATATAAAAAAATCAGAAATAAAAACGGATATTGCTGCAAAAGAATTTATTTTAACTATTCAATTTACACTGCAAAATAATTCGGATTTGGATATTGATAATTTAACTATTAACGCTATCGTAAAGGATAACGGAAAAGTTATACAAAATTTTAACCAAAAAATTTATGATGATTTGAGAATTTTTAAAGCCGGTACAGTATCTCCTCCTCTTATTGTAAGTGCTTCAGAACCTTATAAAAACAGACGTTCAGGTAGTTTAGATATTGAAGTTTATGCATATAAATATCCAAAATATACTGTAAAATTATATTCCGCTTCTATACCTAAGCCTCCTGTTGAAGAGTAAATACCTGCATTTGGCAATTTTTACAGTCAAATTTGAGTTTATATTTTTGATTTTTTTCATCAATTAAAAATAGATTAACCGGCTTTTTACACAGGTTAAAAGCATATTTAAGGCAGTGTTTTGTTGTCATAATAGGTTTTTCTTTTGTTGAAGTACCGCTTTCAATTGATTTCTCTATTATTTTGCAACCGCATTTTTCATAAAATTCTTTTGCATATTGATTATGAACATTTGCTCTAAAATCCATTTCTTCCACAGGAAATTTAACGTATTTTAAGGGCTTTTGTTTTTGACGCTTATAGTTTTTTAGTCTTTCTTGCATTAATTTTTCAAATAAGTTTTTACGGAGTTCATTTATTTTTGAAACAGGTAAAAACGGTAAATTTTCAGATTTTATTTCAATATTTTCACAGTAAAAATCGCTTTCGCCTGTTTTTTGAAGTTGTTTTTTGAAATTATCAGCCATTTTTTCCTGATTTTGTGCTACTTCTTCAAAATCTATGTCCATTTCCGTATAATTTTTATCTTCATCAATTGCAGTTATTTTATTATCAAAAACCTGAATATCAACTTTGATTTGACGTTTTGTCTTTGAATTTTTCAATTGTTTTTCAAATTCGACATCTTGGTTTCTATAAACTATTAATCCTGTTTTTATGTTATCCATTTTGTTTGGATAAATTTTATCGCCGTCAACTCTGTTTACTAGACAGCCAAACCCATTGAAGTACAAGCCGTCTTGGGCATGAAGATTATGATTTTTGATTACAAAATAATTATTTCCTACAAATTCAATTTTACCGATTTTTTCGCCTATTGATTTTGGGGTTTCAAAGTTAAAAATTTTACCTCTTTTTTCTAAAAAATAATCCGTAAATCCTCGATTAAAAGATTTATTTGCATCAGGCTCAAAATCTAAAAATACTTTTCCCGATGATGTTTTTTTGCATAATTTGTCGAGTTTTTTTCTGTAAAATGCGACTATATTTTTAATATAGTTTTCGTCTTTTAACCGTCCTTCTATTTTGAAGGATGAAACACCTGCGTTTATGAGTTCTTCTATGTGCTCAGAGGCATTAAAATCTTTTAATGATAATAAATGTTTGTTTTCAGCTAAAATATTTCCTTTATCGTCAATAAGTGTATATTTTTTTCTGCAAGGTTGTGCACATTCGCCTCTGTTTGCAGAACGACCGCCTATGGTTTGGCTTAAATAGCATTGACCGCTATAACTTACACATAAAGCTCCATGAATAAATGTTTCTATGTCTGTTTTTGTATTTTCACAGATGTTTTTAATTTCATTTAAAGATAATTCTCTTGCAAGAATTACACGCTGAATACCAATTTCATCAAAGAATTTAACCTTTTCTAATGTTCTGTTATCACATTGTGTACTTGCAAATAAAGGAATAGGCGGTAATTTACCCTGAATTGAGAGTTCTAACAGTCCCATATCCTGTACTATAATTCCGTCAACACCTATGTTATAAAGTTTTTTTATTAATTCAACGGCTTTTATAATTTCGTTATCGTCAAGTATTGTGTTTACTGTGCAGTAAATTTTTACATAAAACTTGTGAGCATATTCAACAATCTCTTTTATATCATCAAGATTGTTAGAGGCATTTTGTCTTGCGCCAAAAGAATTTGCTCCGATATAAACCGCATCCGCACCGAAATTAATAGCACTAATTGCACATTCTTTATTTTTTGCGGGAGCAAGAAGTTCTATTTGCATTTTTTTATCTCTGCAAAATATTCAATGGTTTTTTGTAATCCATCACGCAATTTTACCGTAGGTTCATAGCCTAAAACTGTTCTTGCGCGTGTTAAATCAGGTTTACGTTTTACAGGGTCGTCTGACGGTAATTCTTTATAAACAATTTTTGAATTAGAATTTGTAAGCTCAATAACAAGTTCTGCAAGTTCTTTAATTGTAAATTCTCCGTCATTCCCAACGTTTACAGGCTCAAAATAGTCATCTTTGTCCATTAAAGCCATCATTCCCCTAACTAAATCATCAACATAGCAGAAAGAACGAGTTTGAGAGCCATCGCCGTATATTGTTATATCTTCATTTCTCAAAGCTTGAACAATGAAATTAGAAACAACACGACCGTCATTTTCAGCCATTTTAGGTCCGTAAGTATTAAATATTCTTATAATTCTTGTATCAACATTATTTTGTCTGTGGTAATCCATCATTAAGGTTTCTGCAACACGTTTACCCTCGTCGTAGCAGCTTCTTATGCCAATTGTATTAACGTTACCCCAGTACTCTTCTTTTTGCGGGTGCATTAGAGGATCACCGTAAACTTCGCTTGTGGAAGCTTGTAAAATTCTTGCTTTAACTCTTTTAGCAAGTCCAAGCATATTTGTAACCCCAAGCACGCTTGTTTTAATGGTTTTGATAGGATTATATTGGTAATGAACCGGACTTGCAGGACATGCAAGATTATAAATTTGGTCAACTTCAAGTCTTATAGGCTCTGTTACGTCATGTCGCACAAGTTCAAAATTTTTGTTACCAAGTAAATGTTCAATATTTTTTCTTGAACCTGTAAAAAAATTATCAAGACAAATTACATTGTTGTTTTCATTAAGTAATTTTTCACATAAATGCGAACCTATAAATCCTGCACCGCCTGTTACCAATATTGTTTTAGACATATTTTTTCTCCGTTTGTTTATATTTTATCATAAATAAATCTTAATAAAATTAATAATATTTTTGATAACTATTTTTATGATAAATCATGAAAAATGTTGCAACACATGAACTTTGGCGAAATGTTTAAAAACTGCAATATTATTAACTTTTAGTAATATATGGTTAAAATTACCATGCCTACATGAATGCAATAGTTTTTTACAAAATTTTAACAAAAGTTATGTAAAAATTTTAAATTAAGTGTAAGATTTTGCTAAATTAGACTATTTCACTTTAAGCGCATTTTTAACAAAAATTAATGTAAAAAAAAGGTCATGTTTGTGTAAAATTAATGATTTTACACAAAATTTATTGTATATTATATGTACATAATCTTGGGAGGCGGGGTTAGTTCCCGCGTTATATTAAAACCATAAGAAGAATGTTATTTATCCATCGAATATTTGATGCAAAATTTTATAAATAACATTAAAATTTTAATTAACACTAAATTGGAGGCGGAAGTTGTTAGAACGCGGCTATATACAAATCTATACAGGAGATGGCAAAGGTAAGACTACGGCATCTTTAGGTTTGGCTATGAGGGCTTTAGGTCATGGCTGGAAAGTTCTTATTATCCAGTTTACAAAAGGTGATAGTGCAACTTCTTATGGTGAAATTGTTTCAGGTAACATGTTTCCAAATCTTGAAATTGTTCAATGCGGTATGGATAGAGTTGTATACTCTCACAATGTTTGTCTTGAGGATTTTAAAGAAGCTAAAAAAGGCTGGGAACTTGCAAAAGAAGCTATTCAAAGTAACGAATATCAATTAATAATCTTAGATGAAATAAATATTGCCATTGCAATGAATATGATTAAAGTTTCGGATGTTAAAGATGCTTTATTGAATAAACCTGAAAATTTAGAAATTGTATTGACAGGACGATATGCACATCCTGAATTAAAAGCTTTGGCTCACCTTGTTACAGAAATGAAACCAATTAAACACTACTTCGACATCGGCGTAATGGCAAGACAAGGTATTGAATATTAGCGGATTTTCGGTAGAGTGGAGCAGAGCGGAACTCGTGAGAGCAAATAGCCTGATTGAGTGCTAATTTGCGATAGCAAATTAAAAACGAAAATAAAGGCTATGCGTACCCGAATAATCCGAGATGGAATTTTTCATGAACAGAGTTGCAATATTCGCACATTTTGATACAAAGAACATAATCGATGATTATGTTCTGTTTTATATTAACGAATTAAAAAAAGTCTGTTCGAATATAGTATTTGTTTCTTGTTGTGATTTACCACAAGAGGAATTAAACAAATTGGATTGTCATAAAATTGCACAAAAACATAACGAATATGATTTTGGTTCATATAAAAGAGGTTTTTTATACGCAAAAGAAAACAACCTTCTTGAAGGTTGTGAGGAGTTGTTATTTGCAAATGATAGTTGTTATGGACCTTTTAAATCATTAGAAAAAATTTTTTCAAATATGAAAGATAATAACAGTGATTTTTGGGGTATGACAAAAAACAAATATGCATTTAAAATAGTTAAAAACAGAACAAAAGATTGTTTTATTCCGCATGTTCAAAGTTATTTTTTTGTGTTAAAACATAATGTTTTTAATTCACAAGTATTTGAAGAATTTATAAATTCTGTTAAGGAAGAAGAAAACAAAAATTCTATAATTGAAAAATATGAAATAGGATTAACTACAACCCTTGAACAAGCCGGTTTTGTAAGTGATTGTGCAATAAAAAGTTTTTATAAATACAATAATCCGACTGTTTATAAATGGCGAAATTTGTATAAAGAAACAGATTTTCCGTTTATAAAGTGTTCACTTTTACGTCTTAATAACACATTGCATACAACAGTTGATGGTTGGCAAGAGTTATTTAATCAAGAACAGATTAATTTAATTACAAAAAATCTTTCTTATACTCAAAAACGCTCTATAAAACATACTTGCCCACGTGTCATAAAAGAATTTGTATTTAATTATTTGCCAAACAAAAAAATGAAATCAAGAATGATTACAAGGGCTTTACTGAAAAGCATTTTGTCATTTTTAACAGACTAAAACAGCGGTGATTTTCGCTGTTTCAGTCCAATTAAAGATTTTAAAAATCTGATAAAACTGATAAAATATACTCTTAATCTTATACAACACATTTTAATAGTGCAGATTATTGTAAAAAAGAACAAATCTACCGATGGATTTTGCTTAAAAACATTGTAATAAGCAATTACATTAACCATTTTATGTTTATGGCGTTTTGGTTTTTTAATATAACTGTTGTCGTGTATTCTCCAATTTGTAAGTTTTTCAGGTATGTAATCAAAATTATTTTTAAATGCAAGGTTAATGTATAACCACCAATCAAAAAGCGCATCTGTTTTTGTGTTAAAAAGTTCTTCTGTCAGTAATTCACGTTTAATCATTGTGCTTGAAAGTGTTAAAATCGGGTTTTTGGTATCAAATTTTTTGAAAATATTTGTCGGAAAACTGATTTTTGACAATTCATTTTCTGTTTTATTAACTAACTTTTGATATTCTTTTATCCATTCTTCATCGCCGATTAAATTTACAGAATTAAAAACGATGTCCGCTTTTGTTTTTAATCGTTTTTCAAGTGCATCAGGAACAATACTGTCATCACTTTCCACAAATGTTATCCATTCACCTTTGGCTTCTTTTAGGGCTATTTTTATGGATTTTTTGAGTCCTTGGTTTTTTTCATTACAAATTAGTTTTATTCTTGTATCATTACAATATTTTTTTATAATTTCAACCGAATTGTCGCTTGAAGCATCATCAACAATGATTAATTCCCAATCGGAAAAAGTCTGTGCAAGCACAGACTCTATCGTTTGTGAAATGTATTCACTGTAATTATAACTTGTTGTAATTATTGTAATCATTGTTTTCTACTGTCTTAGATTATTCGGGTACGCACAGCCTTTTTGTTCGTACAAATTGCTTTTGCAATTTTGCTACTCACAATCGGCTGTTTGCTCTCACGAGTTTCGCTCACTTTTGTTCGCTCACTCTACCGAAAATCCGCTGTCTTGGATTTGCTCCACGCTCGGAAAGTTTCGCCTGCGTGCTTTGCACTTTTCGGCTCAATTTCCTCGCTATCCGGAATTTCATTCCGTACGCAAATCCGCTACGCGCAACCTGAGTAACCGCAGTTAGGGCAGATGAAACATCCTTCTGCCATTTGAATTTTATTACCGCATTCAGGGCAGGTTACTGTTTTGATTTCACCTGTCGGATTATAATCTTCAACTGTTGGTTCTTCTGTTTTTGTTTGTTCTTCAACCTTTGGTTCTTCTTTTTTCTTAGTTAAGTTCATAGGTTGGAACTGACGGCAATTATTTCTGTAAACGGTAATGCCCTTTAAATTATTTTCGTATGCAAGAACATAAGTATCTTCAATATCTTTTCTTGTTGCACTTTCAACGAAGTTTACTGTTTTTGAAACCGCATTATCTGTATGTAATTGAAATGCAGCTTGCATTTTTACGTGCCAGTATGGTGAAACGTCGTGAGCGGTTGCGAAAATATTTTTAGATTTTTCATCTACACCGTCAACGTGTGCAATTGTACCGTCTTCTGAAATTTGGCGCATAATTGCATCTGTATAGAAACCATGTTCTTCTGCGTATGCTTTGAAGATAGGGTTAACTTCAAGCATTTCGGTTCCGTCCATTACGTTTCTCATAAATACAAGACCGAACAACGGTTCAATACCGCCTGATGCACTTGCAATCATTGAAATTGTACCTGTCGGAGCAATACATGTTGTAGTTGCGTTTCTGATACCGTGTTTTTCAATTTCGCTGTCAAGTTCTGCCCACATTTCATCGGTAATCATACCTGCTGATTTACCTGCGTATTTTGTTTGAAGGAATTTTTGTCCGTCATAAATACTGCCTTTGAAATTGTGGAAACTTCCTCTTAATTTTGCTAATTCAATTGCCTCAACTTTTGAATGGTAATCAATAAATTCCATTACCTGAGCAGCAAGTTTTGTACCTTCTTCAGAATTGTATGAAATTTCTAATTTCATAAGCATATCAGCCCAACCCATTACACCAAGACCGATTTTTCTGTTATTTTGTACCATTTCGGCAATTTTTGGTAGTGGGTAATTATTTACTGTAATAACATCATCTAAGAATTTGATAGAAAGTTTTGTAACTTCTTTCAATTTATCCCAGTTGATTTTTCCGTCTTCAACCATAAGTCCTAAATTAATAGAACCTAAATTACAAGCTTCAAACGGTAAAAGTGGAACTTCACCGCAAGGATTTGTTGATTCAATTTGTCCCAATAGCGGTGTAGGGTTGTCAGCATTCATTTTGTCAATAAATATGATACCGGGTTCACCTGTTCTCCAAGCGTTATCAACAATTTTTCCGAAAACTTCTTTTGCGTTTAATTGTCCTACAACTTCGTTATTATGTGGATTAATTAAATCATAATTTGTGTTGTTTTTAACTGCATCCATAAATTTATCGGTTAGGGCAACTGAAATATTAAAGTTGTTTAATCTTGATGTATCGTTTTTGCAGTCAATAAATTCAAGAATATCAGGGTGGTCAACTCTTAAAATACCCATGTTTGCACCACGTCTTGTACCGCCTTGTTTAACAGCTTCAGTTGCAGCGTTAAATACTTCCATAAATGAAACAGGGCCAGATGATACACCCATTGTTGATTTAACAACGCTGTTTTTAGCTCTCAAACGTGAGAATGAAAAACCTGTACCACCACCTGATTTGTGGATTAGAGCTGTATTTTTAATTGCTTCAAAAATGCCTTCTAAAGAGTCTTCTACAGGAAGAACAAAACATGCTGATAATTGTCCTAATTCACGACCAGCGTTCATTAATGTAGGTGAATTTGGCATGAAATAACGTTTTGTAATCATTTCATAAAATTCATCAGCTAATTTTTTAGCATCTTCTTGTGTTTTACCAT
>JAFWGJ010000067.1 GCA_017512405.1 bacterium | reverse complement strand
GTGTTAATAACATCAGTTAAATATGCCTTAGCGAGTTTAAAATTCAAATTTGCCTCATTAGCATTAATTAAACCTACCAACTCTAATTTTGCAGCACCTATATACGATGAAATATTCAAATCAATTGCTAAATCATTAATTTTAATCTTACCAAATATATTATTTACGTATCTTCTTGTTTTAACAAATTTTGCTTTTATAGATTTTAGTATAATCTCCCCTTTAACATGGACATTCTTACCAATAATAATATCATTTGCGTCAGTAATATGACCTTTAACATTTGCATTAAAATCACACGCGCCTGATGAGGCTTCAATAAGATTAATTTTAGATGCAAATTCATTAAGGATTGATGAATTTTTAAAAGCAGCTAAAAGATAGCCGATATCCTGATTTGGTAATTTTGCATTAAAATCGAACTCTCCATTTAGCTTGCATTCACCACTTATAAATGCAGATTTACCATCTATTGTACCATTTTTTAACGTAAAAATAGCATTACTATCATCAAAATTTATTAGTGCATTAGTATCATTTAATACCAAATTAGGAATTTCTAAAAAAGAGGCAGAAGCATTAGAAGTTACTATCTGACCAAAAATATGAGGACTCTTTTTGTTACCGTGAAATTTAAGTTTTATACCGCCATATCCTGATAAAGACATTACAGGCAAAGGACCAAGCAAGAAATTAAAAGTTTTGTGCAATGGTATTATTAAACGTTGAGCTTCTGATAAGTCAATCAAATCCGAACTTTCAATCATTAGATTTGAATTATTAGCACCATATAATCCTATTTGTCCATTAATTTTTACAATTTTATCAATACCGGCAGAAACATCAGTATTAAATTTTACTATATCTTTAAGAAATTCCAGTTTAATATTAGGATTCTTTTGCGCATTCTTTATTGGTCTTTCAAATATTGCATCGGTAATATCAATTTTTCCGTAAATATTTGGCTTAACAAAATTACCTGAAAATTTTAAATTCATATCAACATTAGATTTGAAGGCAGCTTTTTTTAGTTCTGAAATATTGATTTTAGTATAATCATCCAACTTTGTACAATATGGAAAGATATCCAGTATATCCTCAATTTTTGCACCATACATTTTAAAATCCAGATTTGGAACAGGATATTTTGAAGATATTTTGTTTATACTGCCTGAAAGTTTTGCACTAAATTTTGGAGATGATATTGTAAATGACGGTATTGTAAGTTCTTTATTTTCCAATAAATAGTTTGATTTTATTAGTATTCGACCTGGATAATTATATTCTTTTTCAAAAAGATTTGTTTTTATATAAAAATTATCAATTAAAAGATTTGAAAGGTATTGCTTCCTGCCAAAAATTCTTTTATCAGAATGAATTTCAAGATTAATAAGTCCACTGATATCAGAAACGCGGTTATTAGTGAAATAATTTATAAAATTACTAAATTTAGCAAGTGATAAATTAGTAACAGAAAATGATAACTCAGGTGTATATTTATCCAAGTGTTTTAAAAATGGTAATTTTGTATCAGCAAACAAATTTACAACTGATTTATTACTACCTGAAATAATTTCAAAATTTACTGATGCTTTTAATGATTTATCTAATTTATATTCGTCAATGTTAAAATACTTACCTAAAATTTTAGTGGTGTCCTTCTTAACATTATCATTCAGATTAATTTTATAATTGCTAATTAAAATTTTGCTGTTATCAGCGTTTACAACAAAATTTGTTGATTTAAAAATTAAATATTGTCCGAGTGTAACTTCACGTTTATTATCGTAATAAATATCAGCAAAGACATTGTCAGCACTAAAATACGTTAAATTAATTCTATCAATAATGAGTGGTAAAAGTGATACTTTTATAACAGGCTTATTTACTGACATTGCAATTGTTTTATCATCGTTTAATAATACAAATTTATCAGCTTTTAACCATATTGAAGGAGAATATCCCATTTTAAAATCAGGCTTATCAAGCGAAATATTGTAACCGTACTTTTCTTTCACATACTTAGTTATTTTTGGATTTAAGCGTTCAAGATTGATAATATTAGGCAAAACAAAATAATAGCAAGCATATAATACTACCATCCCAAATATAATCAATAACAGATTAAAACGTTTCCCCATATAACAATTATAATTCAAAAAGAGATACTAACAACATCTTACATAATAGTTAAAATATGTTTAGCAACACCAACTCCCATAGAAAAACAACTTGGAATAATTCTAAGCGCAGCCTGTGCCTGAAAATCCGCAGATAAACATCTGCCTGCAACAAACAAATTATCAATATCAGCAGCCATTAATGCTTCAATAGGAAGCTGATACTCCTGCATTTGAGTTTCTAAAACAGATTTTTCTTTTTTGGAAGAATGTATATCAACAGGATAGTTAGACACAACAACAGGATTTTCAAACTTTTTACCTGATTTTAAATCATCAATAGTGTATATATATTTACCCTTAATTCTGCGGCTTACTCTTATGCCAAGACTATCAGCAATATTGGAGATAAAGGCATTTTCAAATCCCGGAAAATATTTCTTGCAAAACTCCGACATTCTGTAAATTACACGACGACCTTTTTGTAATGCCTTAGATAAATCAAAATTGTCCAAAACATTAATATCATTTGAAAAATAAACCCTAGGACAATTAAAGGCAAGTGAGCCTGACATGTTAGGGATAGTAAAGACTTGAAAATAGTTTCTGTCCTCATTTTCAAGGATATTATTATCTACAGCATCATCAAATAAAGGTTTTAAAGCCCATTTTTTACTTAAATCCCACGTATATGCAGTTGATAAATGAATGTCATTATTAATATTTGCTACACTTGTAACATTTCTATCTTCATCAAAATCACGCAACCAACGGCTAAATGAATTCAAATCAATTCCACCCATAATAAATCTTAAATTCGTAGGTTGATTTTCAAAATTTTTATTAATAAATTCACAATTTGACAAAAAACCAACATCACAATTTCCTGTTGAATCAATCACATATTTCGTATCGATAGATACCGATAATAAATTATTATTAATATCTATCGAATTAATATATCGACCTGAGATATTAATATTAACAATTTCTGAATTAAATAATACTTCCACCTTAGCATCAGACATCATTTCATCAAGAACAATTTTTGCTATTTCTGGATTAAACCACCCTTCATTACCGTCAATATAGGTTATAGCAGCATTTTTTTGTTTCATTCGTTTGATAAACTCCACAAAAAATTCATTATTAACAGAGTTACCAGAAGTTTTCATCATTGGTGTTACAAGAGCAGAAGTCATTGTACCGCCTAAAAATGAGTTCTTTTCTATAACCAAAACTTTTTTATTGTATTTACCAAGCATATATGCAGCTGCGCAACCGGCAGTACCGCCACCTACAACTATTACATCATATTCCATTTAGAGCCCCTTTGTATTTATTCTTATATTGAGTAGTTGATAATAAATCTGAATTTTTAATTTCATTTTCTCGAATAGAGAGTATTTTGGAATTACTTGCAGACAAATTTTCATCTCTATACATTATACCCGCTTTTGTGTTTAATAAACCATAATCATAATCCGTTAAATTGTTTTTTATTAATTCAGGATTTTTTACAGCAATTGTTCCTGTAAATTTATTTTCTCGCTGATTAAAAATTTTTGCAATAAAAAAATTATTTTTTAACATGGCATTTCTAATTGGAGATGCATTCGAATAAGTTAAAAATTTTCCATTAGGTGATAAATGTTTATAAAGTAAACTAAAAAATTCATAAGTCCAAAGATTTGGACTTTTATGCGGAGAAAATGCATCCAAAAATATAAAATCATAGCATTTATCATTTGCCAATAAAAATTCTCGTGCATCTTGACTAATACAGTTGATTGAAATTTCGTTATTTTTTAGTATTTTTAGAGTATTTTTATAACTTGCAGATATATACTCATAATATATATTATGTAAAAAGGTGGATTTAACATACTCAGATGATAAATTGCATACCCTTGAAAAATAAAACGGCATAAAATCCATTATAACTTTACTAAAATATTTTGTATAAATTTTGTCATTTACGATGTTCAAAAAATCTCTTGATATATAATCTACACCGTAGTATTTAAGCAAACAGCATAATATTATCATATTTACTTCAGGGTAAAAATTATAAAAATTATTTTTTAAATTTTGGTCGGTTATATTTTTTAATAACTTATCTATATATTCAACACCAGTAGCATTTTGATTAAATCTTCCTCGGCAAATATTAAAAAAAGGCGATAATTTCATCAAAAGTTCATTTGTATCAACTGCATCAATTTGGATTTTATAATTTTGTATATTTTTAATTTGTTTATTAATTTTATATTTATTAAAAATTTTATTAGAATATATCGAACAGTTATTTTTCAATTTTATAATATTATCGGCATGTATCGATACGTTATTTTTATGAACAGAAACATTATCGGTATATATCGAATAGTTATTTTCTGTACACTTAGGAAAATTTTTCAAAAATTCATTTAAAAATATTTTTGTATTATATCCAATTCCGTAACACAAATCTAAAATTTTAATTTCATTATTATTTTTAAAATATTCATCAAAATTTGACGGCAAAATAAATTTATGGTAGGCTTCGCTTGCAGCACCATAGACTGAGTGATAAATATCATTATCTTTCTCACTATATAGTCCCACTGAACCATCTTGTGTGTAAAAAGGTACCCAATCAACCATAATAGCTATTATAGCCTATTATAAGCCAATATAGAAATTTGTAAAAAATATTTACAAGTGTCGTGTTTCAGGATTTATAAGCATTTCAGCCAACTTTTCCGCACCTGCAAAATTTCTTTTTTGTAATATATTCTTGGCTGATTCCTTGTCATAATCAACCATTCTATGTTCAATTTCAAGTTTACCATTTGTTATATCAGCTACAACATAGCAAGCTTGGGGATTTTCAGTAAATGGTCTACCAACACTACCATCATTAACAACAGTAATTTTAGATCTTGTCTGATACCCGCAAGGTATGTGTGTATGACCGCAAAATATAATATCGGCATCTACATCGGTAAATATATCCTCAATAACATCCATGTCCATATTTGGAAAAATATTTTCATTATTTCGTCTTGGAGAGCCATGAACAAGTAATATTTTTAACTCATCAACTTCAAATGTTTTATTAATAGGTAAATTTTTCAAATATTGTTTATTCTCAGAACTTATTTCCTTAACATCCTGTTCAAGAGCGTTTGCCATAATTGGTGCTCCGCTTTTTACACTCTCATAAATGTCATCATTAAAATATGCAATCATTTCATCTGTATTTCCCTGAATAACTGTCCAATCCTGAGTTTTAACAAAATCGACAGTTTTATCAGGTTCAGGTCCAGCCATTGCCAAATCACCTAAACAAAATACACGTTCTATATCAAATTGTTTCATATCCTCTAAAACTGCTCTTAATGCAAACATGTTTCCGTGAATATCAGATAATACCGCAAATTTCATAATCTACCCCTTAAACTTTTTTAGTGATAATATTATTTTATGATAAACAGACGTAAAACCAAACAAATTTCAATCGGCAATGTAAAAATTGGCGGAGATGCACCAATTTCAGTACAATCCATGTGTAATACAGATACAAGAGATGTAAAAGCCACATTAAATCAAATAAAAGAACTATCTGACGCAGGATGCGAAATTATAAGACTTGCAGTATTGAATAAAGATGCAGGAGAAGCATTAAAAGAAATCACAAAAAAATCTCCAATACCTGTTGTTGCAGATATTCATTTTGATTATAGATTGGCAATACAATCAATAAATAACGGAGTCGCAGCGCTTAGGTTAAATCCGGGCAACATAGGCAAACGTGAAAATGTTGAAAAAGTTGTAACACTTGCAAAACAACAAAATATTCCTATAAGAATAGGTATTAACGCAGGTTCACTTGAAAAAAGTCTGAAAGAATTAGATATTCCACTCTCAGAAAAGATGATAATGAGTGCAGAGGGGCATATAAAAATTTTAGAAGAATTAGATTTTGATAAAATTAAGGTTTCACTAAAATCATCAGATGTAGTTACGACTATTGAAGCTTATAAATTATTTTCACAAAAGTATGATTACCCTTTACACATAGGTTTGACTGAATCAGGGACGCTAAAAGGCGGCTTAGTTAAATCATCTGTCGGAATTGGAAGTCTTTTATCACAAGGAATTGGCGATACAATAAGAGTATCACTGACTGAAAATCCAATTGAAGAAGTTTATGCGGGATATTCTATTTTAAAATCCCTAAATTTAAGAAAAAAAGGTGTAAACTTTATATCCTGTCCAACCTGCGGAAGAACACAAATAAAACTAATAGAGCTTGCTAAAAAAGTTGAAGAACGTTTTAAAAATTTAGATGCAAATATTACAATTGCAACTATGGGATGCGCTGTAAATGGCCCTGGTGAAGCTTCACATGCTGATTTTGGTATAGCCGGCGGTATTAATGAAGGTTATATTTTTAAAAAAGGTGAAATTATATCAAGAGTTCCCGAGGACAAATTACTTGATGAACTTGAGAATGTCATTATTAATTCGCTTAATATGTAAATAATTTGTCAATTTGCGTAATTATATGCTAATATATTTATATAATCTACGGAGGCTGGCATGCTTAAAAAAGCTATTATTTACTCAACAATACTATCATTATCTATAACATTATCGGCAAATGCATACGTTACTAATGATGAATTAATATCACCGGAATCACTTTTAAATTACAACTACTCTGCAATATCAGCAGAACAAGTTCAACTTGTAAAGGCACAAAATGCAAACAGACCATACAGAAGTCCGCGATACTCAAAAAAGAAATGGTGGAAAAAAGTATGGGAATATTTTGATCCTGCAACCGATGACGGATATTTAATGCAACACGATATTAAACCTCAACAGCATTGGACAGATTTATAAGTTATATGCGATAAATTTGCAAACTTCGATTAGACCAACCGGAACAATTCCCACCAATACGGTTATTGCAGCACAAGCATACAATATGACTGTTGGTGATGATGCTCTGTGCGGTAGTATTTCGTTTTCTGAAATACCGTTTCGCTCAAACATCAATTTAACTACTTTTGTATAATAATAACAAGCAATAGCCATAGTAAGCGCCATTATAATCAAAGGCGGTATAAATATTGCCCCTGAACGAATTATTGCGGAGAAAAAGTATAATTTTGCAATAAATCCGGAAGTAATAGGAAAACCTGCTAAACCAAACATACAAACAGCAAAAGCTAATGTAAATAAAGGGTTTGAATACGCAAAACCTTTAAATTCATATAATTTTGACGAATAATTAGAGTTTTCTAATATTATAACTGCTGAAAATGCACCTAAATTCATGAAAATATAAGTCAGCAAGTAAAAAAGTACAGTTGAAAGATTATAAACAGAAACAAGTGATAACGCAAAAAGCATATAAGATACGTTAGCACTTGAACTACAAGCTAACAAACGAAGTATATTTCTTTGTCTTATAGCAAGAGCATTTGCCCAAACCGCTGTAATAACTGAAAGGAAAATCAATATTAAAGGAAGGACAAAAGAATATCCAAAAATAAATACTAAAAGTCTTGCAAATATTGCTAGTACAGCTATTTTAGGAATTGTAGAAATAAATGCAGAAACTGAGGTAGCACTACCTTCATATACATCCAAAATCCAATTACTAAATGGCAAAATAGCTAATTTAAATAGTAATCCGACAGAGATTAATAAAATTGATATTGTATAAAATACAGTTGGTTCGTGTTGTAAGAAATAATCGTTAATTGTTCCAAAATTCAAGCTTGATGTTATACCATATAAGTAAGATACGCCAAATAAATATGTTGCAGTGGCAAACGAATTAGTTACGATATATTTAAATGAAGCTTCTTTTGACAAATACCCCTTTTTGTAAGCAATAAGAAAATAAGTGCAAAAGCTTAACATTTCAAGTGATACTGTAAGAGTCAAAAAATCATTTGCAGATACAACAAAAAGTGATGATAATACAGCAGAAAGCAATAACGTATAAAATTGAAATGTCTTATGATTGCGCTTTGTAACATTCTTTTTTGATAATAATATAATAATAAATGCCGTAATTAAAATGACCGCCTTTATAAAAACTGTAAATGTATCTGAAATTACAGACTCTTTAAACGCGTAAAAAATTGGTTCCAATTGTAAAAATTTTAGTGAAAATAATGAAAATGAAACACCAATTAAAGCTATCCATTTTGATAATTTATGGAATTTCAAATTATAAAACATTGAGATAACTGATAAAATGAATATAGTAATAAAAAGAATAAACTCAGAGAGCATAGAATTTGAAACATCAGATATAAAATTCATAATAAATTAACCTCCAAAAGCCTCAACAATAACATTTATATAAGGTGAAATAATATCAATAATACTCATAGGTAAAATTCCGAATACAATTACAATCAGTGATAACGTAAACAGAACTATAAATTCATTTACAGTAACATCTTTTAATTTTAAATATTGTTCTGACAATTCCTGATAAAATACACCATGCATTAATTTCATTAAATAACAAGCAGCCAAAACCAGAATTATAATACTGCTTAATGCAACAACTTGTATTAAATAATTATTTGTAAGAGAGGAAATAAGGGCACCAAAGAATATTAAAAATTCGCCCGGAAAAGACATCAAAAGCGGAACACCAATACTTGCAAGAACAAGAATGAGTGTAAAACCTGCAAGTCTTGGCATAACAGATGCAATTCCGCTTAACAGAACTAATTGACGTGTGCCTGTCCGCTTATGTATAATACCTACAACAAAGAATAAACCGGCCGAAATAATACCGTGTGCAAGCATTAATATTACAGCACCACAAATACCGATAGAATTAGAAGAACAAAGACCCAAAAGGACTAAACCCATAGAAGAAATGCTTGAATAAGCAACAATCTTTTTTATATCAACTTGGTAATATGCCAAAATAGCTGCATATACAACATTTATAAAAGCAAGTATAGCAATATATGGCACCAAAATTAAGAACGCGTCAGAAAGCATTTGAATATTAAATCTCATAATACCATATGCACCCATTTTAAGTAAAACACCTGCTAATAGCATACTGACAGGAGTTGGTGCATCTACATGTGCAGAAGGCAGCCAACTATGCAAAGGCACAATAGGAAGTTTAACTGCAAAGCCGATTAATATTAATATAGAAGTTACAATTTGCAAGTACATCGGAGCATTATCATAATCAAATTTTAAACTTGATATATCAGCCGTCAATTGAGATGTTGAAATAAAATTAAAATTATAAAGCATCAAAAAACCGCAAAGCATAAATAAACTTCCAATAAATGTATAAAGCAAAAATTTCATTGCTGATTTTTTAGCGTTTCCGCTGCCCCACAAACTAATTAAGAAATACATCGGAATTAATTCCATTTCCCAATACATAAAGAATTCAAACATATCCGTTGAAGAGAATACACCTAATAATGCTGTTTCTAATATAAAAATTAATGCATAATATAATGAATGTTTAGAATTAACTGCACCTTTGCTTGCTAAACAAGCAATAAATATCAGGAATGAAGTCAATAATACAAATAATAAAGAAATACCATCAAGCCCCATAGATAAAGATATACCTAATGAGCCAAACCACTTCTGTCCCATGAATGTTAATTCGGTTGGATAATTATAGGTTTGTGAATTATCAAAAAATACCAAAAACATTAATGAATATAAAAAATGTATACCTGCAAGTGTCTTTGCAATTCGCCTGATTAATATTGACCTACCTGAAAAAATTGGTAAGAGAAATATTAATGAAAAAATTAACGGAGCAAAAACTAATACTTTTAAATCCATTATTGTACCTCCGAAAAGTAAATAACTAATGAATAAACTAATAACAATCCACCGAAAGAAAACATCATTATCAATAAAGAATAAGAAAGATATGACTGTACATTACCGGTTTGAAATTTTGAAAAGATAAATGCAGAAATTCTAACGCATAATGATAATATGTATGATAAGCCCTCACATATATACTTTTCAATATAAGATAATATTTTTACTAAACAGCAGTAAATATTAGAAATAAAGTTATTTACATCATCTGCAAAAAAAGCCCTGTAAGATAAATCGTAAAACAATGGCACCTTTTTAATATTATTTCTGAACCTGTAAGCTATATATGAAGTTATCAAAGCCAACACAAAAATAACAATATTAAAGAGAATTATCAATAAATTAGCGGATTTAGGAAATACAAACCACAAACCTACAACAAAAAAAGCTAATAGTATAGGTGTATAGACTAAATGATTTTTAGGCTCCTTATAATCAGAAACCAATTCTCCTTCAAATGTATAGAAATACAACCTGAACAAATAATAAACTGTCATAAAGGCAACTACTTCAAATAATATGGCAAAAATATAGTGGTTTTGTTGAATTAATGAACTAAAAATCATTTCCTTAGAGGTATACCCCGAGAATAATAATCCCGAAAGTGAAATAATACCCACCAAATAAGTATATGCACATACCGGTAGTTTTCTTCTGAGTCCTCCTGCAAACCTGATATCTTGATTTGAATTCATTGCCAAAATTACAGTACCTGCAATTAAAAATAATAATGCTTTTGCAAATGCATGTGAAGTTAAATGCAATAAACTTATAGTAGCAGAGCAGCTGCCAACTGCTAAAAACATTAATCCCAGTTGAGCATTAGTTGAATAAGCAAGAATTTTTTTTATATCAGTCTGAGTTAAAGCCGAATATGAACATATTAATGCTGTAACTATACCAATAATTGATATAATATTCAAAATAATATTGCTTAATGAATATAATGGATATAATCTAATTAACAGAAATACACCGGCAGCAACCATCGTTGCCGAATGAATTAATGCACTTACGGGAGTTGGACCCTTCATAGCATCAATAAGCCAAGTATGGAGAGGGAATTGTGCAGATTTCGCAATTGAACCGAATAATAGTAATATGCAAGTCAGAATAAAAATACCATCTGATGTACACCCGTATATTTGTGCTGAAATGCTTGGCATTTCAACAAATGGCAAAGTAATTGATGATACATTACCTAAATTTGCAAGAATAATGTATGCTGATAATACAATACCGGCAAGAAAAGCAAAATCACCGATACGATTTATTATAAAAGCCCTTTTAGCAGCATCTGAAACGCTTCTGTTTTTATACCAAAAACCTATTAACAGATAACTTGTAACACCTACCAATTCCCAAAAAACATATATTTGAAACATATTAGGTGCAAGAATTAAACCAAACATTGAGAAATTAAACAAATTCAAATATGCAAAAAATCTTACATAGCTTAAATCATCTCTCATATAGGCCATTGAATATATTTGTACTATTAAAGATATAATTACCGCCAACAATAAAAACCAAGTTGTAACACCATCAATATACATTCCCAAAGTAAAATTGAATTTTGAAACCGTCAAAAACGGGATAACATTTTCATAAACAAAACCTTTTTCGACTAAGGTTTTTGTAAATGCACCAATAGCAAAGAATAAACAATATATAGTTGACAAAAAAGTAATTATATTTACTACTTTTTTAGAACTAATAACGGCAAATAATTTTCCTAACAAAATTAATAAAGCCGCCCAAAACGGAATTAAAATAACAGTATACAAATTTTCAACAAAAAAACTCATTAGCCATTTAACTCCTTATAATTTTCGATATTAATACTCTTCTTTTCTCTATACATAAGATAAAAAATAACAAGAGCAACAGCAATTTCAACTGCTCCGATAGCCGTATAAAAGATAGAAAATATAAATCCATTAACCTTTACACTATCAACAAATGCAGCAAATGCAATAAAATTTATATTAACAGCAGTCAGCATAAATTCAAGACATATTAGTATTTTAATAATGTTTTTTGAAATAATAACTCCAAATGCCCCTATAAAAAATAAGACCATCGCTAAAATTAAATAATGAAATAAACCTATATTAAAAATATTATTTAACATGTTTATTCTCCTTAATCACATTTAATACAGATATACCAACAATAACAGATAACACTGTTATAGCGAATAAAAATAAAGCTAAACCATAGTTAACGTAAAGTCCGTTTGAAATAGCAAAAACAGAATCAAAAATAGTTATATTTGATAATTTAGCAAACAAATAATTAGCAGAGTTTTGGTTTAGGTAAACAGCAAATTTTACAGAATACCAAAGCAACATAAATAATAAAAATATGGATATAAAACTGATAAAAAACCTTGGAGCATAAGATAAATATGCAGTTTTACCTTCCTTTTTAGACGTAAACATTATTGCAAAAAGAAAAATTACCGGAACAGCAACACCATAAATCATAATTTGAACAACAGCATTATAATCAGCTCCCAGTGAAAAGAAAATGCCACCTGCACAGAAAAAAGCAATAACTGCATATAGTAAGGAATATAAAATACGGTTCGCAAATATTGTTAATATTGCAAAAATCAATATTAATAGAGAAAATCCGTAAAAAGTTATTGATTTAATTATTTCTGCTTCGTTCATACACCCTCTGATTTGTTAAAATAAATATATAAATCATTTTTATTATCTGTCGCAAGTTCATATTCAGATGAAAGCCGAATAGCATGTTTTGGACAATAATACATACAATTTCCGCACATAATACATCTTGATAAATCAAAATAAGAATTTATATTATCATTATTTTTGTCAACTTTAACCGCAGCCGCAGGACAAACTCTTTCGCAAATTCCGCAGCCAATACATTTTTCACAATTCCAAACAGGTTTGCCTCTAAAAGTTTCAGGCAATACTTGTTTTTGTTCTGGATACTCTAATGTAACTCTTTTTTTGAAAGAATGTTTAAATACTGTAATATGTCCGATTATTAGTGCCCAAATTTTATTAAATATAATCATATGGCACCTCCGTCAACAATAAATTTAATTATGGCTATTAATATAAAATTTAACATTGAAAGAGGTAATAAAACATACCAGGAAAATTTCATTAATTCTTTTGAACCTAAACGCGGTAAAGTGGCTCTAACCAGCATAACGATAAATACAAGAAGAATTGTTTTTATCATAAGCCAAATAACTTGTTCAATATATATAAATAATTGTAAAAATTGATTATCAGAAAAAATCATTTCAGAAATATATTTACCCGTAACAGGCAAAAAACCTCCAAAAAATAGTATTGCCAGAAAAGCACACATAACAAACATAGTTGCGTATTCTGCCAAAAAGAACAGAGCAAATCGCATACCGGAATACTCTGTATTGTATCCTGCAACCAATTCACTCTCGGCCTCCGGCAAATCAAAAGGACATCTATTTAATTCGGCCAAAATAGATATGAACATTATAATAAATCCTAAAAAGCAAGGAAATATATGCCAGTTTAAAATAGAAAAACTACCAAGTTGAGAAAATATAATATCCTTTAAATTCATAGATGAAGATATAAGTACAATTGACAGTAAAACAAACATCATTGGCAGTTCATAACAAATAATTTGAGCACCTGACCTAATTGCACCGATAACAGAAAATTTATTATTACTTGAATACCCTGCAAGAATAATACCAATAACAGGTAATGCCGCAATAGATATGTACAATAAAGCACTTACCGAAAAATTCATAAAGACAAATTCAGAAGAATATGGAATAATCCCCCATAAAATCATTGCAGGAACAAATACCAATATTGGAGCAACATTATATAAAATTTTATCAGCACCTCTTGGATCTACATTTTGTTTACATAACAATTTAATGGCATCAGCAACAGTCTGCATAATTCCCCAAATTCCAACCCTGTTAGGACCTTTTCTTTGTGTAAACAATCCCAAAATTTTACGTTCTGCAAGCACTAAAAATAAAACAGCAACAATTATAGCCGCAGCAACAATACAAAACGGTAAAATTGGGAAAGTAATGTCCCCGAATATTTTAGGGATATTATATTTAGATAATATTTGTATATACCAGAAATATAAATAATTCATTATCTGTCAACCTCCGGCATAATAACGTCAAGTGAACCGAAAATAGCAATTAAATCATTATAATATAAACCTTTAACGATTTCAGGCAAAACTTGAACAGCATAATAAGAACCAGTTCTCCATTTTACCCTATATGGCTTACCTGAACCATCTGATTTAATATAGCAAGATAACAACCCTCTTGATGACTCAACATAAGATGTATACTCACCCTCAGGAACTTTAATATTAACAGGATTAATATTTAAAGTATAATCGCTGCTATCATTTTTTAAATACAAGACAGCCTGTTTTATAATATCTAATGACGTTTTCATTTCTTGAATTCTTACCAGATATCTACCGTAAGAATCACATCTGTTACTTTCTGCAATAACAAAATCAACATCATTATAAGCTGCATAAGGCATATTTTTTCTAAAATCCAATTCAACAGCGCTTGCTCTTAAATTTGGTCCTGTCACAGAATATTGTAATGCAATTGCAGGAGATAAAATACCTTTTTCAACAGTTCTTTGAGTAAAAATAGGATTTAACGTAATAATTTTTTCATAATCATTAATCGCCTTAGGCATTCTTGAAACAAAATCGGATACTTTACTTAGCCACTCATTTGTAACATCAAATCTTACACCGCCAAATGTAAAGTAATTATACATCATCCTTTGACCTGTAAGCTCTTCAAAAAGAGATAAAATTTCTTCCCTATCTCTAAAACAGTAAAACAAAGGAGAAGAAGCTCCCAAATCCAACATAAATGTACCTAGCCATAGTTGATGAGATGCAATCCTGTTCAACTCCATACATAACATTCTTATATAATCTGCTCGTTTTGGAACTTCAAGATTTAATAAATGCTCAACTGCGTCACAATATGCATATGAGGTAAAAAATCCACCAAGATAATCAACTCTGTCAACAATCGGCAAGTATTGAAGATATGAACGACTTTCAGCCATTTTTTCAATGCCTCTGTGCAAATACCCTACAACAGGTTCTATTGATAGAATTTCTTCTCCGTCTAACTCTGCGATTAGTCGTAAAACACCATGTGTAGAAGGATGCTGAGGTCCGATATTAATTTTAACACTGCTATTTTTCATTCCATACCAACCTTTCGTCTTTTAATTCGTAAGATTTTAGCATAGGATGACCAATCCAGCTTTCAGGCATAAACAAACGTTTTAAATTTGTATTGCCCTCAAATTTCACGCCAAACATATCATATATTTCACATTCGTCAAAATATGCTGATTTATAAACATCAATAACACTTTTAGCAAATGAATTTTCTGCAATTACAGAAACATTTAACGTAAAGTTATTACCCGTGGAATATAATTGGTAAATTAATTCAATTTTATCCTTCAAATCAACAGCTGCAACAGATGTCAAAATATCAAATTTATATTCAGGAGTGTTTTTTAAATATTCCAAAACATCAATAATATTACTCTCAACAATAACTTTATTATCAGCGATATTAAAATTAAATTTTTCTTTAAGAATAGAAACATCAATCATTTTTATCTACTCCCCAGTATTCAATTTGAATATCATTATCAACAACTAATAAACCTTCTTTTTCTTTTAAAACTGAACAATGTTTATTAACAAAATCTTCTCTGCTAACTATGGACTCTTTACGTATATTTTTTTGTAGTTTCTGTATGGCATCAAGTAATGCTTCCGGTTTTGGCGGACACATAGGTAAATAAATATCAACAGGAATAATTTTATCAATTCCTTTAATAACAGAATAAGAATCTTGCGCAAACATTCCGCCGCCGCAAGCACATGCTCCCATTGCAATAACATATTTTGGTTCGGCAATTTGTGAATAAAGTTTTAAAAGTGCAGGAGCCATTTTATGAGTAATAGTACCAGCACAAATAAGTAAATCCGCCTGTCTTGGAGTAGCCCTGAATACTTCCGAGCCGAATCTTGCTATATCATAGTTAGCAGCACTTGTTTGCATCATTTCAATACCACAGCAAGAAGTTGCAAAAGTAAACGGCCATACTGAATTTGATCGTCCCCAATTTAATATAAAATCAATACTTGAAACAATTATATTCATTATTGCCACCTCAATATTTTTTTCTTAATAGCAAATATTAATGAATATAAAAAAACTATGACAAATAAAATAACTTCAAAAAGCACATATAAATCAAACTCACCCATTGAAACAGCAAACGGGAACAAAAAGATTGTCTCAACATCAAAAATTAGAAAAATAAAGGCAAAATTTAAAAATTTAACGTCAAATTGAATCCTTCCGCTGCCGAAAATTTTCATGCCGCATTCATAAGTTGAATCATCAACTTCATCAGATTTATATCCGCAAACAAAGCCTGCGACAACAGAAGCCACAGCAAAAGCTGTTGCCAATATTAGAAACATTAATAAAAAAAATAATTCGTTCAAAATATTACTCCGTGTTAAGTATTATGATAACTGAAATTTTATTGATATAATAGTAGATGTTGTGATTTATTAAGCTAAATTTATTTTATGAAAAAACAGAAATATTTATTATTATTCTTATGTACAATTTTTATAATCAGTTCTGTCTATGCACTTGAAGGAACTGTTGAATATAACAGTGTAAATATTGATTATTCAAAATTAAATACAAGTAAATACCTTATACTTGGTGATAATTTTTTAAAAAGAGCCGAAAATACTAAAATTACAAAAGAAAAAAGAAATGAATTATATGGAGAAGCTCTTGGTTCATATATAACAGCTACTGAAATAAATCCTGAATTAGTAGATATTTACGGAAAAATAGGCTACATATACGGTAAATTAAAGAAATACACACTGGCAAAATCATATCTGAATAAGGGACTAAACATGGATATAAAAAATCCTGTCATAAACTACTATTACGGTATCGTTTGCTTTGATATGGAAAACTATAATCAAGCTCTAAAATATTACAAAAGAGCTGAAAAATTAAAATACTACGATAAGTATGATATAAATTTTAAAATCGGCGAAACAAATGAAAAACTCGGTGATTTGGTTAAAGCAAGAGAAGCATATGCAAGAGCATTATCAGCAAGACCAAATGACAAAATCACTCAGGCGAAAATACGTTCGATAGACGAATTAAAATATGATAAATCGCAGTATTATTATCGTAAGAAACCGTTTTATTATGATTAAAGGGAAGAAAAATGAGGAGATTAATAAAAAAATATTTACTATTAATTTGTTTAATAATATTATCAACAGCTGGTGCAAATGCATCAACAAGTCCATATGATGAATATATACCATCATCGAACGAAAAAGTATACGAAAAGAATTCTTACAGATACAGTGCTATTGATCCGACTCTTATAAATAACTGGGCAGGAAGCGGTTATCCAGGCATGCGTGGTTCAAATCAACTTGTAATATACACACCTGTTCACGGTATATCCACCAATACAAATGAATATGGAGCAGAAGCAATAGTTGAAGGTAATACTGTTACATCCCTGAGTGGTGCTGATTCACTTATACCTTCAAACGGTATAGTAATAAGTGCACATGGTAGAGCTAAGACCTGGCTAAATCAAAATATACATGTAGGTACAAAAATATATATAGACACCGATACAAAAACAATTACTGCTTTTACTACTTCGCAAAGCTATATTTTTGCAGCACAGGAAAAAATAGAAGAAGCATCAACTATGGTAAATTATTATAGCCACAATACGTACGGCTATAATCCAAGACCTACAAAAGAACTTATTTACAGTGCAAAAAGAAATTTAAGAAAAGCTCACAAAAATTCACTGTCGGCAAAAGAATATGCTCAAGAAGCAATGCAAAATGCAAACGATGCAATTGCGACAGCTATTCCATATAAATCAAACGAATTAAAGGGTATTTGGATTAGACCAACCGAAAACACCGAAGAAGGCATAATTGCAGTACTTGACAAATTAAAGAACTCAGGAATAAATAATATTTTTCTTGAAACATATTTTCACGGCAAAACAATATTTCCAAGTAAAACAATGACCGAATACGGTTTTATAGAACAAAATGAAATATTTAAAGATTTTGATCCGTTAAAAATATGGATAGATGAAGCACATAAAAGAAACATAAAAATTAATATTTGGTTTGAAGCTTTTTATATAGGCAATAAACCTCAAACAGGAAAATCTATCTTAGCAGTAAAACCTGAATGGTCAAATATCAACCTTAGAAATATTGATACACTAGGACCTGTATCCTCGACTTCCGAACATAACGGCTATTTTCTGGACCCTGCTAATACAGATGTACAAGTATTTTTATATAAGCTGGTCGGAGAAATCATTGAAACGTACCATCCTGACGGATTCAATTTTGACTATTGCAGATACCCGCAATCAATTGCAGCCAGATATGCAGGATATGCACAATCTAATTGGGGTTATACGAAATGTGCAAGAGAAGAATTTAAAAATATATATGGTGTTGATCCGGTTGAAATATCGTATGGTTCAAAATCTTGGACAGATTGGGATAATTACAGAAGAGATAAAGTTACATTGTTTATCTCAAAAGTTTCCAAACTATGCAGAGATAATAATACAATAATAACAGCTGTTGTTTTTCCAAACAGAATAATGGCACTTGAAACAAAACAACAAGATTGGTCAGCTTGGTCAGACAGTAATTACGTGGATGCATTTACTCCATTATATTTAACATGCGATGCAAAAACTATTAAAGTAATGATTTATGACATGCTAAAAGATATGTCACCAAAAACTAAACTTTATGCAGGGTTATTTGTAACATTTATGAACGGAACATCAGAAGATTTGATAAGACAAATACACGAAACAAGAAAATTAAATTTAGGTGGTATAATATTGTTTGACTACGCACATTTGCAAGATAAATACATAAAAACTCTTACCAAAAGTGTTTTTTCAAATAATAACAGTTCTATCGTACAAGCGGGATATAAAAGGAAAAAATAATGTCAAATGAAGAAAACAAAAGAACACCTAAAAAGTTCTTGGGGATTTTATTTGATTGCTGCGGTGTTTACGGTAGAATATATCAAAACAAAGATGGTACAGCTTATACAGGAAGATGTCCGAAATGTATGCGCCCTGTCAGCGTAAAAATTGGTGAAGGCGGAACCGGACAACGATTTTTTAGAGGAAGATAATATGGAAAATTTAAGAAAACAAGAAGAACTTATTGACATTTTTTACAATTTAACAAGCATACCTTCTCCATCTTTACATGAAGAAAAAGTTGTAGAGTGGATTAGAGAATTTTGTAAAAAAGAGAATTTGAATTTTATGACAGATGATTATAATAATGTCATAATAAAATTACCTGCAACAGATGAAACTAAACCTCTTATGGCACTGTCATCGCACATGGATGTTGTCGGTGATGATTCACCAATAACACCAATACTTGATGGAGATTTTATTCACGCAAACGGAAGAACATTGGGCGGTGACGATAAATTCGGAATATCAGCAGCACTAAAATTGCTAAAAGATACCAAAAATTCTGATATGAAACACGGCGGACTTGAAGTTGTATTTACACGTGATGAAGAAAACGGTATGTCAGGTATAAAAAACTTTAATTTTAATAATCTGAATGCAAAATATGTCATAGTTTGTGATGCGGATGAGTTTGGCGTATTACAAGTTTCTGGAGCAAGCTACTGCAATGGTCACGTGGAGATTAACTGCAAAGGCGGACATTCAGGCATAGAAATCGCAGATAAAACAAAACCTAATGCCGCAAAATTAATGGCTGAACTTTGTAACAATATTCCTCAAGGCGTTTATTATCAAGATGAAACAGGTGTAGTTACCTCAATTAATTTAGGAGGAATAAAAGCTGGCGATATTAACGTTACAAACGTTTTAAATCCTCACGCCGAAGCCACCTATTCAATCAGAAGTGCTGATTTATCAAAAGAAAATGAATTAATTGACGAAATACAAAAAATTATTGAAGATTTTAATGAAAAATATGATGGAATTGCAAAAGCAACAGGAACATTTAAACAAAAAATGCCGGCTTTTGAAAAATCAAATGATACATATATACCGGAAGTTTTTGAACGAGCAGCAAAAAAATTAGGTGTGAACTACTTAATTAATTCATTCCACGCAGGAGCAGAAACACATATTTACTGCCAGCACAAAAACGCAAAAGGCGAAACATTCATTCCGTTTTTAATGGGACTTGCTGACCTTTATAATATGCACTCCGCTGATGAAAAAATCGACTATAAAAGTTTCTTAAAAGGCTATGAACTCCTAAGAGAATTTTTCTTCGAGTTCAACAAATAATTCAACAACTTGTTTGTGTATATTATCAATTGAATCAATCGCGTTAATAACTTTAACGCGGTCAGGTTCTTTTGTAGCTATCTTTAAATAACCTTGGCGAACTCTTTCGAAAAATTTTTTTCCTGCTGATTCCATTCTATCTTTTTCTTTTCCAACTCTTTGCATAGAAGTTTCGACATCAATATCAAAAACATATGTTAAATCAGGCTTTAAACCACTTGTAGCAATATTATTCAACATATCAATTCTATCAACATCTAAATTCCTACCATATCCTTGATATGCCAAAGAAGAATCAGTATGTCTGTCACTGATAACAATTTTGCCCAAGTCAATATTACGTTTTACTATTATATCAACATTTTGTGCTCTATCTGCCAAAAACAAAAATGATTCACAAACAGGAGAAACTTCACCATCATAATTTAAAAGCAAATCCCTGATTTTTTGTCCTAAGCCCTCACAACCGGGCTCTCTTGTCAAAACAACTTCATAACCTCTGCGTTGTAAATATTCTTGCAATAACTTAATCTGAGTAGTTTTCCCGCAACCATCTGCACCTTCAAATGTTATAAATAAACCTTTTTTCATAAAAACTCCTATATAATAAAAAAGCGTGGCATAAGCCACGCTTTTTCATAATATAATTAACCCAAGTAATCTTTAACTTCCGCAGGTAATGACTTAGTATCAAGCTTAATACCAGGTCCCATTGTTGTTGAAAGATATGCTGATTTAATGTACGTACCTTTTGCAGAAGAAGGTTTTGCCTTAATAATAGCTTCTGCTAATGTAGCATAGTTTTTCATTAAATCCTCAACACTGAACTGAACTTTACCGATAGGACAGTGAATCATACCTTGCTTATCAGCACGGAATTCAACTTTACCGGCTTTAGCGTCCTTAACAGCCTTACCAACTTCAAGAGTAACAGTACCAGTTTTAGGGTTTGGCATTAAGCCTTTTGGACCTAATACACGACCTAATTTACCAAGCATACCCATACAGTCAGGTGTAGCTATTAAAGTATCAAATTCAAACCAACCTTTTTCGATTTTTTCTATGATATCTTCAGTTCCCGCAAAATCAGCACCAGCGGCTTTTGCTTCATCTACCTTAGTACCTTTTGCAATAACACAAACTCTTACTGTCTTACCTAAACCAGCAGGTAATACGGTGGTTGAACGAATTTGTTGGTCAGCATGCTTTACTTCGATACCTAATCTCATGTGACATTCTACTGTTTCATTAAATTTTGAAACTGCCTCTGAGATTTCTTTTAATTTTTTCAATGCTTCAAGACCTGTTGTAGGTTGTTCAAAACCTTCTAACAATTCTTGCATTTTTTGTTGTTTTTTTGTTAATTTAGCCATTTTAATTTTCCTTTCGTGGTATTAGCGGACTTAACGTCCTTCCATTCTCTACGTTACTGTTTAACAGTAACACCCATTGCTCTGCATGAACCTTTAATCATTTCAACAGCAGCTTCTAATGTAGTTGCATTTAAATCGTTCATTTTGATTTTTGCAATTTCTTCAAGTTGTTCTTGAGTAATTTCGCCAACTTTTGTTTTGTTTGGCACTGCAGAACCTTTTGGAAGATTTAAAATTTTCTTAATTAGAACAGGAGCTGGAGGTGATTTTGTCACGAAAGTAAAACTTCTGTCTTCATAAACATCGATAACAACCGGAATAATGTATCCTGCTTGTGATTCAGTTTTTGCATTGAATTGTTTGCAGAAATCCATAATATTAACACCATGTTGTCCTAATGCAGGACCTACAGGAGGTGATGGATTTGCTTTTCCGGCTTCGATTTGGAGTTTGATTTTTCCTACTACTTTTTTTGCCATTTTTTATCCTTTCTGTGGTAATAACGGGATGTCCCTTCCACGATTTGTACTGAGCAGACTGCTCAATTATTATAATTTTTGAATTTGTTTGTATTCTAATTCTACAGGAGTTTCACGACCAAAGATAGATACATTTGCTCTTAATTTAGCTTTATCAGGATATACTTCCGTAATATCACCTACAAACTCAGCAAACGGACCTGATGTAATACGAACTTTATCGCCTGGTTTAACATCAAGTTCAATCTTTTGAGGTGCATCAGCAGTAGTTCTTCCGATAACCTTTTTAATTTCACTATCTTTTGCCGGAATAGGATTTTTTGCGGTACCTACAAAACGAGTAACACCCGCAGTATGTCTTACTACATACCAGCTATCCTCATCCATAATCATTTCTACGAGAACATAACCCGGAAAAACATTTTCATCTTTTTCTGTTTTTCTGCCGCCCTTTACATGAGTTACCGTTTTTTGAGGAACTTCTACTCTAAAAATCTTTTCTGACATATTCATGTATTCAATACGTTTTTCAAGATTAACTTTAACCTTATTTTCATAACCTGAATATGTATTTACAATATACCAACGTTTTTCAGGAGCTTTTTTAGGCTTTTCAGGAACCTCTTCTTTTACTTCTGTAACTTCTTCTACTTCCTCAGTTTCTGATTTTGCTTTTTTAGCTCTTGGTTTTCTTTCTGTTTTAGGTTTGGCAGACTTAGTTTTCTTTGCCTTTGAAGGCACACCTTCACCGACAACAATATCGCCAACTAAATCACGACTTGTTTTTACAACTTCCGCTTCTTCATCCATAAACAAATTTTCATCTTTTTTTGCCATAATAATTAATTTTCCTTAACTGTTAGGTATTAACCCTAAAATTGCTTTAAAAATAATATCGATAAAATAAACAGATATAGTAAAAAACGCAACAATAGCAACAACAAATATTGTCTCGGCAATAACTTGCTGCCTTTCCGGCCAATTAATCTTGCCCCATTCTGCTCTTACACCTTGAAAGTATGTAATGATTGCTTGTTTTGTTTCATTCATATCTTCTACCTTTTTATAACACGCGCCCTGAAGGACTCGAACCCTCGACATCCGGTTTTGGAGACCGACGTTCTACCAACTGAACTAAGGACGCTCTCAGATTCTCTAAACTACTTAGTTTCTTTATGACTTGTATGTTTTTGACATCTAGGACAATATTTATTTAATTCCATTCTTTCCTTGCTTGTCTTTTTATTTTTTACTGTTGTGTAATTTCTTTCCTTGCACTCTTCACAAGCTAAAACTACCATTTTGTCAACTCTGCCTTTGATACCCATTTTTTATTTTCCTTTTCTAAAAATGTTACCTATTAAAATAGAATGTGTTTCGAAAAAATCACATTCTATCATTAACTTACTATTTTATATTAAAACAAAAAAAAATAAATGCAAATATTTTGTTACATAATATTATATAGCTTATTGAGCTTTATCTTCT
>JAFWGJ010000066.1 GCA_017512405.1 bacterium | reverse complement strand
TGGCATAGTAAAAATAATCAAAATAAAAATACCGGAATAAAATTTCCGGTATTTTTTTGCGTATAAAAATATTTGTATAATATTACAAAAAATTAACAATTATCGAAATTTTTTAAAGTTTTTGATAATTTTAGCCGAATAGATTCATGTGTATTAGTAATAGGAGTGTATTTATGTCTGGAAATTTTGGATTAAATATAACTGGAGCAAGACAAAGACTTCAAGTTATTGAAGCCGATCAGCAATCTAATGGTGAAGCTATTAATCAAAATGATACAGACATTTCGAATAATGATGCCTCTATTACTGCGAATAACTCTCAACAAACACAAACACAAGAGGGAATAACTTCTGTTGAAAGTTCTATTTCCGGCACTAACGGTCAAATATCCGGTGTAAGAGCAGAGTTAGACGATTTAAATCGTCAGTTAGAAGGTGCAGATGAAGCTGACAGACCTGCAATACAAGATGCAATTGATGCAAAAAATGCCGAATTAGCTAATTTGGAAAATATGATAAAAGATTTGGAAAATCAAAGAAATGAATTAGCACAGACTTTAACTCAACAACAACAAGAAGGTGACCAACTTCAGCAAACAGGTGTTGAATTAACAGCAACTGGTGATCAATTACAACAAACTTCTCAGACATTGCAATCTGAACATGACCAAATACAAAGTGAAATTGAACAAATGGAATTTGAGATGGCTCAGTTTGAAGATGAAGAAATTGCTCCGGAACCGGAAGTAGTAGAAATAGAAGAACAACCCGATGAAGATAATGCTGATGATGAAGAACAATTTATAGAAGTTCCAGTTCAAAATAATAAAGGTTGGGATCATTATGCAAATATGGAATTAGAAGCAGAATTAGGTCGTAAACCCACACAACAAGAAATAAGAGAACGAAGTGCCGAAATAAAACAACGTAATATTGATGCAGGCAAAGTTAATCAAAAAGGTGATTTAGTTGTTGGTAAAGATAAGACTCTTTTATTAAGAGATGAAATAGATGAAACAAAATTGCAAACGGGCGAAGAAGCTGTTCAAGCATATAAAGACGGTCAAGAATACCTAGCCAAGAAGGCTGAAGAAGAGGAAGCTGCAATAACGGCAGAGCGTGAAGCATATGAAGCTCAAATAGAACAGAATAAAAAAGCAGCACAGGATGCTTTAAGGGCAGAGTTGTCAAACTTAACTCAGGAAGAACTAGATTTCATACAAAATGCTGCAGATATGTCAGATGATGAGATAGATGACGCTATTGGTGAACTTTTAGGTGATTTCAATACCGCTATGTCCACAGGTGCAAATGGTGGGCAAGACGTTGGAAAGATTTTAGGTCGTGCCGCTAAAAGATATGGTTTGAATAATGCTCAAAAAATGATTGGCAGATTAGGCAATACCGTTGCAAAAGCCGCAGGTAAAGCAGTACCGTTTGCAAATGGCGCTGTAGCTGCCTATGGTCTATATAAAGTATCAAATGGAGATGTCTCAGGTGTATTTGATGTTTTAGACGTAGCGGTGTCTTATGTTCCTATTGTTGGAACGGCATTATCTTTAATAGGTACTGAAAATATGGCAATGGTTCTTGGTAAAGGTTATGATGAAAACATAAGACTGTTAGCAAAAGGTGATATGCACGGTTATGGATTTATGGGCGGACACTGTCGCTTCTAATTTAAATTATTTGTTAAGTCATTTAAAAATGTTGGAATTGCAAAACGTGCCATGTGGTAATCTTTGTTGTAGATTTTGCATTGTTTTGTAATTTCTTCGCAACGTTCTTCATCTATGTATGACAAAGGTTCAACAGTTTTTGAACAAAATGCCCAAGCCCAATATCCGCCAGGGTATGTCGGAATTGGTGATGTATAACTGCTCACAATTGGGAACACTTTTTTCAATAATCTGTACATGTGCTTAATTTCATCTTCGTTTGCAACAGGACTTTCTGATTGAGCAACCATTATTCCGCCTTCTTTTAAAGAATCCATTACATTTTTGTAAAATTCTTCCGTAAATAAGCCTACACCTGGTCCCATAGGGTCTGTCGAATCAATTAATATAATATCAAACATATCTTTTTTGTCTTTAATATATTCAATGGCATCTTCTATTTTAATTTCTACTTTAGGGTCATCAAGTCCGCATGAAATTGTCGGCAAGTATTTCTTTGAAACATCAATAACCATTTCATCAATTTCACAAAGAACAACTTTTTCAACTGTTTTATGTTTTAAAACTTCTCTAACTGTACCGCCGTCGCCGCCACCGATTACAAGAACCGTTTTTGGACAAGGATGATTCATCATCGGAATATGAGCTATCATTTCATGATAAAAATATTCATCACCCTCCGTTGCCATCATTAAATCGTCAAGTGTTAATATTTTACCAAGTTTTGAATCTGATTCTAATATTTCAACTTTTTGATATTTTGAATATTCCGAAAACAATACTTCTTTTATTTTTATGGCAATGCCGAAACCTGACGGCGTAATTTCTTTATAATATAATTCTTCTTCCATTTTTATATTTCCTTTCTATAATAAATCATCAAGTAATGTTTCTTGTTCTAAACGTTTTTCAGCGTATTCCTTAGTAAATAATTTGCAATTTTTTGTAATTTCTTCATAGCGTTGTTCGTCATAGTTATCCAGCGGATTTACACTATCTGAACAAAATACCCATACCCAACAGCTACCCGGGTATGTCGGAACAGGTGATGAGTATGTTTTTACTATTTCAAAATTCTTCAATAAGCTTTCATACAAAATTTTACTTTTTTGTTCATTTGCAACAGGGCTTTCTGATTGCATTACTATAATTCCGTCCGTGTTTAATAAACGCTTTAAATTTTGATAAACTTCACTTGTGTATTCACCAACCCCGGGTCCGAGAGGATCAGGCGACGTTATTATAATAACATCAAAATTTATATCACTTTCTTTTATATAATCAAAAGCATCCATTATTTTAACTGTAACTTTTTCATCATCAAGACATCCCGCAACTTCAGGTAAATATTTCTTACATGTATCTACAACAACTTCATCAATATCTACAACAACAACTTTTTCAACAGTCTTATGTTTTAGAACTTCTTTTGCCGTAGCACCCGTACCGCCGCCTATTATTAAAACATTTTTCGGATTTTTATGACTCAACATCGGAACATGGACTATCATCTCATGGTAATGATAAGCATCTCCCTCCGTTAAAAACATCAAATCATTTAATGTAAGAATTTTTCCCAATGATGATTCAGATTCCAATACTTCAATTTTTTGATATTTTGATTGAGTTGAAAATAATATATCTTTTATTTTTATAGCAATACCAAACCCTGATGGTGTTATTTCTCTGTAATAATTTTGTTCGTCTACCATAATTCTAGCCTAATTTTTCAGTTAGTTTACCTGATAAAATATGTACGTGTAAGTGAAATACCGTCTGTCCCGCACCTGCACCTGTATTCATTATTGTTCTGTAATCAGTTAAACCCAATGCCTTTGCAGTTGCTTTTACGCCCTTTAACAATTTAACCATTAATTCTTCATCTTCCAACTCTGCAAGTGATGCCACATGAGTTTTCGGAATAACAAGAACATGAGTTGCAGCCTGCGGATTTAAGTCATTTATAGCAATAACGGCATCATCTTCATATACAAAATTATTTGGAATTTCTTTGTTTATTATTTTACAAAAAATGCAATCGCTCATTATAATGCTTCCTTTACAAGTTTAATAACCTTTTCTACTGCCTCATCAGGTTTAATTGTGTCAATCTCGCCCGTTGCACGAGTTTTTAATTCAACATTGCCGTCAACAATAGTTTTACCGACAGTTATTCTGTAAGGAAAACCTATTAAGTCGGCATCTTTAAATTTTACACCCGGTCTGTCATCTCTGTCATCTAGAACAACTTCAATACCTGCATTTAAAAGTTTTATATACATATCTTTCGCAGTAGTCATTTGCAGTTCATCTTTATTATTTAAAGGTACAATAGTAACGTGATATGGTGCAATTTGAACAGGCCACATTATACCGTTGTCATCATGATATCTTTCAACAGCCGCAGCAGCGGTTCTTGAAATACCAATACCGTAACATCCCATTACATAAGGCTGAGCCTTACCGTTTTGGTCTAAATATACCGCATTCATTGGCTTAGAATATTTTGTACCTAATTTGAAAATATTACCAACTTCAATACCTCTTGTAACTTTTAGTGGTTTTCCGCATTGAGGACATAATTCATCTTTTTGTACAAGACGAATATCATAATATTCTTCAATTGCAGGAATATCAGATAAATTTGCGCCAACCATATGTTTGTCTTCCTGATTTACACCAACTACAAAGTTTTTCAAATCTTTTACCGTTTTATCTGCAATAATTGTAATTCCGTCCATTCCTTTTGGACCAATGAAACCTCTTGCAGCATTAAAGCCTTTTTCAACCATTAATTCTTCAATTTCAGCGGCTGATGCAATTCTGATATCAATTCCGCCGACTACATTCATCAATTTTGTTTCTTCAACTTCTTTGTCAGCTCTGATTAAAGCTATTACAGGTTTTTTATCAACAATATACACTAAACTTTTTAGAATTATTGTTGAAGGTATGTGTAAAAATTCACAAAGTTCTTCTATTGAGTGAGTTTGAGGTGTATCAATTATTTTTGTTTCATTGAAACCAAACTTACTTCCGTCAGTATCAGCTTCAGGAAGGTTTGAAATGGCGTGATTTGAGTTTGCGCTATAATCACAACCATCACAATAGAAAACGTCGTTTTCACCCGCATCGGTTGTTGTGATTACCATAAATTCGTGGCTTACACTTCCGCCTATTGCACCTGAATCAGATTGAACCATTTTTGTTTCAAGTCCGCAACGTCTGAAAATGTTTTCATAAGCTTTTGCCATAACTTTATATGATTCGTCAAGTCCTTCTTCATTCAAATCAAAACTGTAAGCATCTTTCATTATGAACTCGCGACCTCTTAAAAGACCATATCTTGGGCGAACTTCATCCCTGAATTTGTCTTGAATTTGGTATAGGTTGCAAGGTAATTGTTTGTATGATTTTAAACCGTCTCTTGCAATAGCCGTAATAACTTCTTCTGCCGTCGGCCCCAGACACATTTCTCTGTCGTGCCTGTCTCTTAAACGCATTAATTCTTTGCCGTAAACTTCCCAACGTCCTGATTCTTCCCAAAGTTCTTTTGGTTGAACAAACGGAGTTAAAAGTTCTTGAGCACCTGCTGCGTCCATTTCTTCACGAACAATATTTTCAATTTTCTTTAATACACGCCACATTAAAGGTAAATAGTTATAGCATCCGCTTGTTAATTTTCTTATGTAACCAGCTCTTGCTAAAAATTTATGTGAAACAACGTCTGCATCTGCAGGAAATTCACGTAAAGTTTGTACAAACAATTTTGACATTTTCATAATTACTATTCCTCACTTGTTGAAAAAATTTTATCACAAAAAAAGTAAGAAATACACTTATTTTAAATATTTTTTGGCATATTTCGTTCTAATTCTATGCCCGCTTCTTTTGGAGTAATAGAAAGTGTTTCATGGTTTTGCATTGCAAGTTCCATACATTGTTTATAATCTGACCACATTTCTTTTTCTTTTAGAATTTGAGCGGTTAAATAATACAAATCTCCGTTATCCTGAATTTCGTTTAAAGCTGTTTGCATTACCATTAATGCTTCTTCATATCTTTCAGATTTACAAAGAATTTTAGCTATTATTTTATATGCTTCAATATCTCTGGGGTTATATTGCAATGTTTGTTGAAGATAACCTAAAGCTTCCATATATTCGCCTTGAGAATATGCGATTGAACCCAGATTAAAATAAGCCCAGCTGTAATTTGGTGATTGTTCTATAACCTTTTTATATTCCGCAATAGCTTCTTGTATTTTACCTTCGTTTCTATATATATAGCCTAAATGAAAATGAGCAAAAATATCATTACTGTTAAGTTGTACAGCTTTCATAAAACAAACTTTTGCAATATCCGGCTGCTCTTTTTTTACATAACATAAACCTAAATTAAAATAACTGTTTGAATCATCTACATCCGTTTCCAAAACAAATTTAAATTGTTCGATAGCTTTATCGTATTCTCGCATATCAATATATACAAGACCAAGGTTGTAATAAAAATCCGTTTCCTCCGGAGCTAAATCAATCGCTTTTAAGTATGCCTGCTCCGCTTGAGGTAAATCACGCATTTTTTCGTGAACAATACCTTTGTTATAGTATAAACTTGCATCTTGCGGGAAAATACTTATTAAAAATTGAAATTGTTTTAAAGACTCCTCATTAAAACCTTTATCAAGCAAGACCATAGCTAAACGACGTCTTGCTTGAAAATTTGATGAATCTTCTCGCAAAATTGCTTGTAATTCTTGAATTTCTTGTAAATCTTGTTCTTCAGGCATAACTATATTATAAACGGTAATTTGATTTATGCAAAATTGTAACTTTATTTTCTCTTTTTATTATCGGAAGATTTACCTTTGCGTTTATAAAAATCATCAAGGAAACTTGTATTAAAGTTACCGCTTACAAAAATTTCATCCTCAATGATTGATTGATGAAACGGAATCGTGGTGTCAACGCCTATAACTACATATTCTTTCAATGCCTGATATATTCTTCTTCTCGCCTGATTTCTGTTTTCACCCCAACAAATTAATTTACCTATCATTGAGTCATAATATGGAGGAATAGTATATCCCGGATAAACGTGAGAGTCAACTCTCACACCAAATCCTCCCGGTTGAACATATCCTTCAATAGTTCCCGCACAAGGTAAAAAGTCTTTGTCAGGATTTTCTGCATTAATACGGCATTCAATAGCATGACCTTTTAATTTAATATCATTTTGCTTATATCCTAATTTTTCACCTGCGGCTACTCTAATTTGTTCTCTTACAATATCAACTTGTGAAATCATTTCTGTTACACAATGTTCTACCTGAACACGAGTATTCATTTCCATGAAATACCATTTATCTTTATCAAGTAAAAACTCACACGTGCCGACACCTTCGTATTTAACGGCTTTTGCAGCTCTTATTGCAGCTTCGCCCATTTTTTTTCTCATTCTTTCATCAACCGCAGGTGAAGGAGCTTCTTCTAAAAGCTTTTGATGTCTTCTTTGAACAGAACAATCACGTTCTCCCAGATGAATATAATGACCGTATTTATCACCAATAATCTGAACTTCTATATGACGCGGATTTTCTAAATATTTTTCACAATACACATCAGGATTTCCAAAAGATTTTCCCGCTTCCGTTCGGCATAAAGAAAAACTTGTTTCAATTTCACTATCATGTCTGATAACACGCATCCCTTTACCGCCGCCGCCTGCGGTTGCTTTAAGAATTATTGGATAACCTACTTTTTTTGCAAATTTTTTAATTTCTTTTGCATCGTGAATGATACCTGTTCCCGGAATAACTGGTACATCATTATCTATCATTGTTTTACGTGCTGTTGCTTTATCACCCATTTTTCGCATTGAAGTTGATGACGGACCTATAAATTTAATTCCATGCTGCTCACATATTTCAGCAAAATCAGCCCTTTCCGACAAAAAACCATAACCCGGATGAATTGCATCAACGCCTGCTAATTCCGCAACTGACATCATTGCAGGAATACTTAAATAACTTTTTGCACTATCGGCAGGTCCTATACAATATGCATCTGTCGCAAGTCTTACGTGTAAAGAATTTGCATCAGCTTCTGAGTAAACTGCAACTGTTGGAATACCCAATTCTCTGCACGCTCTTATTATTCTAACCGAAATTTCGCCTCGATTTGCTACAAGAACTTTTCTAAACATAAATTTTATCCCAATTATTCAATATACATAAGAACTTGACCGTATTCAACCGGTTGTCCGTCATCTACGCATATCTCAACAACTTTACCTGAAAAATCAGATTCAATTTCGTTCATTAATTTCATTGCTTCAATAATACAAACAACTTCACCTTGAGCCACAAGAGAACCAACTTCCACAAAAGCTGGGGCATCAGGCGATGCAGCCTTATAGAAAGTTCCTACCATTGGTGATTTTATAGCTTTGCTGGTTCTTTGAGTTTCTTCTTTTTGTGTTTCTGTTTCCTTTATTTCAGCAGAACCTTCGTTTGATATTATTGCTGTGTTTACTTCCGGTAATATTTGTTGTGCTGTAACGCATTGTTTCTCACGTTTCAACACAATAAACTGTTCTTGATCTTCAAGCTGCATTTCTGTTAGTTCCGAATCACTCATCAATTTAGCTAATTTTTCAAGATATTTTAAATCAAATTTCATATTATTTTCCTTTTTAATTAAGAAGCCAGAAAACTAGCATCTGTCAAGGTATTCATTTGTTCTGGTATCAATTCTTATTCTATCGCCGTTAACAACAAAGAATGGTACATTTACAACAGCACCTGTTTCTGTTTCGGCAGGTTTAGTACCACCTTGAGAAGTATTTCCCTTTTCTGCAGGAGGTGTATTAACAACTTCTAACTCAACGTGTGCAGGTAAATCAACACCTATTACAGCACCTTCGTGAGTTAATACTGATAAGTTCATATTTTCTTTTAAATATTTTAAACCGTCACCTATCATATCGGCAGATACAGTGATTTGTTCGTATGATTCCAAGTCCATCATTACGTATCCATCACCTTCTTTATATAAATATTGCATATCACGACGATCTAACATAGCTTTTGCAACTTTTTCACCTGCTCTAAATGTTCTTTCAACTACTTGACCTGTTTCAACATTTTTTAATTTTGTTCTTACAAATGCTGCACCCTTACCAGGTTTTACGTGTAAAAATTCAACAACTGACCATAATGCACCGTTGTCCAGTTGTAATGTCAAGCCTGTTTTTAAATCGTTTACAGAAATCATAAATTCTCCTTTTTTTGTCTATGAAAAAATAATAACATAAACATATTTTTTTTCAAAATTTATTGTTCACATCTTAATCTTGTTTCCCAGTTTAAAACTTTCGGGCAGTTATTGTAATCCATATTTTTATTCACAAGAACCCACGCTGTACAAGCAAAACCTCCATCATCCAGACAAGTTGAAAATTTCATAAGATTATCCTGAGGACCACCCATAGGTATCAAACCTTTTGATGTTGTATAAAATCCGAACTGGTCTGCTCCCGGTCTGTTAGGACCTATTGGACCATCTATATCTATATAAGTCGAGCCTAATATACGATTGTTTCCGTCAACAGGATCATATTCACCTCTGTAATCATCATTTACTAAAATACCTGCACCACTTATTAAACGCAGCTTATACCCTTGTAAATTATCGGAATTAAAACAACCTTCATCAGATAAATCACAGTTTTTTATGACTTTTAATTTTTCATTAAGCAATTCAAAAAATGCTTTTGTTTTCATTGTTTTATCTATTGAACTTATGCCATAACTTCCGACTTCCAAACCAAATATTTTATCAAGAATCATTGCGGTTTCTATTTTTTCATAAATTTTGTCAAGCATATCTGAGTACGCTCTTGCTCTGTTTGTTTTTACAACAGTCGGAATTGTAAGCATTGCCAAAATAGCAACAACCGTCATTACTACTAACATTTCAGCCAAAGTAAAGCTCTTTAATTTCATACACAATCCTTACATTAGAACAATATAATGAAAATAAAATGCAAATAGCACACCTAAAATAGCTCCGCAGAAAACCTCAACAGGAGTATGACCAAGAAGTTCTTTTAATTTTGTACCTGCCGCATTTATATCATGTTTATAAAAATCATCCATCATTTTATTTAAACAAACCGCCATTTTACCTGATGCACGTCTTATACCGGCAGCATCATACATTACTACAAGTGCGTTACCCATTGCTATTGCAAATAAAGGAGACATAAAGCCGCACATAATACCTATTGATGTTGCAAGAGATACAACACCTGCTGAGTGTGAACTGGGCATTCCGCCTGTTGTTGTGAAAATTCTAAAATCTATTTTTCTATGGATAATCGTGTAAAATATAAATTTTAGAATTTGCGCTACAAGTGCTGCAAGAATACCTCCTATAAGAGCTTCCATACCCGTATTTAGCAATTTTGGTGCAATTTGTTCCATTATCTGTTAACCTTTTCTTTTATTGAACTGATTATTTTGTTAAATATATCTGAATTTATATTCTGTCTTTTGAGTATATCACACGATTCATCCAAAAGGCAATTAACTTTACATTTCGATTTATCTAATCCAAACAATGCAGTATATGTTAATTTTCCTGCATTTTTATCTTTTCCGAGAGTTTTTCCCATTTCTTCAAATGTTGATACTTCATCTAAAATATCATCGCAAATCTGGAATGCAAATCCTAAATTTTGACCGAAATCATTCATTGCCTTAATTTGTTCATCAGTTGCATTTGCTATTATCGCACCCGACTTTAATACAGCTTTAAATAAATCTGCTGTTTTGTGAGTATGAATATATTCTAGAGTCTCTGCATTATAAGGTTTGCCTTCCATTGCAATATCAACAACTTGACCTGCAATAATCCCATAAGCACCTGCTGCTAAGGCATATTCTTTTAAAACTTTTATAATTGTTTCGGCAGGAAGTTCTGATTTTTCAATTATCAACTGAATTCCAAAACTTATAAGAGCATCACCAGCAAGTACGGCAGTAGATTCCGAAAATTTCTTGTGATTTGTTAATTTGCCACGTCGATAATCGTCATTGTCCATGCACGGTAAATCATCATGAATAAGGCTCTGTGTGTGTAACATCTCAAATGCACAAGCTGTTGGTATTGCTTTTTCAATATTCCCGCCCAAAACTCTGCACGCTTCCAAACACATAATCGGACGGAGTCTTTTACCACCCGCAAGAACACTGTATCTCATTGATTCAAATATTTCTTCTGGATAAATTACCGGAATATATTCATCCAGTTTTTTTTCAATTTTTTCAATTAATTCTTTCATTTTCATCCTCATGAACAGCTTTATGTATTTTTTGTTTTGCGGTATTTCTCGCACTTTCGCGTTTTTTTGTACTTATTTTCACTGCAATTTTATCATGTTTATTTTTAAAACTGGTTTCTCTTTCCCGTTTTGTACCTGCATATTTTATTCGTTCTTTGTATTCTTTTGCTTCGTTTGTAAATGCAAGGTAGCTTTCATATCGGCTTATATCAATATCACCAATATTTTCAAGAACTGCACAACCGGCTTCTGTTTCGTGAAGGCAATCAGCAAATTTGCAAGAACCTTTATATTGTTTTATTTCGTCAAATAAATTACCAACCTCGGCAGGCATAAGAAAATCAAATTTCAAATTACTAAAACCCGGTGTATCAACAATTTTAGTATTACCAGTCAGATTGACAATTTCGCAATGTCTTGTTGTATGAGTTCCGCGTTCTGTTTTTTCGCTGACAGATTTTGTTCGTAAATTCAATTCCGGATTTATTGCGTTTATTAAACTTGATTTACCAACTCCTGAATTTCCGCATAATACTGATATTTTACCTTCCAAAATCTCTTTGAATTCCTCTATACCGTCTTTTTCTTTCGCAGACGTAAAAACTATATCATAACCCAAAGGTTCATATATTTGGAAAACTTTTTCTATTGTTGAATCATCCAAAGATAAATCACTTTTATTAAAACATAATTTTGCAGGAATGTTATAATATTTTGCAAAGCAAATATAACGATTTAGCTGTTTAAAATCCAATTCCGGTTCTTTTACCGCTGAAACAATTATAATCTGGTCAATATTCGCAACATTTGGACGCGGAATGTAGTTAATTTTGGGTAAAACTTTTTCTATGGCACCATTTTCAAATTCTACATAATCTCCGACAACAATTTTTTGTTTTTGTTTTTTTAAAACTTCACGCAATTTACATTCATAATTATTGCCATTAAAGCTTACATAATAAAAATCGGAATGTATTTTATATATTTGTCCTTTTTCTGCCATATTATACTCTTAACGACTCTATTGCTTTTTTAACATCCTTACTTTTATATATATAGCTGCCTGCGACAAGAGAGTTTGCACCTAATGAAACGCATATTTTTGAAGTTACGTCATTAATTCCGCCGTCTACCTGAACAATTAAATCCTCTTTGGCATTCTGTCTTATTTCAGGTATCTTTTGCGCACAATAATGCATAAATTCCTGACCGCCAAAACCGGGTTCAACAGTCATTACAAGTACCATATCAACATATTCAAGATATGGAATTATATCTTTTTGATTTGTCTTTGGTTTAATTGAAATACCTGCTTTGCAGGCTAATGATTTTATTTTTTTACAAATTTGTTTTATATTTTCAGGTTCAACAGCTTCATAGTGAAAAGTTATTATATCTGCCCCTGCCGATGCGAAATCGGTAATATATTTTTCCGGATTTTCAATCATCAAATGAACATCCAAAGGTTTTTGTGCAAATCTTTTCAAAGCTTTTACAACAGGAATTCCTATTGTAATATTTGGCACAAAATGCCCGTCCATAACATCCACGTGAATCCAGTCTGCACCTTTATTTTCAACTAATTTAACATCTCTTTCCAAATTAGCAAAATCTGCTGATAATATTGACGGTGAAATGATAATCTTGTTACTCATTTATTACTCCTAATTTTACACATGCTTCGTAAGCACATTTTTGTTCCGCATCTTTTTTACTTCTGCCTGTTGCAGTTGCCAAAACTTCGTCCTGATACATTACCTGAACTCTAAAAACAGGTGCGTGTTTTGGCCCTAATTCTTCAAGTAACGTATATTTCGGTAATTCCTTGGTTTTCCCTTGCGTATATTCTTGCAAAATTTCTTTTGAATTGTATTTTGCAAAATTATCTTTTACTTCCTCTATATACGGCTGTAAAATATCAGATAAAAACTTGAAAATTTCATTCTTTTTATTTGCCAAATAAAATGCACCTAATAACGCTTCAAATAC
>JAFWGJ010000065.1 GCA_017512405.1 bacterium | reverse complement strand
ATATCTGACACTTGAAGATACAAATAATATAGATTTATTTGGAATTTCAGAAGAATTTTCAAAAACATTTAAACCCTTTATTGAAATTGTAAAAGATTTAAAACCAAAATACGCAAAAACACAAATTACAGGTCCTTTTACTCTTGCGACGAGCCTTACGGATAAAGAAGGCCGTTGTGCATATTACGATGAAACACTAAGAGAAGTGGTGGTTAAAACTCTTACATTAAAAGCATTATGGCAAATAAAAGAAATTAAAAAGGCTAGCGAAAAAACAACACCAATAATTTTCATAGATGAACCAACACTATCTCAGCTTGGAACATCAGCATTTGTAACAATTCCACCGTCTGAAATTATTGAAATTATTAAAGAAATTTCAGATATAATTCAAGAAAACGGCGCAATAAGTGCAATACACTGTTGCGGAAAAGCTGATTGGTCGATACCGATAAAAGTTGGAATGAATATAATTAATTTTGATGCATTTTCATATGCAGAAAATATGAGCTTATATACAAAAGATTTGAAAGAATTTTTAATTAATGGCGGTAAAATAGCTTGGGGTATAGTGCCTACACTTGATAAAGAAGCTTTAATAAATACAAATTCGACAGAAATAGAACAAAAATTAGATAAAGCTAAATCATATCTGACCAACAAAGGAATTGATAAGGAACTAATAGACAATAATTCTCTCATTAGTCCGTCTTGTGGCTGTGGTTCGTTGAGTGTAGAATTAGCAGAAAAAGCTATTCGATTAACTAAGGAATTATCTGATAAACTGAAAGGATAAATTTTGACAACAACATTAGCAATAACAGGTAAAAGCGGAAGCGGAAAAACAACTATAACAAAGGCGTTTTTAAGAATATTTCGGGAATATTTTCCGGATAAATCTATACTTTTATTTGACAATGATTTGGCATCTGAACTTGGTCACAGTTTTGGTAAAGATATAAGAAATACAATATACGGTATTAGAAGCGGTAAACACGAATACAAAACAGGAATTCCTGATGATATGACTAAACAGGAATATATAGAGTGGGCACTTGAAGACATTGTTGAAACAGTAGAAGAAAATGTTGATATTATTGTATCGTGGTTCGTAGCTTCAAAAGATTGCAGATGCCCTATAACAAAACAAATGAATGATGCCGTAAAAAAATTTGTAGAACAATATGATATAGTAATATTTGATTGCGAATTTGATTTAAAATATCTTACACAATTGGTCGATGTTAATATTGATACAACAATTATTGTAACGAATCCGATAGAAGAATCCATACATCTTGCAAAACGTATTGAGGAATTTTCAGCAAAATATGCTGCCGGCGGACAACTCGGTGTTGTATTAAACAAAGTTGAAAATCACGAAATGACATACATTTTTGATATGTTAAAAAAATATGAGCTTGAAATTTTAGGTGTAATTCCAACAGATAAAGAGCTTCAAAAACATTCAATAGAAAGAGAATCCTTAACCGTACAAGATGCGATTAAACAATTTTATTTCAGATTAAACTTACCGCAAAAGAGGGTATAATGGCAGTAATTATTAACGGCAAAGCCGTGGCAGAAAAAATTTGTACAGAATTAAAACAAAAAATATCCACAATGGACAAAAAGCCTCATCTTACAGTAATTCAGGTTGGCAATAATACGGCAAGCAGTATTTACGTAAACCTAAAAAAGAAAAAAGCTGAGGAACTTGGTATAAAATCTACAATTATAAATTTTGAAGAAAAGATAACCGAAGAAAATTTAATAAAAGAAATTACTAAATTAAATAATGATAATCAGGTTCATGCAATTTTAGTTCAATTACCCCTGCCTAAACATATATGCACGAATAGTATAATTAAAGCAATTTCGCCGCTAAAAGATGTTGACGGATTCACGGTACAAAATTCAGGTGATTTGCTTAACGGTGCCGTTCCAAATGCTTATCCTTGCACTCCAAAGGGAATTATTAGATTATTAGAAGAATACAATATTGAAATATCAGGCAAACATGCTGTTGTTGTCGGTCGTTCAAATATTGTCGGCAAACCGATAGCAATAATGTTGCTAAATAAAAATGCAACCGTTACGGTTTGTCATTCTAAAACGACAAATTTAGAAGAAATAACTCGCCAAGCTGATATTTTAATTTCAGCTGTTGGTAAAAAAATCATTTTTAAAGATATGGTAAAACCGAATGCTACTGTAATTGATGTCGGAATTTTTAAAGATGAAAACGGAAAAACAACAGGTGATGTAGATTTTGAAAATGTAAAAGAGATTGTAGGTTACATAACTCCTGTTCCAAAAGGTGTAGGTCCAATGACAATAGCGTGCTTGATGGAAAACACAGTAGAATTATTTGAACATCAATAAAAAAGGCTTGCTACCGCAAGCCTTTTTAAATATTTTCTTAACCTCCGAAACACCAGAAGCTTGTATCACTCTTAATACCATTTTCATGGTATTTTTCAAAGCTCTGTATTTCCTCGTTTAGTAGTTCTAATTCAACATCTATTTGATCGTTTCTTTCTTCATAAGCAGTTGCAGCTGCATCAATTTCTTTATACACGGGAGTATCCTTAGCTTCCTCTGCTGTGTAACCTTCTTTTTCGCAATCAGACACAACCAAACCCAACATGTCAGTATACATATTCATATAATTTGTGTTTACTGTCATCTCAAATTCAAGATCATGTTTTTGCTTCTGCATATAATCTAATTGAAGTTTTGAAGTTATTGTAAGCATACATACCACCTTTTCATTTCACATGGATTATATCGGCATATTAAGCTTAAAACTTTAGACTATTGTTACAATTGTTTACAAATAGATAAAAATCCATTATTCACAATGTTTTTCAGAGTTATCTGAAATCCATTTTTCGTTGATGATTAAGACTTTTTCAACAGCTTCAACAGCCGGTCCGCCAATAACTTTTCTTGATGCGACAGAATTTTTAATATCAATAGCTTGATATATATCTTGTTCAAACAGTTCAGAATATTGTTTATATTCATCAAGTGTCATATTATCAAGAGTTTTGTCATTTTCAGTGCAGTATTTAACACATTTACCTGAAATTTCGTGTGCATTTCTGAACGGAATACCTTTTTTAACAAGATAATCCGCAACATCAGTTGCATTTAAGAACCCCTCGTAACATGCTTTAAGCATTTTATCTTTATTAACTGTAATAGTTTCAAGCATTTCTGGGAAGATAGAAAGGCATGCATTTACTGTATCGAATGCATCAAACAAGCACTCCTTATCTTCTTGCAAATCTTTGTTATAAGCAAGAGGCAAAGACTTCATGATTGTTAAAATTGTCATTAAAGAGCCGTAAACGCGCCCTGTTTTACCTCTGATTAATTCGGCAATATCAGGATTTTTCTTTTGAGGCATCAAACTGCTGCCTGTGGAGTATCCATCATCAATTTTGATAAATTGAAATTCCTTGCTTGCCCACATAATAATTTCTTCCGAAAATCTGCTTAAATGCATCATAATTAAAGACAGACAAGAAATTGTTTCAACAATAAAATCTCTGTCAGAAACCGCATCTAAACTATTTAAACAAATATCAGCAAAGTTTAATAATTCAGCAGTTTTATATCGGTCTATATTATGAGGTCCTGTTGCCAAAGCACCTGCGCCCAGAGGAAGAATGTTTACACGTTTATAAACATCTTGAATTCTTTCGTAATCACGCTTAAACATTTCGACATAAGCACTCAAATAATGTGCGTATGTAATAGGTTGAGCTCTTTGCAGGTGAGTATATCCGGGCATAATAGTTTCTTTATGTTGTTTTACAAGTGACAGTAAAACTTTGATTAAAGAAAAAATTTGCTCGGAAAGAGTTTGCAATTCACTTCTTGTGTATAACCTGACATCAAGAGCCACTTGGTCATTACGACTTCTTGCAGTATGAAGTTTTTTACCTGTTTCGCCGATTTTTTCCACAAGGAATTTTTCAACAAATGTATGAATATCTTCAAAATCGCAATCAAATGAAATTTTACCCTCATCAATTTCATGTAAAATTTCTTCTAAGCCGTTACAAATAAGATTTTTTTCATCTTCCGTTAAAATTCCCTGACAAGAAAGCATTACTGCATGAGCAATGCTTCCTTGTATATCGAATTTATAGAGTCTTTTATCAAATCTTAGAGATGAATTAAAATCATTAGTTGATTTATTCAAGGGTTTTGAGAACCCCGAACCCCATAATTGTTCCATTTAGTTTTCCTTATTTAATTTTTTAACTAATGCATTAACCTTTAACGGTAAACCGAACAAGTTAATAAATCCTTCTGCATCTTTGTGATTATACAATTCACCTGTTGTGAAGCTTGCTAAGCTTTCGTTATATAGTGAATATTTAGATTCGGCACCTGCAGGGATTATGTTACCTTTGTACAGTTTCAATTTAACTTTACCTGTAACAGTTTGTTGAGTTGAATCGATAAATGCAGACATTGCTTCTCTCAACGGAGTATACCATTGACCCGCATAAACAGCTTCTGCAAACTTGTTAGATACTATTGATTTGAAAGATTGAGTTTCTTTATCAAGACATAAGTATTCAAGTTCTTTGTGAGCAGCGTAAAGAATAGTTCCGCCCGGAGTCTCATAAACGCCTCTTGATTTCATACCAACAACTCTGTCTTCAACCATATCAATAGTACCGATAGCATTTTTGCCGCCGATTTCGTTTAATTTTTCAACCATTTTAGCAGGTGTGTATTCCTGTCCGTTCAATTTAACAGCTTCACCCTTAACGAATTCAAGTTCAACGTATTCAGGTGTGTCTGGAGCCTGTTCAGGTGTAACAGACATGTGTAAAAGGCTGTTATAATTAGGTTCCTGAGCAGGATCTTCAAGTTCCAGACCTTCGTGGCTTATGTGCCATAAATTTCTGTCTCTTGAATAAGTATCGCCTTTTTTCATAGGAACTTCAATACCTCTTTTTTCAAGGTATTCAACTTCGTCTTCTCTTGATTGAATATCCCAAATTCTCCAAGGAGCAATAATTTTCAATTCAGGAGCAAGAGCTTTTACTGTTAATTCAAATCTGACTTGGTCATTACCTTTACCTGTTGCACCGTGGCAAATAGCAACAGCACCTTCTTGAAGTGCAATTTCAACAAGTTTTTGAGTAATGATAGGTCTTGCAATAGAGGTACCTAAAAGATATTTACCTTCATAAATTGCGTCAGCTTTAATCATAGGGTAAACACATTCTTTAACGAATTCTTCTTTACAGTCAACTAAGAAATACTTAGAAGCACCTGTTTTAATAGCCTTTTCTTCAAGTCCGTCAGTTTCTTTACCTTGACCAACATCAACACAAACAGCTATAACATCGTAATTATAATTTTCTTTTAACCAAGGAATGATAACTGTGGTATCAAGTCCGCCTGAGTATGCTAAAACAACTTTTTCTTTCATTTTTTTCTCCTTTTCATTTCCTATATACAAATTTACTATAAAATCAAAATAAAATCTACAAACATCGTCGCTTTTCTTTGCGATATATCAAACAAACCATCTTAAACAATCCTTAACTAAAACTACAAGACAAACATTCATTAAAAAATTAACGAATACTGCGTCGGAATTGGATTGTAAAGATAGATTTTTTCAATTTATATCCTTTTAAACTTCTTGCAAGAGAATATTATAACAAACCTGAATAAAAAGCAAGTTATTCATTCAACAAAACACAGGGTGCAAAAATTGCACCCTGTGTTTTATTTATACAAGATATTCTACTACATTCTCCAATGAGTTGAGATATTTGAGCGTGACATTTGCGTAACTTCATCAGCTTTTTGTGCAGCACGGTCAGTGTACTCACTAGTCTTGGATACAATATGATTATTATCATCACTGAACTTAACCGTCACAGTGACCGTATGTCCACCTTCTTCTTTTGTATAACTAATTGTATGAGCATCAATCGAACGATAGCTACTTAGCGTGTTAGTAAAATCTTTTAGGGAACAATCAAAACCTTTCCTACCCGAATAATAATTTTCGGTTTCAGTAACAGTACCAGAACCTGCTCTATTAAAAGTTTTCACATTGTCAGGTTGATCATCATTATTAATATAAGTATATTCTACTGAGCCACCGTTATTATTTTCTTTTATTTTTCTACCTTGATTATCAAAAGTATAAGTCGTACCACCAGAGGTTATTACTTTATTGCCACCAGCATTTGAAACCACTGTATTATTTGGATTTTGAGCACGCAATCTTGCAAGTTCAGTATCAAATTGAGTTTGTGACTGGCTTGATGAAGCAGGAGGTGTAGTCTGACCTGCAGGATCATTACCACCAGCCGGAGCTGTACTTTGACCACATGCTGCAAGTATAGCCTCTCTTGAACCAGGGTAATCTAATTTACTCCAATCAGTAACACCCGGTTTCAAAGAGCCATCCGAAGAGAATACACTTGGATTCGCAGATATCAAAGCCTTTGTGAAAGTCTCTATCTGAGTATTATTTAGACCAGTAACACCTAATTTACTAATCAAGTAATTAGCGACATCACTTGCACTACGATATGTAGTTTCCCACTCCGCAGTTTCACGGTCTTTTTTCCTTGAAACTGGTTTAAAATCATCGCCAAAAAGATTACTATTACTTCCTGCTCTTTGCCAACCGCTTGGAACTCTGCTTGCAGGTCTACGAGCAGCCGGAGGAGTATCTCCGCCACCTGCCGGTGTATTATCAACAACTGCTGGCGCAGTTTCTACCTTTGTACCATCAGCTTTATATCCTGCAGCTTCACCTATTTGGTTACCGTTTGCATCATAGAATGTATATACACCATTCTCTACTTTGTACTGTGTAGCACCTGTAGGAATTGTACCTGTATATCCTGATATACTACCGTTCGTAATAGAAGTATATTGATTTTGCGACTCATTTTGTGGGTTGTTATGTGCACCACTCGTTGTCGTATTAAAATTAAACGACAATGAACTCAAAAATCCGTTAAATAGATTTGATAACCAATTCATATTCATAAATCCGGAAAATCCTGACAATGAACCCATCAATCCTGCAAACAAGCCCACTGATGACGATCCAAACAAGCCAGGATCAATTGAATACCCTGCATTGCCTGATGTCCAACTTGATGTAAAATCAGCACCAGATGAAGCCGAACCGCCTGAAAGCATTGAACCTATGTCAGAAGTTCCACTGCTACCTTGCCCGCTACCTGAACCAGTACGAGCACTGTTATTATCTGTCGATGTTGCCCCAAAGATTGAGCCATCACCATTATATCCGTTGGTTGCACCTACGACACTACCATTTTTATAAAATATTGTTGCCCCATCAGCATTCTGCACATATTCATCCGCACCTAATGAAGCTGCCTGCTGTTTAAGCTTATCCGCTGTAAGAGTAGTTACATTATGTCTGCTATTTCCGCCATTACTTCCACTAACTGTTCCGGACATACGCGCCTCCTTGTGCTTCATCAAAGCACATCTATACACTAACTGCGTAATTTTACTATACGCCTACAATCATGTAAAAACATTGTAATCACTGAAATTGCATGGATTTCGGTTTTTGTTTACAATTGTTTACGTTTTTCTTTTTTATGAAATTTATACTATCATATTCTTGTATTCTAATATAATTTATACAAAATAGGAGTACGTTGTATGACCGATATTTCAAAAAAATGTCCTTTCAAACTTGAAGTTTGCGATAAATCCTGCGCACTTTTTATTAACCCTGATGATTTAAACGAACTACTGTTAAACAAACTCGCAAGCCTTGGTGTTGTCGATAAGAATTACGGAATGTGTTCTTTAAAAACTCTAGCTATGAGTAAAGCCAGAGATATTTTTGAAAATACAACTACAAGAAGAAATCATTTATAGAAGAATATTTTTTAATTGTTATATTCCACTGATGACTTGACAAAACCCAAAAAACTGATTATTATAAAATTACATTTTAGAAAAATCACAAAATTGGTTCAAATATGTATATACAAAGAACAGCAGAAAATACAGTTAAAAATTTCTCAAAGCAATTTAAAGTTATACTTGTTACCGGGGCAAGGCAAGTGGGTAAAAGCACATTACTTAAACATTGCGACAAAAACAGAAACTACGTTTCATTAGATGACTTAAACGAAAGAGAATTGGCTATAAATGAACCTAAAATGTTCCTTGAAAACCATAAAGCACCTTTAATTATTGACGAAATACAATACGCGCCACAACTACTTTCGTACATAAAACTTGCTGTCGACAGTTCAGATAAAAAAGGACAATATTGGCTTACAGGCTCACAACAATTTCATTTAATGAAAAATATTTCTGAATCATTAGCAGGAAGAGTCGGTATTATCGATTTGATGGGGTTATCTCTATCGGAAATATCCGAACAACCTTATCAAAAACCATTCAATACCAAATCAGAACTAAATATAAAACCCAAAAATTTTTCAATTGATAATATTTTTAGTATAATATACAATGGTTTCTATCCGGCTTTAAATAATAAAGAAGAAAATGACCGAAATGCATTTTACAGCTCATACATAAGAACTTACATAGAACGCGATATCAGAGATTTAACATCAATATCAGATGAAATGAAATTTTTGACATTTATACGAGTTTTAGCAGCCAGAACAGGTCAAGTATTAAAATATTCAGAATTAGCAAAAGAAGTTGGTATATCTCAACCAACGGTAAAAAATTGGTTATCCGTTTTAGTATCTTCAAATTTAGTATATCTTTTACCGCCATATTACAAAAATATCAGCAAAAGAATGACAAAAATGCCAAAAATATACTTTTTAGACACCGGTCTGTGTTCTTATTTAACAGGTTGGAGCAGTCCGGAAGTTATAAAAAAAGGAGCAATGAACGGAGCGTTTTTTGAGACATTTGTTGTATCAGAAATTATTAAAAGCTATCTTCATAATGGAGAAACACCTTTAATATACTGGTATAGAGATACTCTTCAAAAAGAAATTGATCTATTGATAGAAAAAAACGGTAAATTATATCCAATAGAAATAAAACTTACAACAAATCCTAATAAAACAATGGTAAAAAATTTCGATATAATTGATAATAGAGGAATGGGCGCTTTAATTTGTTTGCAAAATACAGAAATGTTTTTAACCGATAACATCAAAATCATACCCGCATCATCTATATAATAAAAGAAAGGCCCGAATCTCTTCGGGCGTATATCTACATAATGCAATTCTATTTGGTTTTTAAAGTAAATTAAAACATAGATAATGTAATTTTTTCGGCTAACTCGTCAGAGATATTGCCAAATTCGGATTTTACGGCTGAAAATTTTGTAGCAAATTCCTGCTCAAAATTTTTCATCATTGACGAAATTCTAGCTTCGCTCTCCGCATTTACAAAAGCTTTGACGTTTACCGCTCTCTTCATCGTAACAGGCATTGGGGTAGTAGTTGCAGACATGAATTTGAATACATCGTCTGCCAAAATTTGCTTGTTGTGCGTTGGATTTGGTTGTGCAATTTCTGCTTTTTTGTTCTCCTCGTCTTTAACATCATTCTTGATGTTTGATTTTGCTTGTTTTACACCAAGCATTTGTGATTTGATTGCATTAATAGACATAATATACTCTCCTTATTCTCTTAACATTTTCTATTTAAGGATAGTTTTTAAAAAGTCAACATTTTTATTAAAAATTTTATTCAACCATCTCACGAAGCTTTTTCAGCTGATCCCTAATTTCTGCCGCACGTTCAAAATCTAAAATTTTGGCAGCCTTATGCATGTCTTTTTCTAATTTCGTAATTAATTTTGGCAAATCTTTTTTATCTATTCCCAAATCAACCATTTCTTCTGCAACAATATCTTCAAAGTTTCTGTAACTTGCAACAAGAGAAAGTAAATTATTTTCAATAGGCTTTTTAATTGTCTGAGGAATAATTCCATATTTTTTATTGTGTTCAAGCTGAAGTTCTCGGCGTCTTTCAGTTTCTTTAATAGCCTTTTCCATTGATTCTGTCATATTATCGGCGTACATTATAACCTCTCCGCAAGAATTTCTTGCAGCACGCCCTATTGTTTGGATTAAACTTGTTTCCGAACGCAAAAAGCCTTCTTTATCCGCATCCATTATAGCAACAAGCGAAACCTCAGGTATATCAAGTCCTTCTCTCAACAAGTTTACACCAATAAGAACATCATATTCGCCAAGTCGTAAATCTCTCAATATTTCAATACGTTCCAGTGATTGGATTTCACTGTGCAAATATCTTACTCTTATACCCTCTTGCAAAAAGTAATCACATAAATCTTCCGCCATGCGTTTTGTTAGCGTCGTAATAAGAACACGTTCATCTTTCTTTGCTCTTTTTTCAATTTCTGCTTTTAAATCGGAAATTTGTGATTCAATTGGACGAACGGATATTTTTGGATCAACAAGCCCTGTCGGACGAATAATCTGCTCAACATACTGTTCTGATGTCGTCAATTCAAAATCCGCAGGGGTTGCAGAAATATATATTTTTTGTCCGACTTTATTAAAAAACTCTTCATTCTTTAATGGTCGGTTATCCTTAGCACAAGGAAGCCTAAAACCATATTCGATTAATGTATCCTTTCTCGCTGCATCGCCATGAGACATGCCTTTTATCTGTGGCAAAGTTACGTGAGATTCATCAATTACGGTCAAAAAGTCACCTCTGAAATAATCCAATAAGGTCGCAGGGGCAGAGCCAACAGGACGACGTTCTATTATTCTGGAATAATTCTCAATTCCCGAACAATAACCCATTTCTTTAATCATCTCAATATCATATTTTACACGCTGTTCAAGCCTTTGTGCCTCTATCAATTTATTTTGTGAATTAAGTTCCGCTAATCTTGATTGCAACTCCCGACGAATTAAATCAATAGTTTCATCTACATTTTCATCATAAGCAAGATAATGTACCGCAGGATAAATAACCGTTTTTTCAACGATCTCTATCACCTCTCCGGTTGTTGCATCAATTCTTACAAGTTTTTCAATTTCATCACCAAAGAAATAAATTCTTGTAATAATCTTTTCATAAGACGGAATAATCTCAACAATATCGCCTCTTGCTCTAAAATTTGCACGTTCTAAGACCAAATCATTTCTTGTATATTGAACGCTAACCAGATGCTTTAATAAATTCTCTCTTGAAATTTCCATTCCGACAGAAAGCTCTATTGCACCTTTAAAATAATTCTCGGGTAAACCCAAACCGTAAATACAGCTTACAGAAGCAACAACAATAACGTCATTTCGTTCATATAAACTCCTTGTAGTATTATGTCTTAATCTGTCTATCTCCTCATTTATACTTGCGGATTTTTCTATGTATGTATCTGTTCTTGGAATGTATGCTTCAGGCTGATAGTAATCATAATAAGAGATGAAATATTCAACCGCATTTTCGGGAAATAATTCTCTAAACTCATTATAAAGCTGTGCAGCAAGTGTTTTATTATGAGCAATAATTAGCGTCGGCTTTTGAATTTGCTCAATTACATTGGCAATAGTAAACGTTTTACCGGAGCCCGTAATACCAAGAAGTGTTTGAGCATCGAACCCCATATTAACACCATTCACCAACTGCTTTATAGCTTTTGGCTGATCACCGGAAGGAGAATATTTTGATACGAGTTTAAATTTTCGCTCCATAATTTTAGTTTAATTAAAATAAATTATTTGTTCAAACAAGGTCTTGTAGCATTAATAATTCTGTAATAAGCCGCAGAATTTATTACCCTTGTTGAACTTCCGAATTGTACATTAACAGCTCTATTATTCCAATTTGGATGTTTTGATAAAATACTGTTTGTTTTTCTTATTACAGAAATTGCATTTTTATCATTACACGTACATACACAATAATAATAGCCTTTTTCATAATTTTCCGCAAAATTTTGCAAACAAGGTCTCAAATATCCCAATGTGTTAAATATATCATATATTTCTAATGCATCACTTGCTTCACTTCCTTCTGCAAAATATGCTTCCTGATACGACAGACAAGGACTACCGGCAAAAAAGAATAAAACCATTAATGTAAATAAAAATTTTTTCATATTATCTCCTATTATCACTATAACATACAAATTATTATAATTTTATACTTAGACTGTGTTTAACTAACAAAAGCCCTAACAAAACCGATACAGTACAAACAAAAACGGTTGTTGTCATATATATAAAAGCTTTAATAAACTCACCCATTTCTAAAAATTCTAAAACTTCAAGAGACAGCGCGCTAAGTGTACTCAAACCTCCGCAAAAACCAATTATCCAAAATATTTTATATGAAGAATTTGAATCAAGTTTGTCTATAAAATATACAAATACAACCGTTGCGACAAAACATCCAAAAAAATTTGCAACTAATGTACTTGCGGGGAAATACCAAATCTTTGGCAAAATCAATGATAACAAGTATCTTATCAATGCTCCCAAGCCGCCGCCAATAAATACAATTATTGCATTCATCATGATGATATACCTCTTCTTAAGATATTATACACAAAAAGTTTATAATGAGCCTTTTTTATTAATGTAGGTTATTTACGAGAATATATTTTTTAGAACAGTCCTAAGTACACTGATATATATAAAACATTTATTCTTTTTTATTGATAGGCTAACGAGGCTTGTCTTGGTTTTCATACACGCTCGGAAAATTTCGCAACAGAACCATCGATTCAAGTTTGCTCAATTTCCTCGCTATCCGAACTAACTCACTTAAATTGTTGTTGTTCGTGTCGTCCGTACAGAAATCCGCCGAACTTGCAAGAAGCGTTTCTCACCACTATAATTCAGCCATTAAAAAAAGCCACACAAGGTGGCTTCTTTTAATGGCGGGGCTGACGAGGCTCGAACTCGCGACCTTCTGCGTGACAGGCAGACACTCTAACCAAACTGAGCTACAACCCCATTTATTCAATTCGTACAATAATTATAATTGAACTTAAAAAAATTTGCAATATCTTTTTTAAAATTCCATTTCTTTTATAATTACACTTGATATTTCTTTTAATTTATTTTCTAGTAAAACAGCTTGCTCTCTATTCGGAACGTCTAACAATATTAGACCTTTATATGAACATTCCGTCTCTTTATAATCATTTAAACCCAATCTTGTTTTTATATCACACCCAAATTCAGTCAAAATTTCTTGCACCTTTGCTGCGATTTCTTTTCTGTTTTCGATTCCTATACCAATTATAGTTGTCATTGTCTTTCCTTTCTTTTATACAAATTTAACATAAAGCAAAAAAAATACCAACAGCTAACTGTTGGTATTTTTAATAATTATTTTTTAAAAATTACATATATTTTTTTTGATAGTTATGCATTACAGCACTTACCAAGAATTCATAAGAAGCTTTGCTTTCAATACCAGGGAATTCTTTGCGCAATTGAGCTCTTACCATTGATTCGAGCTTAGATGAATTTGATTTCACCGGATTTGTTGAAGTAAGCATACTCATATAATCAGCACTCGTTTTATCTTGACCTTGAACATAATTCAATAATTGTGCTTTTTGATTTTCTTGTTGTAATTGTTGTTGTTTTAAATTTTTGTTTTGCATTTGGGGAACCTACCTTTATTTACCTATACTGTTTGTTTTCGTTTCTTATGTCTATATAAAGCTGCCTGAAAATAAAAATTTACTCATTTTAAGATTTTGTTTACATAACTTTACAAAAATAGCCAAAACAAAAGTATATCAATATTTTTATTATTATACTAATACTGAATTTTTGAAAAATCACACAATTGTTCGAATTTTTCTTTCAAAATTGTAAGCAATGCTAAACGATTTGTTTTAACTTCTACGTCTTCATCCAAGACCAATACATTATCAAAAAATTGATTTATTGCTGGAACGAGAGCGTTTAAATCGTTCAAATAATATTTATACTCACTATTTACAGTAATTTGATTCATATAGTCAAAAAGCATGCTTTCAGAGGCATGTTTAAACAATTCACGATTAATCTCAGCATGTACAGGTTCTTTTAAGATTCTGGTAACTCTATTTGCACTTTCAAGTAAATCAGGATATTTCATCATTGATACAGCCTTTACTCTTGCTACATAATCAGACAAATCAGCCAATGGATTTTTTGATAAACATGCTTCAAGAATATCTTTTTTGTACTCGTCATTCAAGAAAATTATCAAACGTTGTGTAAAAAATTCTTGTATGTCATGTATACAGTCTTTTTTCACAGGTAAAAGTTCCAATGATTTTTCTATTAATTTATTTATATCAAGTTTTAAACTATTTGCAATAATTGTTTTAATAATACCTAATGCGGCACGTCTTACACCGAGCGGGTCAGATGAGCCTGTTGGTTTTTTACCATCAGTAAAAACTGCACAAATTGTGTCCATTTTATCTGCAATACCTACTATTTGACCTTCAATTGATTTTGCAAGCTCACTGTCTGCATTTAAAGGAAAATAATGTTCTTTAATGCCGTCAACAACAGCTTGCGGTTCACCTGAAATTCTTGCATAATCCGAACCAATATATCCCTGTAATTCAGTAAATTCAAATACCAGACTTGTACATAAATCAGCTTTACATAATTGAGCAGTTCTTGTTATTGTTTCAGATTCTTTACCCAATTCTTTTGCAATTATACTTGATAATTCAACTATACGTTGAGTTTTTTCATATATAGACCCCATACCTTTTTGGAAAGTCATACCTTTTAACCCTTCAACATAATCCGACAGTGGTTTTTTGGTATCTTCATTGAAGAAAAATACTGCATCATCAAGTCTTGCTTTTATTACACGCAAATTTCCGGCCTTAATATTTTCAAACTCGTCGCCTACATAATTTGTAATTGTAATGAATTTATTTGTTAATTTTCCGTCTTTATATAAAGCAAAATAGCGCTGATGCACAGCCATAACCGTTACTGTTACTTCTTCGGGAATAGTCAAGAATTTTTCATCAAATTCACAAGTAACAGCAACAGGCCATTCACATAATTGAGTTACTTCTTCCAATAAATCATCGCTATATCTAACTACTGCGCCAATTTTATCAGCCTCAGCTTTTGATTGACGTATTATTTCTGCTTTTCTTTCATTTTGATCAACTATAACGTTCATCTCTCTTAGAACTTCTTTATATTTATCGGGATGAGGTATTTCACCAAAATTTAAATTTGCAAATCTATGACCTCGAGATACTCTGCCTGATTTAACGTTTATAATTTCCAAAGGAACATCGTTATTATCCATTATTGATACAATCCAACGGATTGGACGTTGAAATTTTTCATCGAAATTATCCCATCTCATAAAGTGAGAACCCTGCATTTTTAGAATTAAAGAAGGAATATTTTCTTGCAAAACTTTTGCTGTTTCTTTACCTTTTACTTCTATCTTTGCATGTAAATAATTATCTTCTAAATATGCATCCTGAGGATTTAAGCCATTTTTCTTTAAAAAACCTTCACCTGCTTTTGTTAAATTACCGTTTTCATCATAGGCAACATTTTTAATAGGTCCTCTTAATATTTTTATTGCATCATCCTGTTTTTCAGATAATCCGCTAACTATTACAGCTAAACGTCTTGGAGTAGCATATACTTCAATATCGGAATAATTTATATTATTCTCTGTTAACAGTTTTGAAAAACCTGCTTTTAATTGTGATATTGCCTGTGCAATAAATTTATACGGTAATTCTTCACAACCTATTTCCAATAAATATTTACTCATTTGTTACCTCTGTATTTTCTTCTTTTTTATTAAATTGCATTTCATATAAATGTTTATATTCACCGTTTTCAATTTGCATTAATTCTTCGTGTGTACCCAGTTCAACGAGTTCACCTTCATTTACAACCGCTATTCTATCCGCATTTTTAATTGTTGTAAATCTGTGAGCGATTAACAATACCGTTTTATCCTTAATAAGATTGTCTAAGGCAAGCTGAACAATAGCTTCCGATTCATTATCCAAAGCAGAAGTTGCTTCATCAAGAATAATTATAGGAGCATTTTTAATCATAGCTCTTGCAATAGCAACTCTTTGTCTTTGACCGCCAGAAAGAGTAACCCCTCTTTCTGTAAGTTCAGTATTAATTCCGTCCGGCAACTCTGCAATCATGTCTTGTAAATGTGCAGAATTAACCGCATTCATTAATTCTTCTTCGCTTGCATCCGGATTTCCTAATAAAATATTTTCCTTTATTGTGCCTGCAAACAAAAAATTATCTTGAAATACCATTGCAATATTATTTCTTAAATCCGCTAAGTCAATATCTCTCACGTCAACATTATCAAAAGTAATCGAACCTGATTTTATATCATAAAATCTTGGAACAAGAGATGCAATCGTTGATTTTCCTCCTCCTGAATTACCCACAATAGCAAGAGTTTCGCCTTTTTTAACATTAAGATTTATGTTTTTTAATACAGGCAAATCTTTTTTATATTCAAAATTTACATTTTCAAAATGCAAACCTTCTTTAAATTCAGGGAATTTAACAGCATTTTCTTTGTTTATGATTTTGGGCTCGTAATCGGATAATTCAAATACACGCCCCAGAGCAACAAAGAAATCCTGTAATTGCTGCAATGAACGTCCTAAATTCTT
>JAFWGJ010000064.1 GCA_017512405.1 bacterium | reverse complement strand
TCAAAAGGTAACATTCCAAATGATGGTTCTTCAAGAGAAGTTAAAGAAGCTATGATGGAACTTGTAAAACAAACAACATTACAAGGACACTCATCAGACCACTCAATCAAATTCTACTTCAACAGAAGTCAAGATAATTCAACAAATGTTGACAGAAGCCAAGTAGAAGTAAAAGACGGTAAAGTTGTTAATAAATACTTCAAAGAAGGAAAAGGCGTAGATGTTCCTGGCGATTATGATTTCTATCAAAAAGCAATGAACTTTATGTACAATTCAGAAATGGATAAAACAACTGTTGAAGAATTGAAAAAAGCCGGTTTAGAAAAACAAATTAAAACTTACAACAATGAAGTATATACAAAAATTGGTGGTGCTGATTACTTTACAAAACCAAATCACAAAACAACAGGTGATCAGGGTGCATCGTCAGAATACAAATTCTTATTATTAGGTGTAGCTCCTGATGAAATGTTGACAAAAACAGTTCAACAAACTTACAATTCTCAAAAATGGGGTAAAACATTCGGCACAACAGCAGCAGCATTAACAGGTTTAACAGTTGCATCACAATTCTTATTCGGAAAAGGTAAAGCAGTTAAGTAGGAAATAAAAGCGGAAATAAGGACAATGTCAAGAGTACAGTCAATACAAGCAAATATCTTAAATATACAGCTAAACAAGGCTGCAACTAAAAAAGTTGTTCCAAGCTTTACAGGTAGTGAACAGCCAAAAGCTCCTGTTACAAATCCTTTGAATAATTTCTTAAATGCACAAGCTGCAATGAATAAAACAATGGTAAAAACAGTTTCTGCGCCTGCAAAAACTGAAAAAGTAGAAGCAAAAAAAGCTGAGGCTCCTGCATATAAAAATAATTTACGTTCAATGTTACAAAACGGCGAATCAAAGATTTTAGCAATTGTTCCAAGAACTTTCAACGCAAAAGATGAAAACGGTGATGAAAAAATCACAGGAAAAGAACAACACGGAACTTTCTTAAACGCAATTGAAAGATTAGACGAAGTTAAAGCAGAAGGTTTTAACACTTTCCACATTTTACCTATCCACCCAACAGGTAAAAAACACGCTATGGGACTTGCAGGTTCTTTATATTCACCATTGGATTTCTTAGCAATTGACCCTAATTTAATCGACAAAAACGATAAAAGAAGTCCAAAAGAACAAGTTAAAGCCTTTACTGATGAATGCCACAAACGTAATATCAAAGTTATGTTAGATTTGCCAAGCTGCTCATCTTACGATTTATATTTAGAAAAACCTGAATTAATGGCAAAAGAACGTGACGGCCAAGCAAAAACTCCTCAAGGATGGAATGATATCAGAATGTTCCAACCATATTCAGACGAAACAAAAAGAGAATTAAACCCTGAATTGGTTGACTTACATAAAAAATATGTTGATATGTGTGTAGAAATGGGTATCGACGGTATCAGAGCAGACGTAGCTCGTGCGAAACCTACTGAATTTTGGGATATTATCATTCCTTATTCTCACTCAAAAGATCCTGAATTTGGATGGTTAGGTGAAACTTATACTTACGAAGACGCTTCACCACAAGCTAACATGCCTCAAGACAGACCTGAAGATTCATTAAGAGCAGGATTTGATGCATACTATGGTCAATATCACATTTTCCATGAATGGAAAGGTGCTAAAGACTTAAATGATTTCGTAAAAGAAAATATTGAAATGTCTAACAGATTGGAAAAAGGTAAATCAATTATCGGTTCATTCACAACTCACGATGATATTTCACCTATGTTCCACGGCGGTACTGAATATTGTAACTTAACAGCAGGTTTACAAGCTACATTACCTATGTTAAATCCATACTATGTAGACGGATACCAATCAGGTGATTACTATGTTTACGGTTATGACCACTCAAAATCAGAAGAATCCGAAACTGATTGTCACGAAATGACAGTACACAGAGGAAAGTTGGATATCTTTAACTTATCAAGAAAACCGGGCGGAAAAAATCCTGAAATCGGACAATTCATGACTGAATCTTTCAAAATGAGAGACAAATACCAAGATGTTGTAACAAAAGGTTCTTTCATCGAATTAGACAAGAAAAACGACAAAGATGACCAAGTTATTGCTTACGCAAGACACAAAGACGGAAAAACTTTGTTGGTAATCGGTAACAAAAATATTAACAGAAACGTAACTGCAACGGTAAAAGTTCCAACAATGAAAGCAGACCAAGAATTGAAAAACTTGCTTCCATCATACGGTAAACAATCAAAATACCAAGCAGGCGAAGGTGAAATTAAAGTAGATTTAGGTCCTTCAAGAATTCACGTTTTTGAAATTGATACTCCAGAAATTGAAAAACATTCAGATAAAGTATACAAACAAAACTTATAGAAACAAACATTAAAAAATACGATGGATATTAAAATTTAGAGGTACGAAAGTGCCTCTTTTTTTATGTAAAAATATTGTAACAAAAGCCCTAAAAAAGGCAAATTTCATGGTTCATAGACATTATATAAGTATCTAATAATGTGTGTAAAGGTAGGGCATGCGAGTTAATTTAAACCTTTTGAATCCGGTAAAAGCAGTTAGTTTCAAGGGATTTAACCATAAAAAGTCAGAAAACGGAACTCAGGAATTCGAATTCAATTTTCCACATGACAGCAATAAATATGATTGTTATTTGGAAGTTTTTAGTGTTAAAAAAGACCGTAATGATAACTATAATGTAGATAAAATGTTAGAAAATACTGATTTAGGTGTTAAATCAGTTAAAATTGGCAACCGCGGTGTGAAAATTGACATGGGTTATGCTTATGATGAATTGGAATCAAAAGCACCATTCGCTTACCGTTACAAATTGGTAGATAAAAAAGACAACAGTAAATCATTCTACCAAGTTGATGCAGGTTCTGTAATTGATTATTCTAAGAATGGTAACTTTGATAAATTTAACCTTGTAATGCAAGACGGAACACAAGTTTCAAAAGGCGGTTCAATGACTCTTGCTTTACCTGACTCTTATGCAGTTGGCTGGGTTTACGATGAAAAAGGCAAACCAACTTTAAACAAAAATATTGAAGAAAAATCAAAATATGCCACTAAAACTTTCTCAAATAAAATGGGTGGTAACTTAGCTGGTATTGAAGCTAACATTGATAAACTTAAAAAAGCCGGTTATTCAAGAATTGTTTCAACACCAATCTTTACTGATGACAGCTTATCATCTCACAGTTATTGGAATAAAAATTGTATGCAAATGTCAAATTCTATCGGTAATATTGACAATTATGCATCTTTACAAAAGAAATTATTTAAAAATGGTATGAACTTCGTTTCAGACGGTGCGTTTGTAAACGAAGGTCTTGAAGGTGTTCACTTTAAACACATGTTAAAATGGGGCGAACAATCACCTTATTATAATTGGTTCAGAGCAAGCGGTTTACAATCAGGTCCTTTATCAATGGGTATTTTCGCTAAAAACAAAGATTATGTTGAACACAAAATTGTAAACTCTCCTTATAAATATGAACAAGGTGCTGACGGTCAAATTAAGTCATCTAAAAATCCTGATTATGATTCTAAAAAACCAACATTTGTTCAAATTTATGACAGCAGATTAGTTTCAGAAGCAGATAAAAAAGATACTAAAAACTTAATCAAATCTTATGACAAATTAGATACAGGCAATGCTTATGATATCAACAATCACAATGATACAGTTGTTCCATATTCATTTGAAATTAACCCTGAAACATACAACAGCAATGTTAAAAAATTAAATTCTTATAATAAAAATGCTGATAAGAAAATAATGTTAAATCAACCTCTTGCAGCAAAATTCTTAACTCAATCAGAAGCATATGTATTAGAAGATAAATACGAAAACGGTTTTGAAACTTGGGATGCTAACACTGACATCGCAAAATTAAACTTTGTATTCTCTCACGCTGATACAAAACGTTTGGAAAACTTAAATCCACACGATAAAGAATATCAAACAAACAAAATTAAAGCTAAAAACTTTGAAGCACAAGATTACGTTGTAAATTCAGGTAAATATTGGACAAGAAAAACAAATGATATCCTGAATGAATACGTTGCTCAATCTTTGAAAAATGTAAGTTCAGATCCTAAAAAAGCAATGGCTCAAATTGCAGACTTAACTAAAAAAGGCGAACTTCCTGCAAATAACGATATTAATGAAAAAATAGTTGAAAACGTAATTAATGGTGATTACGAAACTAAAACATCTAAAGAAACAAGTAACTATAAAGAATTGACTTTAAAATCAATAATGTCATTACCTTTGGACTCAATTGAATTTGCTGATGATACAGTTGCGGTTTTGGGTTCATCATTAATCACAAATCGTGCAACAAAAGCAAATCAAATCGGTATGTCACGTTATGAAATGTTTAAAGCAGGCAATCCGCAAGTTACTGCTGAAAACAAAAATACATACGCAAAAGCAGATTCTTTATTTACAAACGAATTATTTACATTCACAAATGATGTAATGCAGCAAGTTAACAAAAATTTGGGCGGAAAATTATTTGAAGGAAATAAAGTTTCTAAATTAGGTAAATATGTATTACCGTTAGTTAACCAAGATATTGCAAAATATGCATTAGTTAAAGCTGTTGCTCCAAAAACACAAGCAAAAGTTAACGAGGACGGAACAGTTTCTTATGATTACAATAAAATGAAAGAAGATACAACATTAGCATCAATGGGTATTTTGGCTGATTCTCCTGAGGATGAAGCAAACTTAGTTGTAAAACGTTTGAAAAACGGTGTAAGAACTATATCTTCTCAAGACAAGGCACAAATCACAAACGCAGTAACAAAACGTTTACAAGGTTTAAATGAAAACAGTTTTGCATTAGCTGAAATGATTGTTGACAGAAACAATGCAGGTCTTGATTGGAGAATTGACGCAGCAAAAGATATCGCTGATATGGATGCTTTAAGAAACGGCAATGCAAATTTCAAAGATGAATGGTCAAGCGTTGTTGATTTCTGGAAAAACTTCTCAAAAGGTGTTATAGGTGAAAACAAAAACGCATATATGGTAGCCGAGGTTACTGACGAATTTGCTTTACACGATAATTCAGGTAAATATTCAACTGCAAAAGATGCAGTTATGAAGTTACATCAAGAAGCAGGTATGACAAGTATCGCTAACTACTCATACTTCTTCACAGATGTTGCAAATATCTTTAACAAAGATATTACAACAGGTGCAACAATTGACCAAAATGCAAGAGAAAGAAAAATCTTTGATAAAATGGTTGGTGGCGATAATTATTTGAACTCAGCTCCATTGGATTCAATTCTTTATTCATACACATTTGTAGGCAACCACGATAAACCTCGTATGTTGCACTGCTTGTCATTAGATATGGAATTGTTCCACACTAATTTCTCTGATAACTACAACCATAAGAAAATTGCAACTGCTGTTTTAAAAGATAAAATGTTTGATCAAGTTACTGACGCTGATATCAACAGTGTTGACTTCAACAAAGTAAGCAACAAAGCAATCGCTATGGGTGATGCAGTTAAAGGCGGATTTGGAAAAGCATTAGGCAAAGTATTCCAAGGTCAAAGAAAAGATGAAGTATATTCAGCAATAAGCAAATCAGTTGCGGATATGGCTTCAGGTAAATATTTAGACAAAGAATTTTCAGCAGATGCATTCGGTACAAAACCGTTTGATGTAACAATTAAAGCAGTTATGAAACAAGCTGAAAAGAAACATGGTTTAAATTTAAGCAAGGATGAAAAATCAAAATTATTTAATGCAACATTTGAAACTATCTTAAAACCAGGCATGAGCAAATTTAAAGCGATGATGGGCTTCTTGGTAAGCTTACCGGGCAACCCTACAATGTATGCCGGTGATGAATTAGGTGTAACAGGTTATGAAGAAAAAGCTAAAAACGTATATCTTCAAAACCGTGGTTCATTACATTGGGAATGGTTGGACGATAACAATAAAAAATTCATCCAAAACTTCTACAATGATATGAATGAAACAATGGCATTGAGAGAAAGACCTGAATTAAAAGCATTAAATGACGGTGCTCCGTTCACATTAGATTTACACAGAGATGTAAACAGCGGAAAACCTGTTTCTGCAATTTTAAGACAATCAGCAGATGGTGCAATGGCAGTAACTTTGTTCAATGCTAATAATGTAAATCTTGATAAAGAAGCTGAATTTAGACCAACACACGTTAAATTAGACAGTATTTCTTTACACACAACAAATAACGATAAAGTTGGTTTAAAAGGTGGTTTACAAGTTGGTACAACTTTCAAAAATGCTGATAACAGAGATAAATCAGTATATAAAGTTTGCGAAGACAGAGGAAACTACTTTATCAAACGTTTCAATAGTGAAGAAGATTATCAACATGTAAAAGCAACAGGCAGATACAGAGATGATAACAGAATTGATATGTATAACAGCACATTGATTTTATACTCAGTACCTGAAAAACAGGAAGCTAAAAAATCAAGAGTAATGTACAATCCTCAATACAACATTGTATCAAATCCTTATAAAACAGCTCCAAAGGTTGAAAAAGGTTCTAAATTAGCTGTTGTTGCAAAATAGTTATTTAAATTCTTATCATAGTTCTTGTAAACACATGTTACAAAATGCTTAAAATTGGGCAATTTTGAAATTTAGGCTCCTTAAAATACATATAAATGCAGAAAAGGTGTGTCTAAGTGAATATAAAAGGAATATCTTTTGGTAGTATTAACGCAGTAGACCAAAACAAAAAAACAAATGCAGTAACAGTTTCCAGTAAAAAGGATTCGTTCGAAAAAACTGAAGAATTTAATCCTGAAAAAGCCGAACAGTTTTTGAAAGACGTTAAATTTGATAATGGAGAACCTAAGTTTAAAATAGATTCTTACAGAAATAATATTATAAGAGAAGTTACTCAAGCGCCTGAAAAATGGACTTATGTAAAACAACTTGCAACAAGAAGTAATGTTTCTGCTGATTATTTGTCGTTCTTTTCTTCTCTAAATACAGAAAAGCTAGGTAAAATTACAGAAGTTGCCAATCTTGATGATAGAAAAGGTAAACCAAAATTCAAGGATTATCAGCTTAGTGAAGTTGCAGGTTATGATAGTGAAAAATTAGAAAATGCCATAACGTTAGCAAGAACAGATTTAGAACCGGCTAACATTATTAAAGCTGTTCATGAAAAAGATATTGATTGCAAAAAGCTTGCAAAAAAGGTGGATGAAATTTCCGATTTGGCAGGCGACGACCTAAAAGAAGTTATTTTTGCCCGTGATGCTTATTCAAAAGGTGATTATACAATTACGGCAACAAAGAAAAATAATTCACAAATTACTCAAATCGTAGACAAGAACATGAAACGTTACGCAATGGAAACTGTTGATTATTATGCGTCAAAAGACAAAGAATATCAAATTAAGAAATCCGTTGATTACAGAAATAATACTGTTTCTAAAATTCGTGCAGAAAAAAATCAGTTTAAAAAATATACTGCAACTCACGAAGTGCGTATAATAAAAGATAAAAATGGCAACGTAAAAAGAACCGAATATACAGAACCATCTGAAGTTAAAGGTGTAATGAATATTACATACAAATATCCAGGTGGTAAAACTGAAGTGGTTTCATCAGGTACTATTGATAAAAAAACAGGTATAACAACTGTAAGAAAGAACATGGTATCTTCTCTAGGTACAAAAACAGAGTACCTATTCCAAGATGACCCACAAGGCAACAGACTTTCTGATTACAAAATAACAGACAAAAACGGCAACGTATTACTTAAAAACAGCGAAACTTTTGAAGTAGTTAATGATAACAAATTTATTTCTTCAAAAAACAATGAAAAGTATGAAATTGTAATTGAAAATGGTGAATTTATTAAAGTTCAAGATATGAACAATCCTAAACGTAATGCAACATTTGTTAATGGTACACACATCAGAGGCAATAGAGAAGAAATATTAAAAGTATTTAAACAAATGCCGGGTGAAGAATTACTTAAACTAAATGAAAACGTTGCATTTGTTGAAGGTACAAAAGATGTTTTAAGGTCATATACTCAAAAGGACTTAACGCATAGTAAAATATATGCAGGTAATGATTTATTTATCATCTTGCACGAATTAGGTCATGCTGTTGATACAAAAGATGTTAATATGATGTATGCAGATACAACAATGAAAAATGCTATATTTGAAGATAAAAAATTCAATGAAATATATTCAAAAGAAAAAGATGCTTTCAATAAGGCATTTCCTGATGCACAAAGAAATCATATTGCATACTTCATAGACCATGAAAATCACTACAACGGTGAAGCTGGTGGTAAAAAAGAAACTATTGCAGAAAGTAATGCTCTTTTGACAACGCCAAAATCACACAATTTATTGGCATTGCGTTCACAATATTTGCAACAACACTTCCCTGAAACAATCGCTTACTTAGACGGTAAGTTAAATGAAGGTAAACAATCTAAAAAAGCATAATAAAAAGCCTCTGTTAGCAGAGGCTTTTTTAGATTACGTTATGTGAAACATTTTAAAATGCAGTATAGTGTTAGTATATCTTTGAAATGTGGAATAAAGTAATATATAATTTTATAATAGGAGTATGATAAATGGATTTATCTGGGGTTTCTAGCAATACGGATATTGTAAGTATCAGAAATAATAAATTAAACAGCAAAACAGGTAATAATCAATCACCTGCAAGTAAAATTGTGCTTGCTAAAAAAGGTAGTCCGGCTTTTATGAAGCAATTTGATACCGATAATGACGGTCAAATTACGTTAGAAGAATTCAACAATTATTGTGAAGAAAACGGTATTAGCGAAAAGGATAAGGCTAAAATATTGCAGGTTATGCAGCTTGCAAATTCAAACTCAAAAGTTGTAAGTGCTAACATAAATAAAGATGAAAAAACTGAAAAAATTGATGAGAAAATGGTTTATGCCAAAAAGGGTGATGAAAAATATAACGAAGAAATGGATACTAATAAAAATGGCGTAATTACTTACGCAGAATATATTCAATATCTGCAAAAACACAATAATAATTCAAATGAAACGAATGATTTGAAGGAAGATATGTATATCGCAAAAAACATTGCTCCCGAAGTTGAATCAACGGTTGAATACGAGGGATAAACCGCTTTTTAACATATTTCATAAATTTTTGCATAAATTACTTTTATCGTGGTAAAATTAAGGTAAATTTACTAAATAGGAGTAATTATGAACAAAGAATATTTTCCACAGGAAATAGAAAAAAAATGGCAAAAAGTTTGGGAAGAAAATAATACTTTTCATACTCCAAACGATTCAGATAAGCCAAAATATTATGCCTTGTCAATGTTTCCGTATCCAAGCGGTAAACTTCACATGGGACATGTTAGAAATTACACAATTACCGATGTAATAGCACGTTTCAAAAAAGCACAAGGCTACAATGTCTTACATCCGATGGGCTGGGACAGTTTCGGTTTACCTGCTGAAAATGCCGCAATGAAACATGGTGCAGACCCCGCAAAATGGACTGATGAAAACATTGCATACATGACAAAACAATTAAAAATGCTGGGTTTGTCTTATGACTGGGAACGTGAAGTCGCAACCTGCAAACCTGAATATTACAAATGGACTCAATGGCTGTTTTTACAACTATATAAAAAAGGTTTAGCATACAAAAAAGAAGCAGCTGTAAATTGGTGTGATGAATGCGGAACTGTTCTTGCAAATGAACAGGTTATTGACGGCAAATGCTGGCGTTGTGATAGTGTTGTCGAGAAAAAATATCTTTCTCAATGGTTTTTAAAAATTACGGATTACGCAGACAGACTTCTTCAAGATTTGGATAAACTTGAAGGTTGGGGTGATAATGTTAAAACAATGCAGGCAAATTGGATAGGAAAATCTCATGGTGCGATTTTAAAATTCAAAGTTGTTGAAAAAGACCTTGAAATACCTGTTTATACAACTCGTCCGGACACTGTTCACGGTATTACATATTTGGTTGTAGCTCCTGAATACAAAGATATTGAAGCTCTTACAACAGATGAAAACAGACAAGCAGTTGAAGATTATAGAGCAAATGCCAGAAAATTAACAGAAATCGAAAGACTTTCCACAGACAGAGTAAAAACAGGTGTTCCTTTGGGTACTCACGCTATAAATCCTTTTACAGGGGAACAATTCCCATTATGGACAGCTGATTATGCACTTGTTGAATACGGAACAGGTGCTGTAATGGCTGTACCTACTCATGACGAAAGAGATTTTGATTTTGCTAAAAAATATAATCTTCCGATGAAGGTTGTTATTGAAAACCCTGAAAATCCATCAAATTGTGAAGATGCTGCATATACAGAACCTGGAGTTCTTGTAAATTCAGGTCAGTTTAACGGAATGAAAAACGAAGACGCTAAAAAAGCGATTACTCAATATGCTGTTGACAACGGTTTTGGTGAATTTAAGACACAATTCAGATTAAGAGATTGGCTTGTTTCTCGTCAAAGATACTGGGGCGCACCAATTCCTGTTGTATATTGCGATAAATGCGGTATTCAACCTGTTCCGGAAGATCAATTACCTGTATTATTGCCAACAGATGTTGATTTTTCAGTTGTAGGTAAATCACCAATTACAACTTCAAAAGCATTCAAAGACACGGTTTGTCCTGTTTGCGGCGGGCATGCAGTTCGTGAAACAGATACAATGGACACTTTTGTATGTTCAAGCTGGTATTATTTAAGATATGCAGATGCAAAGAATTCAGAAAAATGTTTTGATAAAGATTTAGCAGATAAATGGCTTCCTGTTGACCAATATGTCGGCGGTATTGAACATGCCATTTTACACTTACTTTATTCAAGATTTTTCACAAAAGCATTACATGATTTAGGATTAGTTGGATTTGATGAACCGTTTAAAAACCTGTTAACACAAGGTATGGTTCTTAAAGACGGTTCTAAAATGTCGAAATCAAAAGGTAACACGGTTGATCCCGATGAGATTTTTGAAAATTACGGAGCAGATACTGCAAGATTATTTATTCTTTCGGATTCTCCTCCAGCTCGTGATTTTGACTGGTCTGATGCAGGTGTTGAGGGATGTTACAAATTCCTAAACAGAGTTTGGAGAATGATATCTACAAATCAAGATAAAATTACTCTTGATTATGTGATTCCTGAAACACGTTCAAAAGTAAATGACGATTTAATTCGTATGGCTCATATTTCGATAAAGGGTATTACGAATGATATTGCTAACGATTTTCAATTTAATACAGTAATATCAAAATATAGAGAACTTGCAAATTACATTTCAGACTGGACAAATAAAGCTCAATGGACTGATGAAGACAAAAATGTATTCAGTTTCGCAGTAATAACGTTAATCAAGTTGATGTCGCCTGTTGCAGTTCATATGTGCGAAGAAATTTGGACGGAGTTAGGTGCAAAAACATCAATTCATGAAGAAAAATGGTGCGAATGGGATGAAAACCTTGCAAAATCAAGTTCTATAACTCTTGTTGTTCAAATTAATGGCAAAGTAAGAGATAAAATAGAAGTTGATGAAGGACTTGACCAAGAAGAATTAAAGAAGATAGCTCTTGAAAGTCCAAAAGCACGAGAATCAATAAACGGAAAAACTATTGTAAAAGTAATAGTAGTTCCTAAAAAACTAGTAAATATTGTTATAAAATAAAAATAAATAAAAATGAGCC
>JAFWGJ010000063.1 GCA_017512405.1 bacterium | reverse complement strand
CAACCGAACGTTCAACCACAGCCGAACGTTCAACCGCAGCCAAACGTACAGCCACAGCCAAATGTACAGCCTCAGCCGAACATTCAGCCACAACCGAACGTTCAACCACAGCCGAACGTACAGCCACAACCGAACGTTCAACCACAGCTGAACGTTCAACCGCAGCCAAACGTACAGCCACAGCCAAATGTACAACCTCAGCCGAACATTCAGCCGCAGCCAAACGTACAGCCACAACCGCAGGTACAACCTCAGCCGACTGTACAACCACAACCGAACATTCAGCCACAGCCACAAGTACAGCCACAACCGCAGGTTCAGCCTCAGCCGAACGTACAGCCACAGCCAAACGTACAGCCTCAGCCGAACGTACAGCCACAACCGAACGTACAACCACAGCCGAACATTCAACCACAACCGAACGTTCAGCTACAACCGAACGTACAACCACAGCCGAACGTACAGCCACAGCCAAACGTTCAGCCACAACCGCAGGTACAACCACAACCAAACGTACAGCCACAACCAAACGTACAACCTCAGCCAAACGTACAGCCTCAGCCAAACGTACAGCCTCAGCCAAATGTACAACCACAGCCGACTGTACAACCACAGCCAAACGTTCAGCCACAACCGAACGTACAGCCACAACCGAACGTTCAACCTCAGCCAAACGTACAGCCACAACCGAACGTACAACCACAGCCGAACATTCAGCCACAACCGCAGGTACAACCACAACCGACTGTACAGCCACAGCCGAACGTACAGCCACAGCCAAACGTTCAGCCACAACCGCAAGTACAACCGCAGCCAAACGTACAGCCACAACCAAACGTACAACCACAGCCAAATGTACAGCCACAGCCTAATATGCAACCACAACCGAATGTTCAACCACAACCGAACGTACAGCCACAACCGAACGTTCAACCACAGCCGACTGTACAACCACAACCGACTGTACAGCCACAGCCGAACGTACAGCCACAGCCGCAGGTACAACCTCAGCCAAACGTTCAGCCGCAGCCGAACGTACAGCCACAACCGCAGGTTCAGTCACAGCCAAATGTACAGCCACAGCCGCAAGTACAGCCACAGCCGCAGGTACAACCTCAGCCACAAGTACAGCCACAACCGCAGGTACAACCTCAGCCGAACATTCAACCACAACCGAACGTACAGCCACAACCGACTGTACAACCACAACCGACTGTACAGCCTCAGCCGAATGTACAGCCACAGCCTAATGTTCAGCCACAGCCACAAGTTCAGCAGCAGCCTAATGTTCAGCCACAGCCACAAGTTCAGCAGCAGCCTAATGTTCAGCCACAGCCACAAGTTCAGCAGCAGCCTAACGTACAACCACAGCCACAGGTACAACCACAGCCGACTGTACAACCACAGCCAAATGTACAACCTCAGCCACAAGTACAGCCACAACCAAACGTACAGCCACAACCGAACGTTCAACCTCAGCCGAACGTTCAACCACAGCCGCAAGTACAGCCACAGCCACAGATTAGGCCGCAACCTCAAATTCTGCCACAACAGCAAGTCCAATCTCAAACTGTTCAAAAGGAAATGTTGCCACAACAGGAAATGTTACAATCAAAGCAGCTTGATACGCACCAAATTAGTCCTCAGCAAGCACTTCATAACATTGCAAAAAATCAGACAAGACGAGCTTTAATGCCTCAAAACTTTGCCCGTATCCAAGCTCCTATTTCTGCTCCTGATACTGAGACGGAAGCTAAAATTGCTGATAATACACAGGCTACTCAGGGAATGTCATCAGAGGAATTAGCCAAATTTAAACAAAATCTTGCTTCTCAATTAAATCAAAATGTTAATCTTACAAATGTTTCGGCAATGTTGCAAAGAAACAGTAAAATTGCTATGAATAAAATGGTTTCAATGATGACAATGGCAACAGCACAAGGTATGACTGATATATCACCGTTGCAAGATACTGTAAATATAATTAATGCAAGTGTTTCTGCCAACTCTCATAATGATTCTATTCAAACACTTAAAAACTTAATGTTACTTTATTTACCTTGGTTACCTTTACAAGAAGGTGTAGGTTTTGACTTGGATATTGAACAAGATGATGATATACCGGAATCAGATTCTTTTATAAAAATTCTTATTACAACAGTAAACTATGGTAATTTACAAGCTACCGTAAGTTTGGTTACAGGTAATTCAGTTGATATTGCCATTGTTTGTTCAAAAAGATTTCCTAAAAAAGAACTATTCAAACGTTTATTTAAAGATAGTTCTCAACACTCAATGCGCACAGTTATAGATTTTAGGGAACAAAAACCACAAATTCAACAAGATACTATTAACCCTAAGGCAAAAGTTAATTTGGCAAATGTTAATCAGGTAAATCCTTACTTGTTATTAATGTCTCATGCAATAATCAGACACACAATAGAACTTGATGCGACTATGTCTATTGGTCCTCAACCAATTCCTGATTAACGTTCAAGCGTGTACACTTCAATTGTATCACTGCCTAAGCTATAATCACCGAGTCCTGTTATTTTATATGGTTGCTCTTTTAATAATTCATATTTAGCTTTAAAATTACCAAGAGACATTATTTTATTCGGAATTGAAATAGTTATTAATTTAACTAATTTAGGTAAATATAAAGACTTATTCATCTTAGTATCTGCAAGACATACTGCTGTTTTAAGACGAAATCGGATTTTATTTTGTTTTAAAAATTCTTTTGATTGTATTATAAATTCTTGCATTTTTTCAAAAATTTTGTTACATTCTTCAAATTTATCAAAGAACAAAAGAGTTCCATCTGATGTATTTTCAAATTTAAGTTTAAAGAACTGCAGCATATATGTTTTAAATTTGGTATCGTATTCACTTATTATTGCCTCTTTATTAAATTTTTTATTGCTTTCGCTAATGCTATATCCATCATTTACCTTGTCTATTTCTATATTATATAGTATTACAAAACTGTTGGATTTT
>JAFWGJ010000062.1 GCA_017512405.1 bacterium | reverse complement strand
GGATTTAAATTTAATGCTTTATTTAAATATGTTTCGGCATTTTTATAATCACCTAAATTTGAGTATGAAACACCAATATTATTATAAATTTCTGCACTTTCATCTTCGTTTTCCAAAACAACATGAAACGCATCAATTGCATTTTTATAATCTTTTTTAGAGAATAATTCAAGTGCCTTATCAAGAATTTCAGACATTTTTATTCTCCATCTAAACTTTCTTTTTTTATGTTTTGAATAACTGTTTTTGTATTACCTTCCGCATAAAAATCTTTAGGCTTCAATATCATTTTAATTTTATCTGCATATATTGTTTTGTCCTCTTGATTTATCATAGAACGGCCTGTAAAGTACACTTCATTAAATTTGTTTGTTTTAGAATCCGGATAAACATTCATCTTTGGACCTTTTGCGTAATAATCATCGTACCAAACTCTTACGTTGCCGCTTGCATTATATATATTAGTACCTTTATTGTACTGTTGATAACGGGATTTTACTGTTAATGGTATGTTATCATCTGTTACAGTATGCGACATTGTATTGCCTTCTGCATAAAGTTCTTCTTTTACAGCATCATAAGTGAAGTGGTCTGCTTCTGCATTACTTGCTTTTTCTTGAACCTTTGCATTGCCGTATAAATCAAGTTTCTTTAACTCTCCATTTTTATTTGTTAAAATAACTGCTTTATCGGAGTATGTTTGAACATCTTGATATTTTATTATTACACCGCCAATAGCAGTTAAAATATTTGTATTTAAGTCATATTCTTGCTCATCTGCCGTAATCATTACTAGTGGTTCTTTGCCGTCAGTTACGATTGATTGGGTATCGCCTTCTGCTTTTAAAATTTTTGTTATAAGCGAAAGTTTTAAAATGTTTGCTTTTACTTCTCGTTTTTTATTTACTTGAATTTGGTAAGCATAAGGTTTTTCGTAAAATGTTGCAACATCCAATTTGTTTTTCTTAGTAACTGTAACATCTGCTTTATCACCGACAACATGGACATCATCAAGAGTAACGGTAACGTTACCGTCAAAATTTATTTTACTGTCTTTTTCATTGTAACTTTGAGTATCTGATTCTATGATTAAATCGGAAGCTATTGCAGCTGTCGTAATGCCTATTATTACTGCAAATATCGTTATTAAAAATTTTTTCATCAGAATAGTATTCCCTTCTTATCTTTTTTATTATCTTTTCCATACTTGTTATTTTTGTCATATAGCTTTGAAATGGTTTTATTTTCTTGTTTCTTTAATATGAAATGATTGTAGTCAGGAGAAATTACAATTTCATCACCTGTTGCATGAAATTCATTATTTTTATTTACTCTGATATTTCCCGTTGCTACAATATCTTTATCTGAACCAGACCAAACAAGTCTGTCAGCATTTAGTGTAACACCATCTTTCATTACTATAAATGTTTCTTCATATAAAATGATTTGATTTTTCTCTTCATTATAGGTGCCTTTTGATGATTCAAAACTCATGGTAACTTCATTATTTTTATAAAAATTGCCTATAACATTGTGCATTAGTGCAATTTTTTCATCACTGTTATAAGTACCGGTTTCACCGTATATTTCCCAGTATTTTGTATCTTCTTTTGTTTCGGTCAAAATCATGCTTTCAACTTCAAGCTCTTGAGTATCTTTTCCTTTTTT
>JAFWGJ010000061.1 GCA_017512405.1 bacterium | reverse complement strand
TATTATTTAAAAATAATACAGCTTATGACGTTTTTATGTCATTACCGTTCGTCCTATTGCTGGTTGCAATTTTTAATTACAAAAAAATATTTAATAATTTAAGTGTTTTAGTAGTGGTTTCGAGTGTTCTTTTAGTTAGTTTGAAATCTTTTTGGGGTATAATTTTAAACTCTTACGGTACTTATTATTTACCAATATTATTGATAGCCATTGCTATATGTTTTAAAGATAAATTAACTGAAAAAGACTGGGATTATACAGGATTTTATATTTTGGTTCTGAGTATTTTAATCGGATTTTATAACCTTAATTTTATAAAGGCAAAAAGTAACTTAATACAAACTTCAAAGGGTAAAATATATACAGAAAAAAAATATGAAACAACAAATAAATTACTGGAATTTATAGAAAAAAATACCCAAAAAACTGACAAAATAATTATTTTTCCGGAAGGCATGATGATAAACTTTTTGTCAAACAGAAAAACAGATGATTTTTATAATTCCATGATTCCGTTATATGAAGAAACTTTTGGAGTGGATAAATATGTAGAACATTTTAAAAAATCCATGCCGGAATATATAATTTTTAATTCATGGAATTCATCTGACTACTACTTTAGTATAATTTGTGAAGATTACGGATTTAAATTTTGCGAATTTGTTCAAAAAAATTATGAAGAAAAAATCAAGCTATCAGGTGATTTTAGCTACATTGTTTATAAAAAGAAATAGTACCCCTTGACGAAAATTGTAAATAAATGTAAACTTTCTCATGACTTTTGGCATAAATCATTAAACTTTTAATGTGAGTTAGCCGATATAAATCATGTGGAAAGGTCAAAGGGTAGAAAATATGGCAGATATGTTAAACCAAAATTTGAATAATAATGCCTTGCAGAATAAGACAAATAATTTACGTCCTGCAAAGCCTTTTGGTCTTAATGTAAGAGTTCCTGAAAGAACAATTCAACAAATCACTGAAAGTGTTAAAGCAAATGCATCTTCAGGTGTTTCAGGTATTTTCAAATATCTTGAAAAGAATGAACATGTATTTGATGGTACAGTAGCACGTCAATTAGATGATTTGTTTGTACAAGATTTCAATACAAAACAAATCCTTAAGAATGCTGACAAGAATACGGAATCAACAGCATCTTTCGTAATGGATATGTAATCAAGATTTTATAAATTTCCTTATTCCTTATTCCCTATTATTAATTTTATTCAAAGCCTGACATTGTGTCAGGTTTTTTATTATGTGTGTAAGTAGTATGTTACACTATAATACAAGTTTTACAAAATTAATTTTACTCAACGTATTTTCTTTTCATAATAACGTTTCCGCTTTCGTCGTAGGCTTTATCTTTCAGCCAATGAGCAATTAATTTGCCATCTTTTGAATAAATAAAGGTTTCTGCTTTGGATACACGCATGCTCATATTTACAAGCTTTTTGGCGGTATTGTATTTATAAGTTTTATAAGGATATTTTAAACCGTCTTTTTCTTCAACATAATTTAAAACACCATCACCGCTGTAATAATAAACATGATAAGGGTCACTATGCTTATAAACTGCATAAGTATTATCAGAAAAATATGCAAGGGTGCGGTCTTTAAGTTCGGTCATGCCTTGAAGCATAAATCCTATATTTTGATTATATTCTGTGTCGTAAACAAAATTATTGACATATTTTGAATCAATAGTGTAATTAATTCCGTCCAAAAGTTCGTTTCTGGCAGAATTTACATCATACGAAACACCGCCTTGCAAGACTTCTGCTTGTACGGATATTCCAAAAAATATTAATAATATTGCAATTAGTAGATATTTTTTCATATCTCAATATTAATGTTTTGGTTTTAAAAGTCAATAATTTTTATTAAATATTATACTAATTAAGGAAAATTTTATATAATATTTCTTATGTTAGATACTAATAAGATTTTAGAACTATTTAATACTGCTTTGGCTCATAAAAATAAATGTGAATTTGAACAAGCTGCTTATTATTATGAAGAAGTTTTGAAATTAACTGACAAATTACCTGAAGTATATTTTAATCTGGCTTTTGTATATATTGATTTAGACAAACAAGAAGAAGCAATAAGTTGTTTGAATAAATTTTTGCAAATGGAACCTAATGATATCGAAGGACATTATTTCTTAGGTTCAGCTTATTTTAAAATAAAAGATTATGAAAAAGGATTTCCCTATTTTGAATACAGAATAAGTCGCACTCATGCAATACAAACACAGCAAAAATTGTATGGTGATATGTTTAGTAAAATTCCTTTTTGGCGTGGTGAAGATTTAACCGGAAAAACGGTATATGTGTACTATGAGGCAGGACTTGGCGATACTTTAATGTATTTCAGATATTTGAAATTATTGGAAGAACGTTGTAAAAAGGTTTATTTTAAACCTCAGTCGGCTCTTTTATCTTTGTTTGCAGAAAACAGAGGTAAATCAAAAATATTAATGCGTTTTACACCTGAAATGGCGGAAGAATGTGATTATCAATGCCCGATAATGAGTTTACCGTACTTTTTGGGTTTGGACAATAAAACAATTTTTTATAAAAGTGATAAATTTATGCACGCTGTACCTAAAAAAGTTCAATGGTATAAAGACAAATTTTTTAATAACGACAAGTTAAAAATAGGTATAAAATGGCAGGGTAATACGTTTATTGGTGCGGAAAGAGCTATAACACCCGATAGTTTTAAAAAGATTTTCGAATTACCTAATACACAAGTTTATTCCGTTCAAGTTACGAATGGTGAAGAACAAGTAAAAAACTTACAAGGTAACTACAATATTGTAGATATAGCTTCAACTTTTAAAGATTTTTCCGATACGGCAGGAGCTATGGAAAATCTTGATATTGTAATTTGTAATGATACTTCGGTAGGTCATTTGGCCGGTGCAATGGGCAAAAAATGTTATATGATTTTGCCAAAATATTACGATTGGCGCTGGCACATGGATATTTCAAAGTGTGATTGGTATGACAGCATAAAACTTTATCGTCAACAAACTACTTGGGAAGAAGTTATAGAACGTATTTACGAAGATATTAAAAAAGATATAATTTAAAATGAAAAAGTTTTTAAGAAAGATAATCAGAAAATATCAAAAAAAAATTATGTATCTTGTTACGGCATTAATTCTTGGTGTTGTGGCTTATTTTTTGAATTTGTACGGATATATTCCTTTTGATTTTAACTTAAATAATACAAGTACTAATTATTCGAAAGATATAACAGGACATAAACACAGTGAGGCATCTTATCAGACGGTTTGGTGTAAGGCTCATAACGGGATTACGGAATATAAAAACAAGGATTATACAAGAGTTGACTGCCTGACAAAAGATAATGCGGTAGAATTTGATTTTGCAAAAAAATGGGCGGAAAGTGTAGGACAAGCTTTGCACTACCAACTTATGACAGGAAAACGCGGTAAAGTCGTACTAATTTTGGAAAAACCAACAGATAAATCAACATATTACAAGCGTGTTGAGGCGTTAGCAAAGAAGTATGATTTTGACGTTGAAGCAATGACGCCACAAGACTTACACCTAAATCAAAACGGCGAATGCCCTGTAAAAAACTGCAAATGCCATAAGAAGAAATAAAAACATATCGCGTTCGTGAACGCAAAAATTTGTTATTTGTCAATAAAATGAAAATCTTGTGGCAATTCCTTACAAATTAATTTAATAAATTTACTTGGTTCAATATTAAAAGATTCAGCGAGTTTAAATATTGTAGAAAGTTGCGGGTCTTTTTGTGCTCTTTCTATCATACTTAGGACTGACATAGGAATATCATTTTCACTTGAAAATAAAAATAAACTCTTTTTGGTTTTCAAATGAAGTTTTTTAACAACTTTTGAAAGTGCTAATTTTAATTGGAATTTTTTGTCATCATTCTTTGCTTGCATTTTTACATTTTATACATATAATCTGAATATCGCTTTCGCGAACAAGAAAGGTAATTGTATTATGATTTCAAATGAAGATTTAATTGCAGAAACAGAATTATATTTTAAACAGATAATATCTATGTTAGATTTAATGATTACAAATGCTAACTTTAAAGATATGCCTAATTTAATAACGTTAAAAGAATTAGCTGAAATTGGATTGAATAAACTTAGAATTTAAAATTCTTAACTTGTTATTATAAATTTCTAAACTTTACGCAAAGCCATTTTTGTGTTACTTTATTCACGGAAAGAAAAGGAACACAATATGACAAACGTTAACGATTTACCTACTGTTTACAACGCTTTAGAAACAGAAAAAGAAATATATGAGTTTTGGGAAAAAGGCGAATATTTTAAGGCAGATGCAAAATCTCCAAAACCTGCATACTCTCTTGTAATACCACCTCCAAATGTTACTGGTGTATTGCACATGGGACACGCTTTAGATGAAACTTTACAAGATATTCTTACTCGTTATCACAGAATGGCAGGTTATGAGGCTTTATGGATTCCTGGTACTGACCATGCAGGACTTGCAACACAAAATGTTGTTGAAAAACAACTTGCGAAAAAAGGCTTAACTCGCCACGATTTAGGCAGAGAAAAATTTATTGAAGAAACTTGGAACTGGACTAACGAACACAAATCCGCTATTCTTGACCAATGTAAACGTTTAGGTGTTTCTTTTGACCGCACAAGAGAACGTTTTACATTTGACAAAGGCTGTTCTGAAGCAGTTAAAGAAGTCTTTGTTAAACTTTACGAAAAAGGCTTAATCTATAAAGGTGCATACATTGTAAACTGGTGTCCTCGCTGTCAATCTGCAATTTCAGATATTGAAACAGAATACGAAACAGAAAAAGGACATTTGTGGGAAATATCTTACCCTCTATGTGATGAACAGGGTGCAATTGTTGTTGCAACAACCCGTCCTGAGACAATGTACGGCGACGTTGCGATTGCCGTTAACCCTAACGATTACAAATACAAGGATTTAGTCGGAAAATACGTTTATGTTCCGCTTTCTCAAAGAAAAATTCCTATTATCGCAGATGAATACGTTGATAAATCGTTTGGTACAGGTGCAGTTAAAATTACTCCGGCACACGACCCTAACGATTTTGAAGTAGGTAAAAGACACGGTTTAAAACCAATTTGGGTTATTGATGAAGAAGGTAAGATGAAATCTTGCCCTGAAGTTCACCCTGACGTACAAGGTTTAGACCGTTACGAAGCTCGTGAAAAAACAGTTGGCTTATTAAGTTTAAACAATTCATTATTGAGAATTACCGAACACGAACACAATGTAGGTAAATGCCAGCGTTGTAATACAACCATTGAACCGTTATTATCAGAACAATGGTTTGTAAAAATGGAACCATTAGCAAAAGAGGCTATTGCAGCGGTTAAAGACGGAAGAATTAAATTTGTTCCTGAACGCTGGGAAAAGAACTATTTAGGCTGGATGGAAAATATCCGTGATTGGTGTATTTCACGTCAAATCTGGTGGGGACATCAAATTCCTGCATATTATCACAATGAAACAGGTGAAATGGTTGTAGCAAAAGAAAATCCAGATCCAGAACATTATACACAAGATTCAGACTGTCTTGATACCTGGTTCTCATCAGGTTTGTGGCCGTTCTCAACAATGGGATTTCCGCAAACAGAAACAGACGATTTCAAAAAATTCTACCCTACAAGTGTTCTTGTAACCGGTTTTGATATTATTTTCTTCTGGGTTGCAAGAATGATTACAATGGGCTTGGAATTTACAGGAAAAGCACCATTCTCAACTGTTTATATTCACGGTTTAATTCGTGATGAAAAAGGTCAAAAAATGTCTAAATCAAAAGGCAACACAATAGACCCTGTTGAAATTATCGACAAATACGGATGTGATGCTCTAAGATTTACACTTACATCACTTTGTACGTACGGTGGTCAAGACATTAAAATCTCTGACGAACGTTTTGAATACGGAAGAAATTTTGCAAACAAAATCTGGAACGCATCTCGTTTTGTATTAATGAATTTAGAGGGTGTTGATGATAACCCTGTTGATATGAGCAAATTAACTATCGCTGACAAGTGGATTTTAAACGCACTTAACGACACAGTAAAACTTGTAAACGATAATGTTGAAAATTACAGAATTGGTGAAATGGCACACGTTTTATATGATTTCTTTTGGAATAATTATTGCGACTGGTATGTTGAAATTGCAAAAATTCAACTTCAAGACGAAAACTTAAAACAAAATACTCAAAGAATGTTAAAACACGTTCTTGATATGTCATTGCGCTTGTTACATCCAATAATGCCTCATATTACGGAAAAAATCTGGCAGGTATTAGATGTTAAATGTAATTCGGATGCGTTGATTAAAGCTGAATATCCTAAATACAAAGAAGAATACAAATTCCCTCAGGAAGCAAAAGAAATGGAAATTGTATTTGAAACAATTACGTCATTAAGAAATGTTCGTCAAAGTTTCAATATTTCACCATCAATAAAGGTTGATATTGAAATACTTGCAACAGCAGAAGAAAAGCCTGTATTTGAGGCAGTAATTCCATATTTACAACGTCTTGCAAGAGTTGAAAATGTTAAATTTATTGATAATACTGATAATTCTTCTAAAAAATCAGCAACAACAGTCGTTTCAGCATCAAAAATTATAATCCCGTTAGAAAATTTAATTGATATGGATGCTGAAATTGCACGTCAAAACAAGAAATTGGAAAAACTTTTGAAAGAAAAAGGTTCATTAGAGGGCAGAATTAACAATCCGAAGTTTGTAGAAAAAGCACCTCAGGAACTTGTTGACGAAACAAAAGCAAAAATAGAAGAACTTTCTAATCAACAAAAAGCTATAGAAGATTTTATTAATCTTTTAAAGGGTTAGTAAGATGAATGAAACTGTATTATCACGTAATTACAGTATTGTTTTAAAAAGTTTTTTAAGCTATTTGCCATCCAGAATACTGGTTATTCTTAATGCTTTGCTTATTGTTCCAATATTTGCGTACTTTTTAACGGCTCAGGAAATGAGTATTTTTCAAATCAGTATAGGTATTTTGAATTTTCTTTGCACTATTTCAACTGATTGGGTTGCAAAATCTGTTTTGAGATTTTTTGAAAAATATAAAAATTCGGGTGAATTGGAAAACTTCCTTTCAGGTATTATGTTTCTGGAAATTATTACTTATATTTTTATTTTTGCTTTATATTTTATATTTAAAAATATAGTTGCAGAAAAATTTTACATTTCACAAAGTATATTTTTTATGGTCTTAATTCTTGTAATTCCTTGCGGTATAAGGCAAATGTTTTATCAATTTCTGAGAATTCAAAGAAAAACTCTGTTATATACTGTTTCAATAATCATTTATCAAATAACACTTTTACTTTTGTTTTTTGCATTTTCACCTTTTGTAAATCATGTAATGTCTTTACTGACTGCAATGGCTTTTAGCGTTTGTTTAATTGATTTTATAATAATTTTTAAGTTAAAATTAAAAGAAAATTTACATTTTAAATTTGACAAAAATATTTTAAATAATGTTGTTATATATGCCATTCCGCTGATTATAACAAATGTTTGTATCTGGCTTATTTTGCATTTCGGGAAATTTGTATTTCAATATAATAAAGATTTTGTGAATACTGCTGTTGTAGGTGTAGCATGGTATTTTGTTACAAGTGTTTTGACACCTTTGTTTTCACTTCTTTTGTTTGCTGTTTTTCCGATTGTAGTCAGAAAATTTGAAAAAAATTATAAAATAAAAGATTTTATGTCATCAGTCTTAAATTCTTTTATAATTCTATTTTTACCGTTTGTTTGCGTATTTTTATTTTATTCGTTTGACATTGCAAAGCTGGCATTTAAAACAGAATATACAAATCTTGGAATGTTGTTTCCTTTTTGTGCCGTAACTATTTTTATTCATGAATTTATGAAATTAATGAATACGAAATATCACCTTAAAAATAAAACTTACATCGAAACAATTATAAGTCTTGCTGTTGCTGTATTTTGTATAACTCTATATATTATTTTAATAAAATATTATGGAATTTTGGGTTTTGGCATTTCAATGTTATCTTCTATTTTTATGTTGTTATTTTTTAATTCATTGGTGAAATTTAAAGAAATGAATTATTTTATCCCTAAAAAACTTTTAAGGTGTTTGTTTGTAACAGTTTTAGTTTCTGTAATTTCATATTTTATAATATTTTTGTTATTTTTTAAATTTAGTAATAACATTTTGACGGTTGTAAAAATATTATTATTTTTAGCTTTGTATTATTTTATAATTGTAAGATTTAAAAAACATATTTTTGTTTAATTTTAAAATTAGCCTTGTCTTTCAAAATGGTTTCTTTTAATTTTTTGAAATTTTCATCTTCTGTTTTAGTCGTTTTAAATCTTACATAGCGGAATTCACTTCTGCTTCCTTTTTGAAGTGATTTTGCATCAATAAGTTTATATTCAACGTTTTGAGGCATATTATTTTCTTTTGCAAGAATTTTTAAATCCTCAGATTTAAGGTTTTTGGTGAAATCACTTTTTAAAACATAAATTGTATTTAAATCTTTTTGGTAAATATCAATTTTTTTATAACCTGCATTTACGGCAATATTTTTTAATGTCAGGTAATTTTTATAATATTCTTGTCTGTTTTCAACATTTT
>JAFWGJ010000060.1 GCA_017512405.1 bacterium | reverse complement strand
TTTTCTTTTTTTAGTTTATCTGCATATTCTTGATTGAATTCAATATTTACAATTATTTCTTTATTAAAATGTTTTTTGAAACATTCCAAAATTGTTTTATAATGATTTTCTCTAATATATTTTACGGCAAAAGATGCGTTTGAAATTAAAGTAAATTGATTTTCTTCGAACGAAATTGCTTCAAGCGGTTCTATCCATACATAGGATGTATCAGGAATATTTTTTTTTAATTCCTGTTTTATTTCATCCCAAATCTTTTTTACTTCGCTAGTGTTCATAAAATAATATTATAACAAAAATAACTTATAAAAAATAATTCCCGCAGACATGCTTAAATTAAGTGATTCTACTTTGCTGCTATCCATTTCAATTGTTATTTTATCAGTTGAAAATTTTATTAATTCTTCACTTAATCCGTCTGCTTCTGCTCCAAACATTACAAGAGTATTTCCTTCTGTTTGAAAATCTCTCAAATAAGTACTTTCATCTGATTTAGGCAGTGTTGCAATTCTTTTAAAATTAATAAAATATTTACTTAGGAAATTAAGTTCTTTTGTTTGGAACACAGGTGTTTTCCATAAGTTCCCGACAGATGCTCTTACACATTTCGGATTATATAAATCAACAGTGTTACCGTATAAAATGATTGCATCAAGTGAGAAGGCCGTTGCTGTTCTTAATATCGTTCCCAAATTCCCTAAATCTTTAATGTTTTCAAATAAAGCAACTCTTTTTGCTTCTTTTAATATTTCTTCGCTAAATTTCTTTTGATATCCGACTGCTACTGCATCAGGAACAGAATCTGTTGTTGAAAGTTTATTTAATACCAAAGGTGTGGTATATATAACTTTTTCGTCCAAAAAACTATAATGACTTGCTTTTTCTTTTGTTACAAAAATGTATTCTATCTCTATATCAGAGTTAAAAGCTTCTTCAATAGCTTTTAATCCTTCCAGTATAAATTTGCCGCTTTCATCTCTATATTTTTTTTGTTGTAATCTTACTATATCTTTTACTAAATCATTATTTAAACTTGTTATTTCCATTATTTAACCTCAAATTTTTCTAACCATTTCTTTTCTTGGCTTGTAAGCATTGAAAAATCTATAAGTTTTTCTTCATAGCACATATTTGTGAATGAATTAATTACTCCATCTTTAATATAACATGAATTTTCTAATCTTACACCAAAAAAATCTTCTCTGTATAATCCGGGTTCTATTGTAAAGCACATATTGTCTTTTATTTCTTTAAATGCGTTAGCGACTATTGCGCCCAGTGTAGGTGGTGATTCATGCACGCTTATTCCTATTCCGTGTCCAAGACCGTGGTTAAAAACAAAACCCTCAGGAGAATTCTTTTTTAGGAATTCTCTGGCTGTACAATCTATATCAAATCCACAATCAAAATTTTGTATATTAAACGCTTTTAAAAAGGCTTTTAAGACTGTTGTGTAAACTTTTTTATGAAGTTCTGACGGTTTACCTTTTACAAAAACTCTTGTAGTATCTGTTGCAAGACCTCCGGCGTAATAACCGCCACAGTCGATTAAAACCAAAGAACCATCTTTCAATATTTCATTTTTAGAGGACTTTGAATAATGGGCAAGTGCAGAGTTTTTGTCTATTGCTACAATTGATGTGAATGATTGGCATTTTGCTCCATTTTTTTTGAAATTGTCTTCTAACGCTGTTTTTATATCATATTCTGAGATGTTATCATTTTCGTATATATACTCTCTTGTTGACATAAGTGCTTTATCAGTTCTTTTAAAACAATCTTTGTAATGTTCAATTTCTTTATCTGTTTTAATAAATCTTGGAATATCTATTTCAGATTTTTTTGCTTTATCTTTTATTAAGTTATAATCATAAGCAGAAGTATAAGCTTCGTTTAAGTATATTTTATTAATATCGGAAAGGTTTCTTACATAATTTTCAAAGTTGTTTAAAGTTTCATCTTTAAACAAAATATTTTCATTTTTTGTAATAATAGCTTTTCCTTCTATGGAACAAGAATTTTCTTTATCGAAATTTCTCAGATTATATATATAAGACAAGTCTTCAAGGTTTGTAATTAGCAATGCTTCTTGGTCATTAAGATTCTTTCTTATATCTTCTATTTTGTCAGAAGTGCTTTTTCCTGATAATTCAATCGGAATTTCCGTTAAATGTTGGTTATTTACAGAAAGTGTTTGTTCAATAGGGTCTTTGTCAAAAAGTTTTATTGTAATGTTTTTTTCTTTTAAAGCTTTTTGAATATTATCTAATCGGTACTTTGAGTTTTTTTTAGAACAGATACCTAATGTTGCATTTTCTTCAATTACATTAGTTAATTCTTCAAGAAGTGTCGCAGAATCCATTTTTATGACTGTTATATCATCGTGATTAACCTCTAAATCTGCCTGAATGTGATATCTGCCATCAACAAATAAATATACGTTATCTTTTGATACAATAGCATCACCTGTTGACCCCGTAAAACCTGTCAAAAAATATCTTGAATTTTTTTGCAAATCATTATATTCTACCAAAAATTCATTGGTAGAATTTACAAGCAAATAATCTATTTGTTCCTCTTCAAGAAACAAACGAGCTTTCTTAATGTATTCATTCATATTGTTTATTCTTCAATGTCTGTTACAAGAATCAAATGCCAGCCAAATTGTGTTTGTACCGGTTGAGATAATTCTCCGACAGGTAATGAAAATGCAGCATCTTCAAATGGTTTTACCATTGCGCCTTTTGGAAAAAATCCTAAATCTCCGCCATTATGTCCTGATGGACATAATGAATATTCCATTGCAGCTTGTGCAAAATCTTTGCCGCCCTTTATTTCTTCGTATAATTGTTTAGCTTCTTCTTCTGTTTTTACTAAAATGTGACTTGCTTTTACTTGTGATGCCATAATTTTTCTCCTTATGCTAATACAATAATTATAGCAGAAAAAGATTATTTATTATTTATTGTTGACAAAGTCTGAAATTCAAATATACTTTGAAATATTTATTCAAATAATAATGTATTGTAAACAATTGTTACGATTTTGGGCATGGAACTAACAAAAAAAAAATTGTTGGGTTATCATGCATGTACAACTATCCCCAAATCTCCTCCCAAGATTATGAAGTATATAAGCTGCAAAATGGCAGCTTTTTTTTTGCAACAAGGCGGTTTTGATTATATCAAAACCGCCTTGTTGCCGTATTTTTAAAATATTTATTCAAAAATCATTTTTAAATAGATATCTGCAGGTTGATTTTTAAAAATAGGTTTATTTTTCCATAAGCTTATTGTCATGCTTGCCGGGGTATTTTTAATTGAAAATTCCAATGAAGGTTGATATGGCGATGCATTGTTGCAGCCTCCTTCTATACGGCAAGCATTACCAAGATGTATAAAATCAAGTAATTTTTTCGGTTTTTCATTTACCATTAATGGGTCTAAAAATCTGATGTTATTTGAGTTATTTACATATATCCATTCGTAGCCGAAATCTCTTGCATTTAATCCTATAAGCAAAAATCCCACAAATCTTTTATTTATTTTTTTTGTATAGTTTTTACTTTTTGGGTACGTTACTATTATTAGTTTATTTGATTTATCGTAATAAATATTTTCAGGTATAAAAAGCAGTGATTTATCT
>JAFWGJ010000013.1 GCA_017512405.1 bacterium | reverse complement strand
GTTTATAAATGTTGTGGGATAAAAAATTTCCGTAAATAAATCAGCGGGGCTGTTTAATTTTGTAGGATTTATAATGATAGTATATAAATTTCTATCAATATTATATGCCCCGAATTTAGGCATTAAATTATTCAGGCTATCATCCCATTGCCAGCCTTCACCCCAGTTATTATTGTCCAAAATACTGTCATCAATGTAGAAATTTTTTAAAGTTTCGTTCTTTTTTATTTTTATATTTGAAAGAAGAACTTTTAAATCGTTTCCTGTTAAATAAGGATCAGCACCCAATACTAAATAATAATCGTTATTTTTTGTTTTATATAGCTTGGTTGTAAAATTATAGTCTTCCCCTAATGTTTTATATGATGCAAAATACGTTAATATTTTTTGTGTTGATGCCGGTGAGATTTGAACATTAGGGTGTAAAGATTTTACGGTTTTATTAGTTTCAATGTTTTTAACTGATACGGAAACAGAACCTTTATGTATGCCTGTATATTTGGATGCTCTGTCAAAAATATTTGAATTGCCTTTTGCCATTGCTGTTTGAACAAATAGTGTTACAGCCATGATTGTAAGTAATATTTTTTTCATTTTAATACTCCTTAACGTTATATTCTTTATGAATATCTTTTAGGACGGTGCATTTTTTTCTAAATTCAGATTGTTCGTCGAAATTTAGAATTGCACTTATTGCACCTTCTCCTGAATTAATTTGTGATAAATTGTCGCCTTTGTAATCTATTATAGCAGATTTTCCTAAATTGTAATCATTATTTAAAATCTTTCCCGATTGAGTTAAGGCAATAAAATAACATTGATTTTCAACTGCTCTTGAATGTGTCATAGATACCCACGGAATTTCTTTTTTTATCCCCCAAGCTGCCACATTTACCATTAAATCAACACCTTTTAGAGCATAGGCTCTGTATATTTCAGGAAATCTTATGTCATAACAAATACTTAAACCTGTTTTAACTCCTTCTATATCCACAATAACAGGTGATTTCCCATTTGCAACTATTTCACCTTCGTTATCGCCGTAGTATGAAAATAGATGGCATTTGTTGTAATGTGCAATTAACTCGCCTTTTCTGTTTAAGACGGGACAAGTGTTATATAGTTTGTCGTCTTGTTTGGTAATATAGCTTCCACCAATTATGTTTACGTTATACTTTTTGGCTGTTTCAGATAAAAATGAGGTAACATATCCGCTTTTTAAATCTTCTGCACTGTCTTTAAAATATTTACAAGCCCAGCCAACTGTCCAAACTTCAGGTAAAACAATAATATCAGTTTCTTTATCTGTATTCTCGCTGATAAGTTTTTGTATTTTTTTTATGTTTTTTTCTTTTTCCCCAAGTTCGGATGACATTTGAATTGCCATCACTTTTATATTTTTTGTCATTTTTTCTTTTTGTATGCCTCTTTGTATACATCAGGCGCTTTTTTTTCTAATTCAAAAAGAGCTTGCTTTAGCTGTTCTTTTATTTTGTTATCTTCTTCAGGTGTAGTTTCTTTCGGAACGTATATTGGCTCTCCGTATAAATTTATCAGCTTAGTAGGTCCGATTGGAAATTCAAATCTATCCCAGCTCGGCAATTTGACTAATAATTTGCTTGGAGAGTACCATACCATCGGAACAATAGCACCACCTGTGTGTTTTGCAACTTTTATAACTCCGTTTTTAATCTCGTGAACAGGGCCGGCAGGACCGTCAACCATTATTGCGACATTTTGACCTTGGTTAACTTTTTCTATCATTTCCATTGTCGCACGGACACCGCCTTTTTTGCGTACACCCTTGTCTTTAGAGCCTCGAACTGTGCTAAAACCCCATTTATGAACAACTCTTGCTATAATTTCACCATCACCGGATTTGCTTATTAAAATGTTAACATTTTTTCTTTTTTCAAAAGGTATGCCATGTAAACAACATTGATCTGAATGCCACATTGCAAAAATTACTTTATTTTCAAGCTTAGGATAATTAATGTTTTTAATTTTTACACCTGGTTCAAGTATGCGAAATAATCCGTATACCAAATTAGAAAGTATTGTTATTTTTTTTGAATCTGAAGCATCTACCATGACAGTTTGATTATACTATAAACAATTTTTATTATTCAACTTTTGATTTATAAGGAAGATGAATACTAAATGTTGTGCCTTCACCGTCTGAACTTTGTACGGTTATTTCGCCTCCATGCGATTTAATTATTTGCTGCGCCAAATACAGACCTAATCCGGTACCTATCTTACGAAATTTTTTTGCAGTTGAATAATATTTTTTGAATACCATTTCTAAATCTTCCTTTGCAATACCTTTTCCGTAATCAATTACAGATATGTTTACGTCAGTTTGCGTTTTTAAAACAGTAATGTCAATGTTTTTTTCCGATTCACTATGTTGTATTGCATTATGAAGCAAATTTTTGATTACTCGCTTTAATTGAATTTTATCCGCAGTAATACTTATATTTTCGTATTCTTTATAGCGTATTTTTAGATTACCTTTTTCTGCAATAGGTGTCATTTCTTTTACGATTTCATTTATAAAAGGATTTATTTCAAATGTTTCGAAGTACATAACTTCTCCACTGTCTTTCATCTTGTATGTTTCAAGTAATATTTGAACAAGTTCAATAAGTTCTTTGTTTGATACTTGAATATTTTTGATTGCTTCTTTTTGTTTGTCGCTTAAAGGTCCAAATTTTTCTTCTACAAGAAAATCCAAAATGTTTGCTTCTGCAATAATCGGTACTTTTAAATCGTGAGTAAGTGTTGATACAAAATCATCTTTTAAATGTTCAATTTCCTTTTGGTTGGTTACATTTTTAATAATAACAATAAATCTTTTTCTTTTGTCTTCAAGTTGAAGTTTCATAGTACTTGCTTCGAATGCATCTTCTGAAAAACCTTTAATATAAATCTCCGTATTTTCCATTTTATCCAAAGAGATGTCTTTATCTATAATTTCTATAAAATCCAGTATGTTTTTTCTCAAAAGCTCTTTACCTTTTAAACCAAACCATTGTGAAATTTTTGGTGTTGCCCTTAGAATTTTGTTTTTACTGTCTATAATTACTAAACCATCTGACAAAGAATTCAAGATAGCTTCTAAAAATTTGTTTTGATGAATTAGTTCTGCTTGCTGTTGCG
>JAFWGJ010000059.1 GCA_017512405.1 bacterium | reverse complement strand
TTTTAAAACCTGTTTTAAACTCAGCCCTGTTTGTATTTAGCATTAGTGTTATTATCGTTATTGCTACAACTATACCAATGATTGCAATAGTTAACATTACTTCTGCTAACGTAAAGGCTGTATTTTTTTTCATAAAACTTACTATCCTTATACAACAATAATAAAATATAATTAGTTTTAATTATATAGTATTTTTATACATATTTACAAAAAGTTACTCTTTTAAATTTACATCAGTTGCGCATAAATAGCCTGATGACCAGCATAATTGCAGGTTGTAGCCGCCACATAAACCATCGGCATCCAGGACTTCTCCACAAACATATAAAGAGGATATTTTTTTAGATTCGAAGGTTTTAGGGTTGATTTCGTTAAGATTTATTCCGCCACAGGTAACTATCTCACCATCTTTTCTTGTTCCGTTTATTTCAAATACAAAATTTCTTAGTGTCATATTAATTAATTCTTTAGTATTACTTCTAATAGCATGACATTTTTCATTTAAATTTGTTTTTATGATTTCATGTATAAGTGATTTTGGTAAATATTCGGATAATAAATTGCCTAAATTTTTATGAGGATTATTATTAAACAATTCCTGCAAATCAATATCGCTATTTAAAAAATCTATCGTAATATTATATGGGAATTCTTTTCTTGCATTAATAGAAGACAATTCAAATATTGCCGGACCGGATATACCGTTATCGGTAAATATAATATCCCCGATAAATTCTTTTTTATCGCAGATTATTTTGCAATTTCTAATAGATACTCCTTGTAATTCTTTTAAACAAGGAGTGGTTTTAAAACCTACTAAGGAAGGTTTTGGTTCAGATATTGTGTGTCCTAGGTCTTGAAGAATTTTATATCCGCTTTTTCCGCCTGTTGAAATAATTACTATATCAAAATAATATTTAGATTTTTTAGATGTAAGTTCAAATCCAGTTGAAAGTTTTTTTATTGATATTATTTCTTCTTTTTGAAATTTGCAATGATGAAGTTTATCAAGAATTTTATTTCTTACATCTTTTGAACTGTTTGATATCGGAAATATTCTTTTGTCATCTCGGATGTACGTTTTTACACCAATATTTTCGAAAAAAGATATAGTTTCAGCTGTTCCGAAACGAGAAAATGCGGAGTATAAAAATTTTTCTCCTCTCGGGTAATTTTTGACAAGTTCTTTAAAATCAAATTCAGCGTGAGCAAGATTACATTTTCCTCCGCCTGTTGGAAGAAGAGTTTTTAGCGGTGATTGTTTATCAAATAATGTTATTTCAAAATCTTTATTTAAATTGCATGCAGCCATGCATCCTGCCGGACCTGCACCAACAACAGCAATTTTTAAAGACATTTAAACATCAACCCTTGTGCCGTATAAAAATACCATTTCAGGATTTTCAAGTTCTTCATGCAATTGCATTACAGTCTTTTTTAAAGTAGGATGCACGAAATTAGGGGCTAATTCAAGCATTGGTACAAGTGTAAATGCACGCATGTGGAAAAACTTATGCGGAATAATCAAATTTTCATCGTTAACTATTTCGTCATCATAGAAAATAATATCTATATCAAGAGTTCTATCACCGTAGTGACCTTCTATTTCTCTATTTCTGCCTAATTGAGCTTCAACTTTATTTACTGTTGTAAGTAAATCTTGCGGAGATAAAGTTGTATTTATCTCTATCATTGCATTTACAAACCAATTTTTTGTATCGCATTCCCATGGCTCGGATTCATAAAAAGCTGATGTACGTACAAGACTAATTCCTTCAATTTCATCTAAAATTGAAGTTGCTTGCTGAATATATCCTACTCTGTCGCCTTTGTTTGAACCAAGACTTAAATATACAATAGCCATAATCTAATTTTTACCCATGACTTTAATTTTGTCAATAAGTTATTAATTTTTTGTGATAATATATATATATGAAAAAAACAGTAATTGCATATTTGCACACACATTGGGACAGAGAGTGGTACAGAGAATTTGAAGTTTTCAGAATAAGACTTTTGAGAGTTTTTGATAATATCTTATATATGCTTGAAAACAATAAAATTCCGTCATTTTATTTTGACGGACAAACTTGTGCATTGGAAGATTATTTAGAGATAAGACCCGAAAAATTAGAACTTGTTAAAAGACTTATTTCAGAGAAGAAATTATTTATAGGACCTTTTTATACTCTTGTTGATGAATTTTTAACAGATAAAAACTGTTTTGAGCATAACTTAAAATATGGAACGGACTACGCAAAAAAACTTGGATGCACAGACTTCATAGGATATTTGGCAGATACATTCGGACACTCCAAGAACGTTACCAATGTATTTAAAGATTTTGGCATTGATAAATGTGTTGTTTGGCGCGGGTGTAATGGAGATATTCCTGCCGAGTTTAAATTTTGCGGAATTAATACGGTAAATCTTGTCAGAGGCTATTTTATGGACTTTTTCTCCGCACCGTTTGATTATGACAAAAAAGCAGAGTTTATAAAAAATAATCTTGACAAAATTTCCGAAAAATCAGGTGATGTTTTGTTAATGCCTATTGGCGCAGACCATTTGGGAGTTGAAACAGATATTACAACACAAATCAGAGAGATTAACGCAAGATTAAACGAATATCAAATAAAGTTAAGCTCGCCTTTTGAGTACTTTGAACTTGTTAAAGACCGATTTTCTCAATTTGAATGGAATGACGAATTAAGAGACAATACAAAAACATTCATTTTACCCGGTTCATATTCTTCAAGACCAGATATAAAAAGATATAATGTGCAGTGCTGTCATGAATTACCGTTAGCGGATAAGCTACAAAAACATTTTAGTTTGAATTATGACAAATTAATAGAATATGCTTATAAATTATTACTCAAAAATCAGGCTCATGATGGGATTTGCGGATGTTCTACCGATGAAGTACATGCCGAAAATATAACCCGTTATAAGAAAATTTTGCAAATTTGTCAGACAATTAAAGATGAAGTCAGATTTAAACTTGGTACAAGTGGTTTAGGTATCAATATGGGAGACAAACCGTACTCGGGAATTATTGAGTTTGAATCATGCGACGAATTAATTGGATTGCAAATGATATCTTCCCGTAAAGGTTTTGACAACGAAATTTTGCAGGATACTCAAAAAATTCCTGTAACCGAAGATTATACAGATATTTACACTTATCTTGCACAAGTCGAAAATTTAAGACCAACTGAATTAGCTTTTGTAAATCCGACAGAAGAAGAAACCGACTTGATTGTTAATGATAATTCAATATCAAATTCAAAAATATCTCTTAAAATTATCGGCAACAATATTCTTATAAACAATGATATTCAGCTTGAATTTGTTGATTATATTGACAACGGCGACAGCTATAATGAGGGTCCTGTTAAAGATGATTACGGTATATCCGCAGATATTATTTCAACTAAAAAAGTTATGGAAGGGCAGCTCCGTTCTGCATTGAAGATTGAAACATCATTTTTTGACGTAATAGTATCATTAGATAAAAATGCGGAATTATTAAAATTTAGACTTGACTGGATAAATGAGGATAAAAACCACTTAATTCAAGCAAAATTTGTTTTAAATAATGATATTACAAAAACCTGTTCGGAAGATTTTAACGAATTAATTGAAAGACATTTTGATTGCAATTATGATATTCGTCAAAATTTACCAACAGAACGAGGAATTGAAGCAAAATCAAATACTGCACCAATGCAAAGATTTGTTTGGGCAAATGATTTTGGTATATTTACAAAAGGTATTACGCAATATGAAGTGTTTAAAAACATGATTTCAATACCATTATTAAGAGCAACAGGCATGATTTCAAATCCTCATAACAGTTCTCGTTCTACACCTGCCGGACCTCCGATTGAAACTCAGGCATTACAAATGTTGGGTAAAAATGTTGCCGAATTTTATGTCTATAATGGTGATTTAGAAGGTTATGGCAGAAATTTAGATAAAGTTTTTTCTAATGTTGTGTATTAGTTCAAATCTACATTAGAACTGAAAAGGCAATTTTTTATTTTAAAAATACTTATATAACATGTAAGGTTAGGAAAAACAACTTTGACTTAAAAAAGTTCTTTACTTTACCTGATGTAAAGACACCGATTGCCAAGAGGCTTTTGCTATCAGATTGCAAAAACTGCATACCAGTCGGGGAAATGACAAAGTTAGTAGGAGATCAGGCTCTTACGTACCTTGAATCTTATTAAATGTGTGTGAAAAAAGCATTTAAAAGGGCGACTCGAAGAGCCGCCCTTGCTTGTTTCTATTATAATCCTAATATTGGGTTAAATGGACTAAGCGGATTAAGCGGATTTAACCAATCATCTCTTGAATCAGTAGATGTTGACGGATATGAAGAAACCGAGGAATCGCTACTGCCGGATGATGGAGATGGATAAAATGGCCCTGCTGATATAGTGTATTCACTATATCTATGATAATTTTCTCCATAAACTGCACCATGAGTATCATTTTCATTTCTGATTTTAAACATAGGCTTATTTTTTTCACTAATATCCGTTATGTGGGTATGCATACCTTCTTTCATACGGTCAGTCCAATTTTGATATGGAGCTTCAAATTCGTTTGCCAGTTTTTTGATATTTCTCAACTCGTGCATAGGGTCAGCAGTTTTTTTGATGTATGAGTACGCTTCACTCATGCTTTTTACATCTAACATTGTATCAGCTAAATGCTTAACAGTTGTTGTATCCAGCTTGTCTTTCTTTATGTACGATTTTATTTCTTTCATTTCTTCTTTATTAAAACGAGGATTTCCTTCTTTTGTTTTTATTTCTTTAATATCACTTAAATCTGTCTTTTTGAACATATCACCAAACCATCCGGCAACAGGTTTTGGTGTAATGGGAATTGTTGCATTATTAACCTGTTTTACAGATGCTGCTGATGTGAACGACAATACTTTTGAAACTTGCATTCCTTTTCTCCTATACTTGTGTTTCAATGTCCGTAAAAATTTATTTTGCTACTATTATAATTTTATATTTACATTTATTAATATAATGGAATAGGAATTAAGTATTTATAGTAATTATGTTCATCAAAAGTTGCAGGTAAACCTTCCCAATAACGATATATAAGTAAACCTTGTCTTTCAAGCTCGTAACCTATCTCTTCATTGTGAGTATATAGTGGGTATACAAAAGGAATTTCATCTTTTTCCAGTTTAAGGGATAATTCATTAATGTTGTCGTATTTTTCTGCAAATTTATAAAAATTGTTTAGTCTTAATATTTTTTCATCTTCAAAATCAACGTAACTCATGATTTTTTCTGTTGTTTTTGAAATGTACATTGTCTGTTCTGTATCAAGACGTTGCTCATTTTTAACTATTTCTTCGTAATTAATATCTTCGTCTATTTCATAATTGTCAGCAGTTCTGAGTGGACGTTCAAGTATTTTTTCTGTATGAAGGTATGCTCCATCCATTACACCGTATTGCATTTGAAAAAATTTCCTCAGTGAATTGAAGGATGCCAATCCCATAGGCTTTGAATAAAATGCATGCGAATTATCAACAATTAGATTTCGATATTGTTTTTCAAGTATTTTTACATTATTTGTACATATACCAAAATAATTCGGATAAAGAATATAGTCGTAGGATTTAAACTTTTTTACAGGCATGAACTTATCATCAATATGATAATATTCCACATTTATGAATTCTTTTTTTAGGGTAGATTTTATACAAGGACATATATAGTGCGGCACATGAATCGTTTTTATTTCGTATGCTTTAATAAGGTATCTTAAACAATTTCTTGCCGTATTTAGTTTAACAAGTTGTTTCATTTTTCCTCTAATTTTACAATAACGCTATGTCTGTTAGTAGTTTCTCCTTCTTTTCGGTACGAGAAGAATAAATCATTGTTGCAGGATGTGCAATACGGACAAATATCAATGTGTTTAACTCCGATTTCTTCAAGCTGGCGTTTGTTTATTTCTTTTAAATTAACATAAATTTTGCCGTTTCTTATTTCATAAAGTCCCTGATTATTTGCAACGGAAATCATGCTCATATTGAACACATCTTCTTTTACTTCATAGCAGCAAACCGAAATAGCAGGTCCTATTGCAACTCTGATATCATCAACCTTTGTACCGAATTCATCTTGCATTTTCAGAATGGTTTTTATGCCTATTTTACCGACAGTTCCCTTCCAACCGGCATGGATTACCGCCGCAATATTTTGTTTTTTGTCGTAAGCTACAAGAGGAGTACAATCTGCAAAATTTAAAAATACTGCTTGTTCATAATTCGTCAGGATAAGTGCATCAGCTTCTGGATAAAAAGTTTTTCCTATTTCTGCAACATCAACAGTATCTGTATGACGCTGCTCAGGATAAATCAAATTTTCTTCCGATACCCCAAGAACTTCCCTGAACATTTTTCTGTTTTCCATTGTTATATCAATCATTTCAGGTTCACGAGATTTAATTGGACATTCTCTTGTTGTAAAATAATGTGTTAAACCATCTAAAATATCTGTTTTCATAACGGTTTTACCGTTTAATTTTTCTAAATAGAACATAAAATTCCTTTCAATGTTTCAATAGAACGATTTGCAAGCAATTCGTTTTTTAATTTTTTATTTTTTCTTTCTTTTTTCGGTAATTCAATAGGGGCAACAACTGCCCAGTTTGAATTCATTGGTTGAAAATGTTTCAATTCACTTGATGAAATATATTTGCATAATGCACCAAGCATTGTTTCTTGAGGTAATTCAATCAAATTTTCACCTTTTAAATATCTTGCCATATTCAAGCCTGCAAGTAATCCTGTTGCAATGGATTCCGTATATCCTTCAACACCTGTTATTTGACCTGCAAAAAATAAATTTTTACGTTGTCTTGTATTTAGTGTTGCATTTAAAACTTGCGGACTGTTTATGAAGGTATTTCTGTGCATAACTCCGTATCTTACGATATTCGCATCTTCAAGCCCGGGAATAGAGTGTATTAACTCTTTTTGAGCGCCCCATTTCAAATTAGTCTGAAAGCCAACAAGATTAAAAAGACTTTTTGCCGCATCATCCTGTCTTAACTGAACAACTGCCCAATTTTCCTGATTTGTACGTTTATCTACTAATCCGACAGGTTTCATAGGTCCAAAACGCAAGGTATCAACCCCTCGAGAAGCTAAAACCTCAACGGGCAGACAACTTTCAAAGAATTTAGCACCTTTTTCAAACTCTTTCAACTCAATTCGTTCTGAGGTTGTAAGTATTTGATAAAACTTTTCGTACTGCTCTTTATTCATCGGGCAGTTAATATAAGAAGCTTCACCTTTATCGTAACGGCTTGCCCAAAATGCAATATCAAAATTTATACTATCTTTTTCAACAATGGGAGCTATTGCATCAAAAAAATGTAAGTGTTCTGTTTTGGTAAATTCTTTTATTGAATTTGCAAGATTATCGCTTGTTAAAGGACCTGATGCGATTATAACGGGAACATCCTTTGGAATTTCGGTTAATTCTTCTTTAACAAGTTCAATATTTGCATTATTTTTAATTAATTCAGTAACTTTTTTACTAAATCCGACTCTGTCTATTGCAAGAGCATTACCAGCAGGAACACGACAGTCATAAGCAACTTTAATAAGTTCTCCACCAAGTAATTCCATTTCGGATTTTAAAAGTCCGCTTGCATTTGTAATATCAGCAGAGCCTAAGGAATTCGAACAAACAAATTCTGCACAATCTTCGCTAACATGCGCACCTGTCATTTTATTTGGCCGCATTTCATACAATTTAACTTTTATATTTCGTTTTGCAAGTTGTAAGGCCGCTTCGCTACCTGCCAAACCTGCTCCGATAATTATAACTTCCATACGAATAGTATAAAATAAAAATGTTTGTTGTAAAATAATGCTATGGATAAAAAGAATATTTTAGTAGTATTTGGTACAAGACCTGAGGTTATTAAATTAGCCCCTGTAATTATTGAACTTCGTAAACACGATAACTACAATGTTATTGTTTGCAATACAGAACAACAAAAAGAACTTTCAAATCAAACTCTCGAATACTTTGGTTTAAAAGCTGATATAAATTTGGACTGTATGCGTCCAAATCAGTCATTAGCAGAAGTTCAGTCCAGAATTTTACTTGGACTGGAAAAAGTTTTTGCAGAAAATAAAATTGATGCAACAATTGTCCAAGGCGATACAATGACTGTTTTGACAGGTTCTTTGGTAAGCTTTTACAATAAAGTACCGGTATTCCATGTCGAAGCCGGTTTACGTTCATACGACATATATGAACCGTTTCCGGAAGAAGTTATGCGTCAGATGACAAGCAGAGTTGCGCAACTACATTTTGCTCCGACTGAAAAAAACAAACAAGCACTTTTAAAAGAAGGTATTGAAGAAGATAAAATATTTGTTACAGGAAACACAGTAATTGATGCTTTATTCTGCTTATCGGATGAGGTTATTGAAAAATCTGCAAACTTCTTCAAAGAACAAAATATTAATGTAAACGATAAATTAGTTCTTGTTACAGCTCACAGACGTGAAAATCATGGTGAAAGAATTGACAGAATTATAAAAGCAATTTACGACTTAGCTACAAAATATTCTGACCACGAATTTGTAATTCCTGTTCATCCAAATCCAAATGTAAAAAATAAAATCCATTCAGCGCTTGAACATATTAAGAATGTTCACTTATTAACACCATTGGATTACCCGTATTTGGTTTATTTGATGAAAAACGCAAAACTTATTTTGACAGATAGCGGTGGAATTCAGGAAGAAGCTCCGACTTTTGGTTGTCCTACATTTGTAATGAGATATGAAACTGAGCGTCAAGAGGGTATTGAAGCAGGTGTATCCACTCTTGTAGGTGCAGAATATGATAAAATAATGCGACTAAGCGAAGAAATTTTATCTAAAGATAAAATTTCAACAAGGTTGTCAGCTCAAAATCCATACGGTGTCGGGAATTCTGCACAAATAATTGAAAATTTGATAAAACAATACTTCAAGTAAAATATTTTAAATATTAAGTAAGGATGTTATAATTTTATTATGGATGGAAGAATATTAATTGTAGACAATAATTTAAAACGTCTTACCGAGTTAGAAGGTATACTTAAAAATTATGGTTATACTGTTATTGCATCATCTGACCCTATGACAGTTAGGGCATCAATTATAGTAAGCAGCCCTGATATTGTTATATTAGGAACAGATTTCCCTAATTTTGACGGATTTGATTTATGCCAAAGAATAAATAAAGATCCGTTAATTCCTACGGTTGCTGTAATATTAACAAGCTCAGAAAGAAACGAGATTAAAATCGCCAGAGGGTTTGATGCAGGTGCTGTTGATTTTATAACTGAGCCTTATCACGCAAGAGAAATTGAAGCAAGAATTTCAGCGCAAGTTAAACTTAAAAATTTTAAGTCAAATATGGAAGAAAAAAATGTAAAGCTGGAAAATATTGTAGAAAAACAAAATAAAACTATTTCGGATATGCAGATGGCGATAATTTTTTCACTTGCAAAACTTGCGCAATCAAGAGATGATGATACCGGTAAACACTTGGAAAGAGTCCAAAAATACTGTTTGGCTCTTTCTTCTGAAATAGCCAAATCTCAAAAATATAAAAATATAGTAAATGATGAATTCATAAAAAATATTGTATACGCTTCACCTTTGCATGATATAGGAAAAGTTGCAATCCCAGATGCTATATTATTAAAACCGGGTAAATTAACACCGGAAGAGTTTGAAGTTATGAAAACTCACTCAGAAAGAGGAGCTGCTACACTTGAAGAAGTAAATAGGCATTTTGAAAATAATAGTTTTATTAAAATGGGCATTGACATAGCAAGACATCACCATGAACGTTGGGACGGAAAAGGTTATCCTGATGGCTTAAAAGGTGAAGAAATACCATTGTCAGCACGTATTATGGCTATTGCAGATGTTTATGATGCATTGAGTTCAAAAAGAGCATATAAAGATGCATTTCCTCATAAAAAATGTGTAGAAATTATTCAAGAAGGCAGAGGAACTCAATTTGATGCTGACTTGGTTGATGCATTTTTGAATATTCAAGATGAATTTTCGCTAACAAAACAATTATATGGTGATATTTCAACAAGAATGAATAAAGGATAAGGATAAATAAAATGAAAAAAAATCAAATTATTATATTATGCCTTTTGGCTATATTAGCTTCTGATGGGGTTTATGCCGCAGAAGTAAGTAAAAATTTTAATGCGTTTGGTATTAAGGTTTCTACTCCATCAGAAACGGCTGAATCTGTTGCTCAAAAAAGAGTTAATATGACTGCAATGAAAGCTCAAATAGTTTCTATTAAATCAAAAATTAATGCTACATCTTCTGTTTATAATTCAACTCTTGATAGTTTAGCTAATAATTTACTTCCTGCTGAACAATTAAAAAAATATAATGAACAAAAAGAAAGTGCTAAAAATGGTGCTAATTCAAAAAAAATATTCGGAATTGAAATTACACAAGATGAAACTTCTTGTTTGAATAAATTCTTAAAATCGTATTCATCAAAAGATACGTTTAATAGGTTAACTATTGCTCAAAAATTAGCGGTAAAAACAGATTTATTGGCTTTAAAATCAGTTAGTGGTTCATATAAAATGATAGTAGAGCAGGCAAAAACTTTAACACAACACATTAAGGCTAATAGTGCAGTTGCTCTTGAATTAAAATCTGACATTACGGATTTGGTAAAAATGCAATATAGTGTCACAACAAAATCTAAGGCTGTTGATAAGCTTATAGATAATTTAATAAATTCTGCCTCTAATGCTGGTTTTAATTTATAATAAACCTATTTCCGGTTTTATACTTTTTTCAAATTGTATATTAACCGGTGTTCCGGCTTTTAGGGTGTGAATACGTGTTTTTAACATTATACAAATCCCGACAGCTGTTGTTGTATCAGGTTCTGCTTTGATACCTCTTTGTGAAAAGGCTGCTGATGAAATGACTGTTCCAAGCCTAAATGTACCGTTTACTTTTGCTTTTTTACCTAAAATTCTTTCTGCGCTTATTGTTTTCAATGGCGCTATATCTTTTGGATTTGATAGAATTATAAAATTTTTAGTATCTGTAAAAATTATTTCATTTATAATTATTTTTATTTTGCCCATTTCTTTAAAAACCACAGTTGCAGAAAATTTTGTACCTGATGGTAGTTTTGTCCCGTCTTCAAAATTTACTGTACTTGGTAATGTGAAAAGAATTTTTTCTCCAACTTTTATGCTATGTAAATGAACGTCATTTGCAACTTTTACTGTTATTGAAGTTCTTTCTTGTGGAGTTGTGTCATCTATTAATTCAACCTTATACGGCTGTGATGTTATATCATCTGCCTTAATCCTTAGTCGTTCCTGTTTAGGTTCTACTTTCTGTTTAAAGCCTGACGTTAATAGTGTTAAAAATATCAATGAAATTATTATAAAATTTTTCATATAATCCTTAAATTAAATCAAGTTTGCACATATCCTTATATTGGCAATAACGACAGCTGTTTTTATCATTTGTCGGATTAAATTGAAGATTTTTAATTTTGGTATAGGTTTCGTTAATTAAATTTTCTATATACTCCATATCTTCATTTGTTAATTCTTTTGAGACTGTTTTGTTATCTTCTACAAATATCAAACCTGTATTTGCGACTTTTTTACCGGTTAGTTTTTCATAGGCATACTTGTAAAAACATAGTTGGTTAAAGTAATTTTCATTGTTACCGCCGATTGAGATTTGTTTTTCCGGTTTTGCTTTGCCTGTTTTATAGTCATATAGGTCAATAGTACCGTCAGAGTTTACTTCTATGCGGTCAATTTTACCATTGATAGCGTTTTCTCCAATATTAAGTCCATTAAATTCAAATTCTAAAGCTTCAAGTCTTGATGCCGGAATTGCTGAAAAATACGGATAAAATTTATCAATGGCTTCATTGCCTAAGCGTTCATATTTCTCTCTGATTTCCGGTTTTGAAAATCTATTTAATGGCGATAGAATTTCGTTTTCAAATTCTGTTTTTATTTTGTTCATGTCCGGGTATTCACCATTATTCATTGCATATTTTGCCGAGTTCTCAAGCAAATTGTGTATTATGGTACCAAAATTTGCTGCATCCCAATTAGATTCTTCTACGTCAATTCCAAGTATTTTCAGATAAAAGAATTTTCTTGGACAAGATAGATAATCATTTAATCTGCTTGGTGAAAGTTCAACTTTATTTGCTTTATTTTGAATATAATCTTTAAAAAATTTCTGATTATCTCTTGCTTCTGTTGAAATTGAACGATAAAGTTCTTTTAAAAATTCGTCTTCTTTACATTCAAATTGCTTTATATCCAGACAGTTATTATCTAAATCACTCAAATATTTTGTCATTTCCTGAGCTTTGCCGTCGGCTACATCAGCAAAAGACAGCATTAACGAATATTTTGCACGAGTGATTCCCACGAATAACAATTTTCTGAGTTCAGAATCCTTTTTAAGTTCCGCTACTTCTTTTTCCAAAACTACATCTGTTATATATTTGTACTCATTATTTATTTTAAAGTTTTCCCAATTTTTTGCGACTAAATTTGGCAGATATACATATTCAAATTCACGACCTTTTGAGCCATGATATGTCGTTAGCTGTACGGCGTTTTGTTTTCCAACTTTTTCTGTTTTTATGACTATTTCATCATTTTTGCAGTCATCAAGATATTGAACAAATTCCTCAAGAGTCTTAGATTCTCCTGCTTTTTCGTAATCTGTTGCTTCGTCTATAATTTTTTTGATACCCTCAAGATTTTCTATTCTGTTTTGAGGATTTTTATAAAAATATTCTAGTATGCCGGAACGATTTATTAATTCGACAACGGTATTTCTTAGTGTATTAGCCTTAGAATATTCTGTTATTCCGTCGTAAATATGTAAAAATCTATTGATTTTTTCCGGACATTTCCATTCGTTATTGGTTCTGAATACTTCAATAAAATCGTTTTTAGTTTCATCAATTAATGTTAATGCTTTATTATAATCTTCAAGTTCAATTGCAAATGGTTCTGTCAAAAATAGTGAATAAAATTTATCTTTTGAAAGCAAATGGTTACAAATAGCTTTCATATAGAAATATATGTAAGTTGACGAGCGAATGTTGAATATATCCTTACCTTCATCAATTTGGCAAGGTATGTTTTTGCCTTTTAAAAGTTCCGCAAAAGTTTGTAATTCTGCCCTTTTTTTACATATAACAGCAATTTCCGATAATTCTTCAGGACACTCATTTGAATTAATTATTTTTTTTATGTCATCCACAATATAGTTATATTCTTGCAAAATATCTCCGAATTGAATTCTTTTTATTTTTCTGTCTTTTGCAGTTACTTTTGGATTTTTGGCAATCAATTTTTTAGAGATATTGTATTTTTTAGAAAAATTTTTATTGTTTTCTAGTCTTAGCGTATCTTGATTTACAATATTATAGCTAAAATCAAGTATAGTTTGTGTGGAACGATTATTTTCTTCTAAACAAATAACTTTAGTTTGCGGGTATTTATTTAAGAAATTTTCTATATTGTCATTTTTTGCGCCTTGAAAGGTGTAAATAATTTGGTCATCATCACCTACAACAAAAATGTATTGTTCTTTGTTAGCATCTGTAAGATTAAATATAATTTCGTTTTGTAATTCGTTAGTATCTTGGTATTCATCTACGAGAAAATATGAATATCTGTTTGAAACTTCGTGTCTGAAGTTTTCATCTTCTTCAAAAGCATTTAGGACAAAACAAATCATATCAGAAAAATCTATAAGATTATGTTCAATCATTTTGTCGCAGTATTTATCGTGAATTTCCCATAATTCTTTTGCTCTTTCTATATTGTCTTTTATTTTTTCAATTTTTTCGTATCTGCCTTTATTACGCATCATTCCATTACTTTCGTTAATGTAGATCTCATTTTCAAGCTCTTTAATGCGTGGCATTAATGTCGGATTTGTTTCAATATTCGATAAATATTCTTCCTTAGTTATCCTTAGGCTTTTTAAGTGCTGAGAATGATTAATAAAATCGTTAACAAAACCATACTTATGTTCTCTTGGTGGAATAAATACTCTTGGCTGTACTTCATCTATGGTTTCTTTCATCAATTCTATTTTTTTTGTATCGGTAATTAATTCAACACCGGATGCTAAATTAAATTGGTTAGGATATTGTCGGATAATATCATTACAGAACGAGTGATAAGTATAAATATCAACCTGCGTTGCAATCGCTCCCATTTGTTTGATTAATCTTTGTCGCATTTCTGTTGCTGCCGCATCTGAGAATGTAAGACATAATATAGATTGAGGCTTTATTCCGTCTTTAAGCATTTTTTCTATACGTCTAATGACAGTGAATGTTTTTCCTGTTCCAGGGCCTGCAAGAAGCATAACTTGGCCTTTTAATGTTTCGATAGCCTCTTGTTGACGTAAATTTGGTTGTATTGCAATTTTTGTTTCAAGTGATTGTACCATTTTTTTTCTCCTTATACAATATATTATTTACTTTTTTATTGTATATTTTGATTACGTCAAATACGGTTATTTTTTTCTAAAACAGATTTAAGTAATTTTTTATAATCCGATTGTAATGTTTTTGGTGCTAAAATTTTAACTTTATTGCCCCATTTGAATACATGCCACATTATTTCTTTATCACCGCTTGCTTTAAATTTTACAATAACGGTTCCGTCATCTTGTAATTGTGATTTTTGTGTTGGATGAAAATTATAACTTAATACATCTTGAGCAATTTCTTTATCAAATTGTAATTTTACATTTAGAATTTCGCCAAAATATACGCCAAAAGAGCGTTTTGAATACTCCTTTAAATCAAAGTCACCTCTATCAAATTTTTCTTTTGTTAATTTTGGTTTTTCTATTTTGTGTAACAAGTAAGTATAAATGTCATTACCTTTTTTAGGTTCTTTTGCAAGTAGATAAATTTTTTCACCATAAATCATACCTAATGGTTCAAGTACTCTGTTTTTTTCGTGGTATTGGCATTTTATTTTAAATGAATTTTTAAGAGATTCTCTTATTTTTATAATTATCTCATCATCAATTTTGTATTGAGGCATTTGTCGAAGGGCGTATCCTTCAGTTTGCATAATCATTTCTATATTATTCTGAATTGAGGTTTGTTTTTTTACCTGAAGCGTTTTAATTTTATCTATTGTTTTACCAAGTTCTTCTTTTAATTCTTTATTTGTAGTTCTGTTTTGTAATAAACAAAGATTAGCAATTTCTTTTGAGTCAAAATTGATGAGCTCTTTTATAGAATAGTCTACAAATCCCCAATGCTTATGAGAGTCTTCAATTTCGTCAAGTTCAATTATTTGAGGAAAAATATTTAACAAACTATCTCGCATTCTTTCCGCAGTCCGTCTTGAAACATTATATTTTTCAATAATATCATTTATTGTAATTCCCTGTGGTCTGGAAGCCATAAATGTGGCAAGTTCTATAATATCAGATACTCTGGAATATCTTGGCTTAGTTTCTGTCATATATCCTCCTGTCCGTATTTGTCATGAAGTATAAAATAAATATTGTTTTTAATCAACGAATTTTTATAACCGTTTTTGACGTATTCAAATTTTATAATAAAAACATAAATTAATTTCGTTATAATGATGCACGGAATGTGCGTCGTCGTCCTTCAACTCAGCCCTTTTGTAAAGGGCTTTTTTTTGTACTTGCAAAGCATGCTAAAATCATTCATAATTTTTATATGGAAAATTTAAAAGAACAACTTGAAGGTTATTGCTTATACTTAAAACTTGTTCAGGAACGAATAATAGATAAATCTTTCAAAGAACAAGCGCCTTATATTTGTTGTAAAGAAGGTTGTTCACATTGCTGCGAAAGAGGTCAGTATCCTGTTTCGGAAATAGAAGTAAGATATATAATGCTTAAATTTGCAGAGTTGGATGAAGCAAAAAAAACACAAATATTAGATAATATTCAAAAAATTATTAATGAGAAAAAAAACAAGAATATCAGTTCAAAAGATTATTTTTATCAATGTCCGTTTTTACTTGATAAAAAGTGCAGTGTTTATGAAAACAGGGCGATAATTTGCAGAACCCATGGCTTAATGTTTTTTGTTGATGAGGCTAACGGAAGTGAAAAATATAAAATACCTTTTTGTGTAAATTTAGGTTTAAATTACAGTAATGTCTACGATAAAGACAGTAAAACGGTCACGGAAGAAGCTGCAAAAATTATAGGTGCTGAAATTCCGCCACAGGCTTATAATCTAAGTTTAAAAACTCTTACAAAAAAAGAAATAACTGAACATTTAGGATTTGAATTTGGTGAAATAAAACCATTGGTTGAATGGTTTATGTAAAATATTTTTAAAATTTATTATAAAAGCTCTTTGTATTATATTAGAATATTAATATAGGATATAAACAAGGAGTGATTATGT
>JAFWGJ010000058.1 GCA_017512405.1 bacterium | reverse complement strand
GTTTTATTAAATATGTCTTTCATTAAATAATAGGATATAGGTATAAGTGGCAATGATACAAAAATTGTACATAAGTGCATTGAGGTTTCAGTTTGTCCAAAAATTTTTGTCCAGAAATGTAGAATTATAAAGTATAAAGGCATGTGCAAATCTTGTTTTAATAACTCCCAAACTGTTCCAAAAACAAATTTTTGTTTTGCAAAAAACCATGAATAAAGTTCATCCAGTCATAGGTCGCCGTAATTTTTTAAAACGAGAAGTCTTAAAATTAAGGCCAATAATGTTATTGCGGAAATAATACCAACTTCAATTTTATTTTCTTTTATATATCCTAGAATTTTTTCTTTCATATAAACCTACTTTTCATAAATATAAACAATACCCGGAGGTTTCGCAATTGTACCCTTGTATATCAAATTTTTATCACAAATAAACCTTAAATCCAATAAAGATTTAACTGTTATTAAGTTGTTATAAGATTGACTAACTTGACTTTGAACATTATATTTGTATCATGAATTTTATGGCAAACAGCAGATTACTATTTCTTGATATAGCAAAAAGCATTTGTATAATATTAATAGTTTGGGCACATTCCGGCGGGTTATTATCTTATCCGTTATTAATGCTTACAGTTCCTTGTTTTTTTGTTATCTCCGGTTATCTGCACAATTCTAATAATAATTTTTTCGAATTTTTTAGAAAAAAATTTTTCAGATTATACCTTCCATTTGTTTGTTGTAATTTGTTTTTGCCTTTATTAACTCTTATAAAGAGGTATAGTTTAGGTTTAGATATAAAACAAAATATTATTTATATTTTTAAAATAGTGCTTACATTAAGCAAAGACGGATTTTTATTCGGTGCTACCTGGTTTTTGGGAAGTTTGTTTGTTATTTCTGTCTTAACAAAGAGTTTGGAATATATATTTAAAAATCAAAAATTCAGATATGTTTTCATAGGCATAATATGTCTTTTTATAATAATTTTGTCAGAAACAATCTTTAATATTGAACAGGGAATACGCAGAACAATTATAGGGCTGGGTTTTTATGTAATAGGTTTATATGTTAATTTGTATGCTGAAAATATAAAAAGAATATATAATGCTTACAAATATCTATTCATAAGTGTATTAATCCCAGCCATATTTATATCTTTTCATTATGTTTTAAATTTTAACTATGGTTCAAAGTCAGTAGTTAATTTAGTTTGTTTTACTGTAATTTCTTTATGCTATGCATATTTTATATTGTTTATATCAAAGATACTTGAAAAATATAAAAATTTGTTTGTGGAATTATTGTCATTTGTTGGTAAAAGAACTTTATCTATATTATTGTGGCAGTTTGTCTTTTTTGAAATTATAAACGTTATCTTGTTGAAAATAAACGGGGTTTCATTGACAGTAATTGAAAAATTACCCCATACTATATGTAATAGTGCGATATGTATTTTAATTTATTTTATTGCGGGTTTATTTGGACCGTTAATATTATCTTTTTTATATAGCAGAATTAATTTAAAGTTTATTAAATAAAAAAACGGACATTCTGTGAATGTCCGTTTTAAAAAGTTTTTGTAAAGAAAACTATTTGATTTCAACAGTAGCGCCTGCTGCTTCAAGTTGTTTCTTGATAGCTTCAGCATCTTCTTTCTTAACGTTTTCTTTAACAGGTTTTGGAGCACCATCAACTAATTCTTTTGCTTCTTTCAAACCTAAACCTGTGATAGCACGAACTTCTTTTAATACAGCGATTTTGTTAGCACCAGCTGAAGCTAATACAACTGTTACTTCTGCATCTGCTGCATCGCCTGCGTCTGCTGCTGCTGCCGGAGCTGCTGCTGCTGCAACTGCTACTGGAGCTGCTGCTGATACGCCGAATTTTTCTTCCATAGCTTTTACTAATTCAGCTGCTTCTAATAATGTTAATTTTTCGATTGATTCTAAAATTGATTCTACGTTACTCATTTTAAATTTCCTTTCAATATTAATTTTTGTACTTTCTAATAAATTTTAAGCGGCTTTTTTATCTCTAACAGCTGCAACAGCACGAGTAAGTGATGCCATAACTGCGTTGATAGAGCCAACGATACCTGATGCAGGTGAGTTGATGCTTCCAAGCATTTTTGCGTAAATTTCTTCTTTTGAAGGAAGATTTGCCAATGCTTTTGCTTCATTAGCCGATAATAATTTACCGTCTAATGCTGCTGCAACAATTTCGCCTTTTTTAGTATCTTTAATGAATTTTGATAAAACTTTTGCAGGACTTACAGGATCTTCAAAACCGAATGCAATAGCAACAGGTCCTTTCAAAACATCGTCAAGAACTTCGTAACCGGTTCCTTTTACTGCAATTTTAGCAAGTGTATTTTTAGTTACCATGTAATCTGCGCCGTTTTTTTGTAATTCACGACGAAGATTTGTGATTTCTTCTACTGTTAAACCACGGTATTCAGTAACAATTGCCACTTGAGCTTTATCAACATTTTCTTTAATCTTTGCGATTTTTTCTTCTTTAAAAGCTTTTGTTGACATGTTTTCTCCTTTTGTAATTTTTATCGACCTAATTTGTTGTTGTATGTATACAAAAAAATTTGCATACACAACCGCAAGCAAATTTAATCAAAAACTATTATGAAATTTAGTGATTGACCTCGGTTAGCGAAATTTAAGCCATTTGGCACTAACTGTCTGCGGTTTGTAAGCTAATATTATTTTAAAAACATTTTAAAATCAAGCATGACTTTAAGAAAAATTAAGATATTTTGTTATATATTTTTTGTTTCATCACTCAAAAAACACGCCACTTCATAGTTTTCATACAATTTCTTTAATACGGGTTCTTCTGTTTTGCATTTGTCCATACAATAATCGCATCTTGTATGGAACAGGCATCCTTTTGGTAAATCAGTAGGAGAAGGTAATTCACCTGTCAGGTAAGTTATATCTTTTTTTTCAAAACTCGGAACTGCGTTCAATAATGCTCTTGTGTAAGGATGTTGCGGATATTTAAAAATTTGTTCTGTTGATCCTATCTCTACAATTTTTCCTAAATACATTATTGCAACTCGGTCTGCTATATGTCTTATTACATTCATGTCGTGTGATATAAACATAATTGTTAAATTGAAATTATTTCTTAATTCCGTTAAAAGATTTATAATTTGAGCCTGAATACTTACATCAAGTGCACTTACAGGTTCATCTGCAATGATAAATTCAGGTTTTAAAATTAAGGCTCTTGCTATTGCTATTCTTTGTCTTTGACCGCCCGAAAATTCGTGAGGATACATGTTCATAACCGATTTATCAAGACCTACCGTGTCCAAAACTTGGTATACAATTTCATTAATTTCGTCTTTGGTAAATTCGTATAAAGCTCTGTAATCTTCTGAATATATACATAAGTCATTATTTACTTTTAAAGGCTCTTTTAAGATATCTCCAATTTTCATTTTAGGATTCAGGCTTGAATATGGATTTTGAAATACCATTTGTAATGCCTGACGATATGTTTTCATTTCTTTGTTATTCAATTCTAAAATATTAACGCCTTGAAATAATATTTCTCCTGATTCAACCGGTGTCAATCTTGTAATTGCGTTTGCAAGAGTTGATTTTCCACAGCCTGATTCTCCTGCAATCGCCAGTATCTCGCCTTTTTCTACATTTAAAGATAAGTTATTAACTGCCTTTACGATTTTTTCTTCGCCAAAAACAGAGTTTTTTGATTTATATTCAACATTTAAATTTTTTATTTCTAATACTGACATATTTTAATTATATATTACGTGATAAGTTGTTACAATATCTTTCAGGATAATTAAACTTCTCGCCTGCCTTCAAGTGCTTTTGCAAGAGTTATTTCGTCTGCATATTCCAAATCTGTTCCCACAGGCAATCCAAAAGCTATTCTTGAAACTTTTATTCCAAAGGGTTTAACTAGTTTTGTGAGGTATAAACTTGTAGCTTCACCTTCAACAGACGGACTCAGGGCTAAAATTAATTCATTGACGTGTTCATCTGTCAATCGTTTTAAAAGCTCTTTTATTCTTATATCTTCGGCTCCTATTCCGTCAATTGGCGAAATTAAACCTTGCAAAACGTGGTATAAACCTTTATATTCGTTAGTCTTTTCAATTGCAATTAAATCTTTTGTTTCGGCAACCACACAAATAGTACTTCTGTCTCTGGAAGAGGATGAACAAATTTCACAAGGACTTGTTGATGATAAATTGTAACAAATTTCACAAGCAACAGTACTTTTTTTTGCTTCAAGTATAGCCATTGCCATTTTTTCCACCTCAGTATACGGCATTTTTAATAAATGAAATGCCATACGCTGAGCAGATTTTGGTCCTACCGACGGAAATTTTTGAAATTGTTCTATTAACGTTGCAATTGATTTAGGATAAATCATTAGAATAATCCGGGAATACTTATACCGCCTGTAATAGCTTTCATTTTTGTTTCCATTTCACTGACAGCTTTTTCGCTTGCCTGCTTAATGGCAGTTGATATAACATCTTCCAACATTTCAATAGTGTCATCATCAACACTTTCAGGATTTTCCGGATTTATTGCTTCCTTTGAAATTTTTATTGATTTGAATTTGCCTTGACCATCGCAAACTGCAACTACCCCGCCTGTTGATGATTCATATTCTGCTTGTGCTAATTCTGCTTGTGTTTCTTGTAATTTTTTTTGAATAGATTGTGCTTTTTGCATCATCTGCATCATATTCATAGTTAATATCTCCTTATTGTCAACCCGTACAAAATATTATACAATAAAATTATGGAATTGAAAACCTATTTACAGGAAAGTTTTAAAAACGGGCGTCTTATGCGTTGGACGTTTATGCCTTTGAGTGTTTATATTTCACCAATGAAGTTTTATGCGAAACAGGGGCAAAATCATATTTATCAGTCAATGGTAATAAAGGCTTGTGAAGAGTGGGAAAAGGCTTGTCCCGGAATTCAATTTAAACTTGTAGATAATCTTTTGGCTTCAAATATAAATGTAGAATGGCGAAGAATTGACAGAAAAGCTCTTGGACACTGCCAGTTTAATTACGATAAGTCAAACAGATTATATGGCGCAGAGGTTTCAATAGGACTTTCTGACGGCGTTATTTGTCAAAATTACATGGCAGAAGGTGAAGTATATCATACTATTTTGCATGAATTTGGGCATGCTCTAGGGTTAGGTCATAGTCCTTACGATACAGATATTATGTATACTCCTCATAAATATGGTGTTGTATCTCTTTCACCACGTGATAAGCTTACTATGAAATGGCTTTATAAATTAAATCAAGGTACAACAGTTAGTGATTTAGTTTCTAAATTTCAAATAAGTTCAGAATATCCTGATGAAATTATTACGAAATATCTTTTAAAAGAAAATCCGAGTGAATTTGAAAAAATTAAAGGTTCATTGGTGAACGGTGAAAAAAAAGATTTATTGACTGAGCAGACAAATATTGCCGATTTAAAAAAATATAATTTATCTCTTCAAAATATCCAACTTTCAGATAATGTGATGCGTTATTTAGGTAAAAAACAAGATAAGAAATAATAAAATTTGACTATTTTCAGTTTGTTGTATAATATTAGTAGATTGGTACAGATATTTCTGAAAATAAAGGAACAAATATGAGTATTCAGGAATGGTTTGATAAGCGAAAAGAAGCTCAAATTGAAAGACGAACCACTGAAGTTAAAGTTGAAAATATAACGTTTCCGGGTTTATGGACAAAATGTGTTCATTGCGGGGCGCAAATAACAAATAAAGACTTAGAAGAAAATATGATGGTATGTCCGCAATGTGATTACCATTTTAGAATAGGCGCAAGAGAACGTATTAATCAGCTTTTTGATAATAAAACTTTTGTTGAAATGTATGGTAATATAAAGCCTACGGATCCATTGGATTTTACTGATACTGAGCCATATAAGGATCGTTTAAAAAATGCGCAAGAAAAGACAGCTTTAACAGAAGCTGTTGTAACAGGGGTGGGTAAAATCTGCGGACACGAAATTGCTGTTGCTATTATGGATTTTGATTTTATGGGCGGTTCAATGGGAAGTGTCGTAGGTGAAAAAGTTACTAAAATAATGGAAGAAGCAATAAGTAAACATATTCCAATGCTTGCTATAACTTCATCGGGCGGAGCAAGAATGCAGGAAAGTGCTTTGAGTCTTATGCAAATGGCAAAAACTTCTTGCGCCTGCGCAAAAATGGATGAAGAAAAAATCTTATATATAAGTTTATTAACGGAACCAACCTTTGGTGGTGTAACCGCAAGTTTTGGTACACTGGGTGATATTATTATTGCCGAACAAGGAGCAAGAATAGGTTTTGCAGGACGTAGAGTTATCGAACAAACTATTCATCAGAAGCTCCCGTCAGGGTTCCAAACTGCCGAATATTTACTTAAATACGGTCAAATAGATATTATTTCACAACGAAAAGATTTGAGAGATAATATATCAAGAATTTTGGAATTGCATAATATTACAGATTCTGATGAAGAGGATAACAAGTAATGGGGCGAGCACAAATATTGGAGTTTGAAAAACCTATTGCTGAAATAAAAGAAAAAATAGAGGAATTAAAACAAATAAGTTCGGAGTCGGGAATGGATTTAAGCTCAGAAATAGAAAAATTTGAAAAACAAGCTGAGGAATATCAGCACGAAATATATGAAAATTTAAAACCGTCAGAAAAATTGCAAATAGCAAGGCATGTAAATCGTCCTAATTTTACGGATTATATGAATCTAATGTGCAGTGATTTTATAGAATTGCATGGTGACAGAGAAGGTTCGGATGACAGGGCAATTGTCGGTGGTATTGGTAAAATAGGCAATTTTAATGTAATGTTTGTTGGCACTCAAAAAGGTTCATCAACAAAAGAAAATCTAGAATGTAATTTTGGTATGCCTCAACCGCAAGGTTACAGAAAGGCAATGAGATTATTTAATCATGCCAATAAATTTAATTTGCCAATTATAACATTAATTGATACTCCGGGGGCATATCCGGGTATTACGGCGGAACAAACAGGTCAAGGACTTGCCATTGCTCAAAATTTAAGGGATATGGCAAAATTAGATGTTCCTGTTATTGCAGTTATTACAGGTGAGGGGTGTTCAGGCGGTGCATTGGGACTTGCTGTCGCAAATGACGTTAAAATGCTTGAATTTGCTTATTATACTGTAATTTCACCTGAGGGTTGTGCTTCAATTTTGTTTAGGGATGCAACAAAAGCTTCTGCGGCTGCTGATGCTTTAAAAATTACGGCTAATGATTTGTTAGAACTCGGAATTATTGACAGTTGTGTAAAAGAACCTTTAGGAGGTGCTCATACAAATAAAGAAGAAATGGCTAAAATACTAAAAAAAGAATTAATTTCTTCTCTGAGAAAATATACAAAAATGACACCTGAAAAATTACGTAAACAAAGATACCAAAAATATAGAAAAATGGGTTGTTTTTTGCATGAGTAATTATTATGAATTGCAAATAAAGATTAATCCTGAAATAGAGGATATAATTTCTGATATTTTGTTTGATGTTTTTGACTGTGAGGGGGTTATTACAGTTGAAGAAACCTACAAAGATCTTGAAATGATTGCATCCACCGAGGGTACAATAAAAGCCTTCATTAGAGGCGAAAAACCGAATGTTGGGGCTATTCTAAAAGAGCAAAAAGAACTTTTAAAATCAAGAGGAATGAAAGAAGAAGAACTGGGCTCTTGGGATTATGTTCTTGAAGAAAAAGAAAATAAAGATTGGTCAGAAAAATGGAAAGAAAAATGGGATGTAACCCATGTAACAGAGCATATTGCAGTTGTTCCCACTTGGATTGATTATATACCAAAATCTGATGAAATAATCATTAAACTAGACCCTGGTTGTGCTTTTGGAACCGGAACTCATCAAACAACACAACTTTGTATGAAGGCTTTGGAAAAATATTTTGTAAAAGGGCAATCAATGGCAGATATCGGTATGGGAACGGGAATTCTGTCAATACTTGCCAAAAAACTAGGTGCGAATGATGTTTATGGCTGTGATAACGATGAAACAGTTATTGATGTTGCAATAGAAAATGCTCAATTAAATGGCGAAGACTGTACATTTGAACTTGGAACCGCAGATAAAATTACAAAAAAATATGATTTTGTTTGTGCAAACATTTTGCATAACGTACTTTTCGATATTATGGGCGATTTAAAAAATATAATGAAAGATGATGCAATAATGTCGTTGAGCGGAATTTTACAAGAAAAAGCACCAATAGTTCTGGAAGCAATAGAAAGAGAAAATTTGAAAATTATAGATGAGATACAACAAGATCAATGGACATCATTTGTTGTAAAGAAAGGCTAAATTAATGAAAAAAACAGCGATAATAATACCGGCAAGATACGGTTCAAGCCGATTAGAGGGTAAACCTCTTTTGGAAGTTAATGGCAAACCTATTATTCAATGGGTTTATGAAACTGCAAAAACAGTTTCTACTTCTGATGAAGTGATAGTTGCAACTGATGATGAAAGAATATTTAATGCTGTTAAGCGTTTTGGCGGTGAAGTTGAAATGACTTCAACCGAGCACAAATGCGGAAGCGATAGAATTAAAGAGGTTGCAGACAGGCATACTGAATTTGAATATATAATTAATCTTCAAGGTGATGAACCTATGATAAAAAAAGAACATATTGAGGCTGTGATTGATGGCGTGAAAAATCATAATGCGGATATTTCAACGTTAATTCGTCCGATTAATGATAAAGAAGAAGTTGAAAAATCAAGTTTGGTAAAATGCGTTATTGATAATAATGGCTTTGCACTTTACTTCTCTCGTTCAAAAATTCCGTTTGAAAGAAACGAAAATCCTGCACCATTTTACGGACATATAGGAATTTATGGTTATACAAGAGAAGCTTTAATCAAAATGACTACATCAAAACAAACACCTCTTGAAATATCTGAAAGTCTTGAACAATTAAGGGCTTTACAGATGGGTATGAAAATAAAAACCTCAATTGTAAAAGAAAAACCTGTAGGTATTGACACGATGGAAGATTATGAAGCTTTTAAATTAATTGCAGGCAAGAAATAAGAATATCCGAAAATTTTCAAAAATTTTTTAAAAATGTACTTGCAATTATTTTTTGCTTAGATTAAGATATATTTATAAACATAAATTTATATTAACAATATTGATTTAAGATTTTATTAGTAGCTAAGGAAACGTAAGGAAAACACAATGACAGACGCTGAAATGCAAAATGAAACAGAAGATCGTCAACGCATATTAGTAGCAGACGATGAAGCTAGTATTAGAAGAATTTTAGAAACTCGTTTAAAAATGGTTGGTTATGACGTAGTCGTTGCAGAAGATGGCGAAGACGCAATCAACGCATTTAATAAAAGTAATCCGGATTTGGTAGTATTAGATGTAATGATGCCAAAAGTAGACGGTTATGGTGTAACAAGAGAAATCAGAAGAACATCAGATGTACCAATTATCATATTGACAGCTTTGGGTGATGTATCTGAAAGAATTACAGGTTTGGAATTAGGTGCTGATGACTATGTAATTAAACCTTTTAGCCCTAAGGAATTAGAAGCTCGTGTAAAAGCAGTTTTAAGAAGAACAAATAGCCGTGAATCATTTGTTCCAACAGGTAAAGTAACAAAGAATGTAATAACAACAGGTAATATAAAAATTGATACTGCAAGACGTCAAGTGTTCAGAAAGAATGAACGTATCAGATTGACAGGTATGGAATTCAGCTTGCTTGAATTGTTGGTAAACAACTCAGGTCAAGCATATTCAAGAAACGAAATTTTGCAACATGTATGGGCATATCCGCCTGATCACAGAATTGATACCCGTGTAGTAGATGTACACATTTCAAGATTACGTTCAAAATTGGAGGCAGACCCTGCAAATCCTGAATTAATCTTGACAGCACGCGGCATAGGCTACATGTTTCAACGTATAAATTAATTTATTGAATAAATAAATAATATTTAAGTTTTGATGTGGCGCCTGTCGTCAAGTGGTTAAGACCTCGGATTGTGGTTCCGATATGCATGGGTTCGAATCCCATCTGGCGCCCCATTTTTCAAAATAGCGAAATTCATAAGAGCCTTAAACGGCTATATTATAAACATTCTCAGCCCATTTACTAATCTGTTTAAATTTTTTCTCTGTAATATTGTATCCTGCTTCTTCCATGATAAAATCTCCTTTGCACACAACATTAGCTTGAAAGAAGAAAGAAAGCATTAAAATCTTTACACAACAACACAATCAGGCTTGACAAATAATTATTTGTCAAGTAGTACAAGGGTTTACAGGTTTTTTGCAATATGTTATAATAAAAAAATTGTAAGAATTTTGCAATACAACTATACAAGCAATGTAATAAAATATACAGCAGAAGAAAGGAGCAAACTATGCCAGAATATGACGAACAAATAAGACAAATTGAGTTAGCACAGCAAAGGAAACAACAACAAAATGAACAATTACGTTCTATCTTAAAAGATACTCATGATATATCCAATGCCCAAAATACACTAAATAATCCATATAAACACCCAGTTGAAAAAGTGTATGCTATATTTAATGCTTCAAATATCTTGGGAAAATATTTAATACAATTAAGAAATAGATTTTGGAGACATTTCTAATATTTGAAAAAATGTTGTCTGGGCAAACAAAAAACGTATTACGGCTACCATTAGGAATTTGTTAAAGAGTAAATATTAATCAGGTACAGCAATTTCAGATTTATAAACTATATCATCAATAAATTTAACATTATGTTTTTCTAATAGATATTTTGTATAGTCCAATAATGTATCATTTGCAAATGGTGATATTACAATTCTACAGTAATCTGGGTTAAAAAATTTTGAAGTTTCATATTGTACTTGGATGAAAGATTTATCTGAACTATACTCACAGTTTTTAACTGCATTTGTGTCATATTCCAAATTAACGATATATCTTTTTTCTTTTGCAAAATCGTAAAAATCATTTTTGATTAACAAAACATTATATAATATTTTCATAAATTCGTCTGGTTTTGTTTTATTATAAGTATTTATTATCTCAGAAATTTCCTGTCTCGACTTGTATAAAACATTTTCAAGTATAGGCATACTAATATCTAAATTATATTTGTTGTTTATTTGAATATTTTTATTTACAAAAAGCTCCTTAAAATATTCTTCATTTATTCTTAAAGATAAACCTTGATTTATTTGCACATTTCCTTTTAAATCTGTAGGGTATATATTCCACAAAGCAAAATTCTCATTCTCTGAATAAGCCATTGAATATATATAAGCATAAATTATTCTTGCTTCGCCAAATTTTTTACAAAGATTTATACATTCATCTTGAAGTTTTAATAAAGACCTATCAATCTTCGTGGGATAGTTAGAAGTGCTAACAGTCATATTTTTATATTTTTCAATTTGCCTTACTGCCGAATTAACTAATCTTTTTGATGTTGCACCCTCTATCGGATCCATAAAAAGTTGCAATCTTTTTAACGAAGGCAAATATAAGGCTTTATCTTTCAATAACAAATTAAATTTATCTAATGATAAATATTTCCATAAATATTTTTGATTTTCAGTCATACTTTATATTGCCACTCCTTTTAATTTTCATTTTATATAATTGAGATACGCAAAATATAACATACCGAAAGCTATTATCGTTTTTATCAACCATTTAATAAAGTTTATAATAAAACCGCTGACTTTTTTACGCAATTCCCTATTTTTATTTTGTATATTTATTGCTTCGCTTGTACTTAAGTCTTTTGGGAAAAATAAATGATGCCAAAAATCATCACAAATACTGTAATTATTATTGCGTTTACAATAGTAATTGTAATCTTGCATTTTTTTTCGATCAAACTCAACAAATTTTTCTGCACCATTTGGTTTTGTTATTAAAGCAGATAAATAACCGCATTTTCTGCATTTTTTAAATTGTTTTTCTTTATCTATTTGCATATTATCTTTTCTTCTTCTTTCTACATGCCGGACAGCCACTACCCTCTTTTCGGTAATAGCAAGGTGCTTGCCATTCGTGTCCACATTTTTTGCATTTCCACCATACTTTTTTATCACTTCCAGCAAATACATCAGTAGGTTTTAAGTCGCCATTTTTAGTCGGATGCCATTCTTTTGCAATTTCGGGATGTGTTGTTTCTAAGTCATTAAGTCCTGCTAACAATTTTCTATTAGAACAATATGGACAGTTTTTGTCTTTTCTATCATATATTCTTGCTTCCCACTCGTGTCCTTTTTCGCATTGCCACCATACTTTAATTTGACTACCTGCGGTAAAATCGATAGGTCTTAAATCACCATTCTTAGTTGGATGCCATTGTTTTGCTATTTCAGGATGTGTTGTTGCAAAATCATTATAGCCAACTAATATTTTTTTATTACTACATATTGGACAATTTGTTTTCATACTGGTTCTGCTATGTACAGTTGCTTCCCATTCGTGCCCATGTTCACATTGCCACCAAACCTTTTTGCTACTTCCTGCACTCACATATTCAGGCTTTAATTTTCCATTTTTAGTTGGGTGCCATTCTTTAGCTATTGCTGGATATTTCTGTGCTAGTGAGTTTTCTTCTTCTAAAAACTCCATTAAATCATATATCTTAGTAGTATCTCTTTCAATATTTATTGATATCTTTGGAGATATAGCATAGTGCGTTTTAATATAATTTATTATAAACAATATCGCATTATCTAAGTCTTTATTATTGTTTTCCTTTAAATAATAACAGGCTGTTGCAATATCATTTATTACAGGGCAGTCTTTTTCTCTAACTCTAATCAAAGACAGTCCATATTCTTTACATAAGCTATATTTTTTAATATCTTTTTCGTGTTTTTTATGATAGAAACTCCCATCATATTCAATTCCTAAGTTTATATCTTCTATAAAGATATCCAGTTCCAAATTATGTGAATATGGTAGTTTGTAGTTTTCGTGTGCATTTGGAAACATCTGTTTCATATAGTAATATATTGCTTTTTCAGGGAATGAAACTCGTCTTGATTCGTTACATTTAGGGCAACCACTATTTAATTCGGCTCTATTGTATATAGGAGCTTTCCATTCGTGTCCTTTTTTACATTGCCACCAAACATGATTTATTGAACCAGCAACTACATCTGTGGGTTTTAAACTTCCATTTTTAGTTGGATGCCATTCCTTTATTAAATCAGGGTGCGTTGTAGCTAAGTCATTGTAACCTATATGTATTTGTTTATTTGAACATATAGGACAACCTTGATTTTGACAAGTTCTGCTTGAAACAAGAGCCTGCCATTCGTGTCCTTTTTCGCATTGCCACCAAACTTTTTGATTTGCTCCTGCAGTTAAATCTGTAGGCTTCAAATCACCATTCTTCGTTGGATGCCATTGTTTTGCTATTTCAGGATGTGTTGTAGCTAAATCATTATAGCCCTTTAGTAATTGTCTATTAGAACAGACAGGACATCCTACCTTTTTTCTGTCAACAACTCGGCATTTCCACTCGTGTCCATGTTCGCATATCCACCAAATTTTTTTGTCTGTTCCTATACCTATTTCATTAGGTTTCAAATCACCATTTTTGGTTGGATGCCATTGTTTGGCTATTTCGGGATGTGTTGTCGCAATGTCGTTATATCCTTTCAAAATTTTATAATTACTACAATATGGACAGCCGGTATTTAAATTAGTTCGTGATTTTATGACAGCTTCCCACTCGTGTCCTTTTTTACATTGCCACCAAACTTTTCTATCACTGCCGGCAACAACGTCTATTGGCTTTAAACTGCCATTTTTAGTTGGATGCCATTCTTTTGCTATATCAGGGTGTGTTGTTGCAAGGTCATTGTAGCCTATTAAAACTTTTTTATTTGCACAATATGGACATTTTGCATCACTATGAGTTCGGCTAGCAATAGTTGCTTCCCATTTGTGTCCTTTTTCGCATTGCCACCATACTCTTTTTATAGATTTAGAATGAACTTGCGTAGGTTTTAAATCACCATTTTTGAAAGAATGCCATTGTTTTGCTATCTCAGGATATAGTGTAGCTAAGTCATTTTCTCCTTCTATAACATACTTCCCGGCACAATACGGGCAACCTTATCCTCTATTTCTTGAATCAATAATAGCATCCCATTCGTGCCCTTTTTTACATTGCCACCAAACTTTTCTATCACTGCCGGCAACAACATCTGTTGGCTTTAAATTTCCATTTTTAGTTGGATGCCATTCTTTTGCCATTTCAGGGTGTGTTGTTGCTAAATCATTATAGCCTATCAAAACTCTTTTATTTGCACAATACGGACAACCTGAACGAGCTCTTTCAGATGGTCTTGCATCCCATTCATGTCCTTTACTGCAGATCCACCAATGTTTTGCATTACACCCATATCCAACATTATGTGGTGTATTTTTGCCATTCTTCGTTGGATGCCATTCTTTTAGCAAATCTTCCCTATTGTTTTCAATACACCAGTCATAAAATGTTTTCATAAGATAATATTAACATAAAATCAGTTCGACTAACTATTTCGTTGCTTTTCAGGCGGTTTTTGTGAATCTTTAGGAATTAGCCAATATTGTCCGTATTTAAAAGCACCTTCAATTCTATCTTCCTCACAGTATATTTGCACTCGTCTTTTGGAAATACCCCATTCTTCCGCACAATCTTTTACTCTTTTATGTCTATGTAAAATCATTTCCCAATCAATTTTATGATAAGCCATTATCGCACCTATTTTTGATTCAAGCGTTGCACTTTGCTGATTTGCTCACAAGAAAACATCATATAACCGGATTCTGTGTACATTGCTGGTTTTAATTTTCCGACTTTTACCCAATATCTTATAGTTGATACAGGTAACTCTACTGCTTTAGCAAACTTTGCAATAGTCATAAGTTTTGCGGTTTCAGCTTCTTTTTTAGGCTCATAAATATCAAATATAGTATCAAAAGATTGAGATAATCTTGTAACCATAAATTTTATATAATCATCAATATTGCCTGTTAATTGTGCTTTTTCGATTGAATTTATATAACGCTTTTTATCTCTTGGTCGAATAATTATCGGACAAAAGCCATTGCACATAAGCAAAAAATTCATCAATAACCTTGCACATCTGCCGTTACCGTCAGAGAATGGGTGGATACTTACAAAATCAAGATGGGTTTTGATTATATCTTCAACGCCCTTAATCCTATCTAATTTTTCAAAAAATGCTTTCATTAAATCCGGAACTTTCATAGGATTAGGCAGAATTACTCGACTTCCCGAAATTCTAACCGGGCAATTTCTATAAAAACCTGCATTGTAATCATCAATTCCTGATAATAATTTTTTATGAATATCAAGTACGACGGTTTCAGTTATTATCGCTTTTGATTTCAAAATATCAATTATATAATCAAAGGCTTTAGCGTGGTTTACTGCTTCCTGATAATGCACAAAGGGCTTAGAGGATGATGTTATATATTCTTCAATAACAAGTCTGGTTTCCTTTCTTGTTAAAGTATTACCTTCAATATTATTTGAAGTGTACGCAAGTTCTGATTTAAGCCATTTATACAATTGCTCTTTGCTTTTATTGTCGCTAAAAAGCTTGTTAAATTTCTTTTTCTTACCTGATATTTTTGATAGTAGGGCATTTATAGAATCATTCATTTGCAACCTCATAGTTTATAGTTAGCATTTTTTATAAGTATAAACTATAAACAAGCATTTTTCAATAGGTAATTACTGAATAGTTTACAGTTGTTAATATTTGAAACTATGAAGTATAACTGTCCCAAAAATTGCAAACTGTCTGTTTTATAATTTTGGGTTCGCAGAAAATCAAAACCGCGAACAGATAAAACCAGTCAGGGAGTTAATAATCAGATTTTCGGGTTCGGATTCCGCTATCCGCCATATAAAAGAGTCATACTAACTGTTCATATATATCAACCTGCATGTCTATGTACAGTACAGTCTTTATAATGTATCATGCCATTTGCGTTGTATTTGTCGAGTTGGTGCGGTTCATAAAATTTGATGGTTTATTTTTATAAAGTCCGCTATTTATAGGGGTTTTGGCGGTCGGAAGTGCAACTTTACCAAAAAAACCGATTTACTCATACTTACTCATTATTTACTCACACCGGTCGCTTACTTTCCAATAATAGTAAGAAATTTTTTAAAGCGGTTTTTTTGGTATAGAACGCTTTTTTTGGTAAGGTATGGTTTTTTTGGTAAAGTTAATTTTTATTCAAACTTTATGATACATAACAACACAAGAAAGATAAATCAGGTCATATAATGCCTGATAAAGTTATTGCAAAACCGCCCGAATGGTTTTGTTTTGATGATGACAATAATCTCAAATTCAGAACCAAAGAGAATTATTACGGCGAGGTTGTTCCTGCAAAAAAATTCCTGCTTGCACAGAATAATCCCTCATATAATAACCCATACGGTGAACGCACCCTTTCTCGTGTATTTTGGAATGTAACCTTTAAAAAAGGCGGATTAAAATTTTGGGTGGTATTCACAGAAAAATATGGAATGCCTCACCTTATAGGTAAACACCCAAGAGGCTCAACAAAAGAGGAAACAAACTCTCTTGCTGATATGCTTGAAGATATGGTGCAAGATGCGATTGCGGTTATTCCTGACGATTCATCTATTGAAATTCAGGAAGCAAGCAAATCATCATCTGCCGAGATTTATGAAAAGCTGATTGATAAAATGAATACCGAGATATCTAAAGCAATTCTCGGTCAGACATTAACAACGGAAATCGGATCAACGGGAAGTTATGCCGCATCAAATACGCATATGCAAGTCCGTCAGGACATTATTGATTCAGATAAAAAACTTGTTGAAGGTGTTATTAATCAATTGATTCAATGGATATATGAAATTAATTTTGCTAATGCTGAAGTCCCTGTTTTTGAATTATATGAGCCTGAAAATGTGGATTTAAATTTGGCTCAAAGAGATAAAATCCTTTCTGACACAGGAGTTAAATTTACAAAAGAGTATTTCATAAAAAATTATGGTCTTGAAGAGGAGGATTTTGATATTAGGGAAGACATTATCCCTGCAAGTCCTAACTTTAAAGAATTTAAGGAAGAGGAAGAAAAACTTGTTCCCGGACAGGCTCAAATCGAGAATTTATTTAAATTCATAACTGAAGGTGATTTGAATAAACAAGCTCAAAGTATGCTCTCACCTTTAATAAAACTCTTTGAATCTTGCGAAAATTACGAGGAAGCATTTGAATTGCTGACAGATAAAAATCTGCGAAGCAAACAGTTTGAACAAACGATACAAAAGGCTTTATTCCTGTGTGAGTTACAGGGTAGAGCAGATGGACTTGATGAGGATTAATATGGCATCCATTTCCCCTGAAGAGTATGCTATGAAACGCAACTTTCTAAAACAACGGCAGAGTTTGCCGCTACATTTAAAAATTGAACTGTCAAAGAATAGAATTAAGCAATTTTATGAGCATTTTGACGGCAAAGTTTATGTATCTTTTTCCGGCGGAAAAGATTCAACCGTTCTGTTGCATCTTGTCCGTTCTCTTTATCCTGAAGTTCCTGCGGTTTTTGTGGACACAGGACTCGAATATCCTGAAGTCCGTCAGTTTGTAAAACAAACCGAAAATACAATTACAATAAGACCTAAAATTACATTCAAACAAGTGTTGGAACAATACGGCTATCCTGTTATTAGTAAAGAGGTCGCAAAAGTTATCGAAGAAAGCCGTAGGAATCCTGACGGATATACAAAAAAGAAGTTTGATCCGAATAGCGATTATGTAAAAAGATATGGCACACACTATTGTATGGCGAAATGGCAATTCCTCCGAGATAGCGACATTCCTATATCAGCGAAATGTTGTCAGGTTATGAAAAAGACTCCTGCAAAGAAGTTTGAGAAAGAATCAGGACTTAAACCATTTATAGCAACAATGGCGGCAGAAAGTAACTTAAGAAAAACGGAGTATCTCAAAAAAGGATGCAATTCTTTTAATTCCAATCGTCCTGCTTCCACTCCTCTTGGTTTTTGGACAGAACAGGACATTTATCAGTATATAAAAGAATTTGATGTTCCGTACTGTTCCGTTTATGGAGATATACTGCAAGACAGTAAAGGAAAATATTACACGACAAAGGTTGATCGCACAGGATGTATGTTCTGTATGTTCGGTGTGCATCGTGAAAAATCCCCGAATAAATTTGAAAAAATGAGAGAAACACATCCAAAGTTGCACGATTATTGCATCAACCAATTAGGCTGTGGCAGAGTTTTAGACTTCTTGGGGGTAAAATACTGATGATTCAATTAAAATCATTATTTAAACTCGCTCCTGCGATGGCTATTAAATACTTTAAAAACAAAAACAATAAGTTTTCATGGGACTGGTACGAACTTTGGCAAGATGCACATAAAAAATCTTTCACAGTAGCAAAAGCAATGAGAGAGGACATCTTAAAAGACATCCGTTCTGCTCTTGAAAAAGCTCTTACAGAGGGAAAAACATTCAGAGAATTTTCAAAGGAACTTAAACCAACACTTCAAAAGAAAGGTTGGTGGGGTGAACAGATTATTGTTGATTCTGAAGGTGTCGCAGAAAAAGTTCAACTTGGCTCAATGTACCGCCTGAAAACGATTTATTCAGTTAATATGCAGACGGCATATCAGACGGGAAGATATAAAACTCAATATGAAAACGTGGATAACAGACCGTATTGGGAATATGTGGCGGTTATGGATGCCTCGACACGACCTGAACACGCAATGCTTAACGGACTTGTTTATAGATATGATGATCCGTTTTGGCAGAGCTTTTACCCTCCAAACGGTTGGCGATGTCGGTGCAGAGTAAACGCTCTTTCTGATTACAACCTGCAAAAGAAAAACCGAACGGTCAGCACATCTACTGACACACTATCGGAGGAATTGGCTCTCGTTTCTAAAAAGTCCGGGGAATATAAACCCGTCACAGTTTATACAGATCCCCTCACAGGAAAACGTGTTGCACCTGATGTCGGGTGGAGTCATAACCCTGCAAGCGGTCTTATTGAAGGTAATTAAAACGGCATTTGAACAATAATAAAAAGGAGTTTGAATTATGACTATTGATAGAAAATGTTTAATAAATTGGGTTGGCGGTAAAAGATTATTGAGAAAAACTATCGCTAAACTCATCCCTGAAGATATTAAATCCTACATTGAACCGTTCGGTGGCGGCGGTTGGGTGTTGTTTTATAAAGACAAGTGGGCAGATTTGGAAGTCTACAATGACCTCGATGGCAGACTTGTAAATCTGTTCCGAATTGTCAAATATCACCCTAATGCTTTTATTGAAGAATGGAGCAATTTGCTTGGCTCTCGTGAAATGTTCCTCCAATTTCTCAATGGCACATTTATAACTGATATTCAAAAAGCAGTTCAATTTTACTTCTTAATCACACGTTCATTTGGCGGTCGTGGTGATACTTTTGGAACTGTAAAGAAAACCTCCGGCGGTGCTTGTAAATCCCTGCACAATGTTCCTAAAAAAATCGAGGCTATCCATGAACGTTTGGATACCGTAATGATTGAAGGTCGTGATTTTGAAAAACTAATAAATCAATACGACCACAAAGATGCGTTTTTCTATTGTGATCCTCCGTATTCAAGAGGTTGCGGTTATGAAGTAACCTCAACAAAGGACTTTGATCACGAACGTTTAAGAGAGGTTTTAGGAGCGGTCAAAGGGCGTTTTCTATTATCCTATGACGATTCACCTAAAATCAGAGAATTATACAAAGGCTTTGATATGATTGCTGTTGAAAGATTAAACGGAATCAACAACAGAGAAGGAGTTGAAAACCGAAACAAAATGTTCAAAGAGTTGTTGATTGCAAATTATCCTATAAAGGAACTTTATGAGCGACAAGCCGATTGAGATTGAATTTGATAATAAAGAAGTTCATGAAAAACTCCTTAATCTTGCAAAGAGGACAGAAAACCTGCGACCGTTGATGAAAAACATCGCAGGTATTTTCTCTTATTCAACTGAAGAGAATTTTAAAGAAGAGGGAAGACCTGACAAATGGGTTGATTTGGCAGAATCGACAAAAAAACAGAGAACTAAAAAAAGAAAGTGGCCGGGACAGATTTTACAAGTTGAAGGTAAACTTGCCGCATCAATAAATACATATTATGACAATGATTCTGCGGTTATCGGATCGAATTTGGAGTATGCGGCAATTCATCAACTCGGAGGTCAAGCCGGTAGAAACAAATCCGTTGAAATCCCTGCAAGACCTTATTTATCCCTCACAAATGATGACTATGATGAGATTTTACACAATATTGAAAATTATTTAAAAGAGTGAAACCAATTTATTTCTTACCTTAACTATTTTAGATGGCGTTATTGCCCGAAAATTATAAGGTGTAGCAAATAGAAAGGAGTAAAAAATGACTACAGTAGAGCCTATCAGAAACAAAAAAGATGTCGAAAAAGTCGAAAGATATCTTCTAAAACAAAGTGCAAGAGACCATTTGATTTTTGTATTCGGGACAAACAGCGGTCTTCGTATTTCTGACATTGTTGCTTTGAATGTCGGTGATGTCAGAAACAAAAACTATGTTCAAATTGTAGAAAAGAAAACGGGCAAAACAAAACGTTTCCCTCTTAATGAAAAATTAAAAACATTAATTGCCGATTTTGTCAAAGGTAAAAGGGACAAAGAGCCGTTGTTTAAATCATTATGGGGTAGAAGATACAATAGAATCACTGCATACTATATGATAAGGGAAGCCTGCAAGAATGTTGGACTTGAAGAAAAAATCGGAACACATTCCATGAGAAAAACATTCGGATACCATCACTATCAACAGTTTAAAGATGTAGCATTACTGCAAAAAATCTTTAATCATTCAAGTCAGCAGATAACTTTGCGTTATATAGGTATCGAGCAGGATCAGATTGACTACTCTTATAACAACTTTGTTTTATAGTCCAAAACACTCTCTAATAAAGGAATTGCATTACATTTTAAATGGATTACAAAATATCCAAAATGTAATCCGCAGGATTAGGAGATAGAAGTTCCGTTACTTTGGGACGCACTACCTCTCTGTGAAATTCATTAGATTCGTCACCCATTGCATTATCCCAAAATTGTGCGTTCTCCTCCCAGATTTTTTTAC
>JAFWGJ010000012.1 GCA_017512405.1 bacterium | reverse complement strand
GTATTTTCTTTCGGATTAGAACCAAGTTCAGGAGCAGGACTGGTTTTTATAACCTTACCAAAAATATTTGCTAAAATGCCTTTTGGTAATTTTGTTGCAATGGGATTTTTTATTTTACTTTTCTGTGCTGCAATAACATCAGGTATAGGAATGTTAGAAGTCGCTTGTGCAACTTTGATAGAAAGATTAAAACTTTCCAGAATTAAAGCAAGTATATTATTATTCTTTATTATTGCAATTTTTGTAGTACCATCAACATTGTCTTTTGGCATTTTGAGCGATTTTAAAATATTTAATAAAACTATTTTTGAATTGTTTGATTTTTTGGCATCAAATATATTACTTACATTTAATACAATAGTTTTATGTATTTTAGGCGGTTGGTTCTTGAAAATAAAAGGCGAAATGATAATTAAAAATAAAATAATAGCAGCATGCTTTACATTTGCTCTTAAATATATTATTCCTGTATTTTTAACAGGATTATTAATTGCAGGTCTTATATAATTATCAAGCTATACTTTGCTTTCAGGGTTAATATTGCAAATTGTAACAAAAATTTCAAAGTTTGAAATCGGACCTTTAAAAAATACTTTATATATACGTAAGTCATTTGACAAACATTAAGTAAACACAAAAGAGATATAAGAGAGTTTTTTAGTTTAGTAGAAAAAAGAACGAGAGATAAAGAGAGACATTTAACACACACACTACACACTAACCTACCCTACACATTCCTTCCTAAAGAAGAAAATTTACACAAGTTCCCAAAAGGAACTTTTTTTTTGCTTATTTTTTATAAACATCCGCAAGCATGTTGTAAATAATGCTAATGAGTATAAAATGCGCTATTGCACCTAAAAACGGAACAATAACATTTGATAAATTAATCAAAAGAGCTGCGATTACATAGTGATTTAACAATAAATTTTTAATTATAAATATTAAAGCTATATTAAATGAAAATAACATTAAAAACATTATTAAAAATATAATTAATTCAACTGCAATATATATTCCTAAAATTGCAAGAGTTTTTTTAAAAATTTCTTTCTGAAAAAATTCTTTAAATACTTTTTTCCAGCAAAACATAGCTTTAAGCGAGAAATTATCAGCATAAGCAACAGGTAATAATTTTAATATAAATAACATACAAATTATAAATGCAGTTGCGATTAAACCAAGAACTATTTTTAAAAAAGGAAAACTTGTTATGTTATTTGCATTAACTTCAATGTGCGTAATTGCCATAAAAATCCATACAAAAGCTAATGCAATAATTAAACTAAATAAAAATACTATAATTATGTTTAAAAAAATACCAACAAAACATTTAAGTCCTTTTTTAACACTATTCCAAAAATTTTGTAAAAAAGTTTCATTATTGTCATTTAATTCCCTATCATGAAGCAAATTGTTTACCATAATCAACAAATAACCGATAGGTATATAAGTAAAAACAGAAATTAAATTAGATATAGTTTTGTAATAAGGTATTCCTTTTGCCGACTGAAAAATTGAACTTAAAGTCGCAACAGCGGCTGCAAAAAAAATATATATCCATAAGTATTTAAGACTAAATACGTTAGAATACGCTTTTTTAAAATTTAAAGTCATCATTTATTCCTTTAAACTATCTGCAAGTGTGGCTACCTGTCCATGAAAGTTCATCAGCACATGGTTTTAAATAGTCCATGTTACCAAATTGTATTACCCATTGTGTACGATATACATCTACTACTGTACTATTGATATCCCATGTTGGATGCCCAACACTATTAGAAGGAACTATTGTTCCATCTATATGAACCTCAAATGCAAAAATATCGTTGCCAAACATATTTAAACCTTTTTTACCATTTACATCAACCAATATAAATGGAAATACATTTTGACTGTCAAATAAATTTGCCATTTTATCTAAAATTGCTATAGAAACACCATTGGACAAAATTGCTTTTTCAAAATTAGCAGAAGTATCAATATTAATGTTTGATGCCTGTTTATCAATACCGATAGGTGCCGCATTTTTCCAACATCCGGATTTTGTTTCACATTTTTTTGAAAATTCAAGATAAGGATTTATTACTTGCCATATTTCAGCTGTTGTCGGATAACTTGCATTTGCTCCCCATTTATTTATTTTACCGTTTTCCATTACTGCTTGAGTAAATGCAGCATCTAATATTTCATAAGTTTTTCTTAACTGAGCCACTTTTTCTGAGGTATCAGTATCTTTTTTAGCGTTTGAAACACCTAAAATACCGATTACACCTATTATACCCATTACCATTACAACTTCTGCAAGAGTAAATGCTAAATAACGTTGAATTTTGCTCATAAAACTTTTTTTCATATATAAACCCTCTTTTTATGAATAATAACAGTTTTAAAGTATGTTGTCAATCAAAAATGCCTAAAAAGATTAACTTCTATGTCTTTTTTGCTATAACTTTTTAATTCATTCTTATATTGTATTTCAACAATATTATTATCGGTTTTTTCAATAATTTCGCCTATTTCGTAGTATAGATCAGAATTTATATTTTCCAAATCATCAGCTGAAATTGCACAAACAAGTTTGTAATCTTCTCCACCGTATAAAATTAAATTTTTATAATCAAACTGTTCAATAGATTTGTTGTAAGGAATTTTATCAAAATAAATTTTTGCTTTAACTTTACTGTTATCTGCAATTTTATACAAACAATCCATTAAACCGTCAGAAGAATCCATCATTGCGTAATCATTTTTTGTTGTTTTTGCAATTATATCAGACAATTCAGAAGAAATAAACGGAGTTAAATGTTCTTTTATGAGTTGTTCATATCCTTCTGTTTTGTTTTGCAACAAATATAATCCTGCTGCACTTGACCCGTGATAACCGTTTGTAATGATTTTATACCCAATATGTGCATTTTTTCTTGATGATATTTTTCTGTTTTTAGTTGAACCGATAGCAGTTACGGAAATATAAATTTTATCAGCGCCGGTTATATCACCACCAACTATTTTCACACCGTTTAAAACACTTTTTGCACCATTATAAAACTCTTCTACAAAATTATTTTCAATGTTTTTGGGTAAAGATAGCGATATTGTTATATATTTAGCTTCTGCTCCTGATGCATAAATATCACTTAAATTAACTGCAATAGATTTGTATCCGATTTGATATGGGGTTGAAAATTTTCTTGAAAAATGAACATCTTCTACAAGGCTGTCTTGAGTTACAACAATTCCCAAATCTTTTAAATAAGCACAATCATCACCTATATATTCAGAATTAATTATATTTTGAATTGTATTTATGATTTCAAGTTCTTTCATATTTTAATATTATCATAAATACCCTATAATTAGTACTTTTTAGGGGTAAAACAATAAAAAAAAGAGTAATAATTTTATTATGGACTTTTTAGAATTTACAAAAAAATTACTCAAATTTAAAAAATCAAGTAATAAAAAAGATTACTCAACAAATCCGTTTAAAGAAAATAAACAGGTTACTTTTATCTGGATAGAACCTAAGAAGTAAAGGTTAGCATTAAGGAAAATAATTCAACCATAGCGCCTTACAGCCCCGATATCTTAGTAACTTGAATTAAACATCTTTTAATAAATCTGATATATGAATATTAAATGTATTTGACAAAATTAATAATGTAGATATACTGGGGTGTTTTAAATTTACTTCAATTTTACCAATAAAATCAAGACTTAAACCTGTTTTTTCGGCAAGTTGTTCTTGAGTTAAACCTGCCTTTTTTCTTAAATTTTTAATTTTTTTACCAAGATTTTTGTAAAAATTTTCAGTATCCATTTACTAATTCTACAAAACGTGTTAATATATTTTTACTGCCTATTAGACATTAAAAAGGTTAAAATGTGCTAACAAAAGAACAAGAAAATTTAATTACACAGATAGACAGTGCTTTTGAAGAAATAATGTCCATTATTGATTTTATGGAAAATCTAAATAAGGAAAATTTTCTAAAAGTACAAAAAATAATTGATATTGCTGAACAAGGTTATATTTTTACAGAAGAATTAAAAATTAAAATATCCAACAAATAAATTTTTAGTGCCTTACAGTTCCGGTATTTTAGTAACTTAATTTTACTGGTCTGATTCTTCGTGTCCTTTTAATAATTTTTCAAAATCGGAAGGTTTTAAATTTTGTACAAAACTCTTAAATTCTTGTGCTTCTTCTTCGTCTTTTGAAGGATCGGTAGATACTGCACCTTCTGCCAAAACGCTTGCTGCAACATAAATAGGAGCTTCAACTCTTATTGCAACAGCAATGGCATCTGACGGACGACAGTCAATTTCTAATGGTTCTTCGCCTTCTTTTGTTAAAACAAGTGTTGCAAAATAAGTATCTTTTTCAACATCATCTATTTCTACTTTTTCAAGTTCATAGCCGGTTCTTTTT
>JAFWGJ010000057.1 GCA_017512405.1 bacterium | reverse complement strand
TTTTTTCAGCAACAATATTATTTACGTAAATATCATATTTACCTGCTGGTAAATAACCCCAGTGAAACGCTGCAAAGAGTACTATCAAATAAGCACAAATAACGTTAGCAATAACACCGGCAGATACAACAAATGCTCTTTGATAAATTGGTTTGTTTAAAAATCTTTCTTCGGAATCTTTTGGTAAATCACAATCTTTTTCGTCATCAGGAAAAGCAACGTAACCGCCTAATAAAAAAGCGTGAACAAGTATCGTTAAATCTCCGAATTTTCTTTCGAAAAGAGTAGGTCCTATCGGTAACCCAAAGCCAAATTTTTCAACTTTTATACCAAAAAGCCTTGCTACCATAAAGTGTCCGGCTTCATGCACCAATATTAGTATACTTAGTAATATCAGCATTATTATAATTGACATAATTTCTCCTTCATTCGTATAATATCTTACCATGAAAAAATTCTTACTTGATTTACTTGACTGGATATATAAAAAGAAATGTTACTTTTGCGGAAATTCAAAAGAATCTCTTAAAATGTGTTCAAAATGCTACGATAAAATGACTTTTACTCCGATAAATGCTAACAGAATAATTTTAGGCGTTAACATTTATACTTGCGGGTACTATAAAGACATAATGCAAAAACTCATAAGAGGTGTGAAATATCACAATCAAAAAGAACTTGCATTCTATCAGGCAAGGTTTATGTGGGAATACTGGCAAAAGCTTAATTTGAAAGGTGATTTTACAGTAATTCCGGTTCCGTTATCAGATAAACGTAAGAAAAAACGTAAATATAATCACATGGAACTTGTTGCGGATGAATTTTGTAAACTTTCAGGATATGCTTATGACTTTGAATTAATAAAAAGAATAAAAGATACAAAACCACAATATAATTTAAAACGAAAAGACCGTATGGAAAACTTAAAAAATGCTTTTAAGGTTACAAAAACAACAGATAAACCTATTCTAATAATAGATGATATTTGCACGACAGGTTCTACATTTGAATCTATGATTACGGAATTGCATAAAAAAGGAGTTTATAATATAACATGTTTAGCAACAGCAACGGTGGATTTTTAATGAAAAATTTTATTTTAACGTTATTAACAATATTTTTTGCATCATGCAATGTTTTGGCTCATGAATGCAACTCTTCGACAGAATGCGCAATTATGGGTAAAAAACTTATTGAGCAAAAAGAATATAAAAATGCCATTGAATGTTTTACAAAAGCTATTGAAATGGATGAAAATGAATATTTTTCATACGCATTCAGGGCAAAAGCAAATTATTACTTAAAAAATTATGAACAAACTATTAAAGATGCAGATAAATCAATAGAAATTAATCCGAATTCTGTAGCATACGGTATAAAAAGCAGTGTAAATTTATTAAAAGGCAATTATAATGATGCTATTAACAATTCAACAAAAGCTTTGGAGTTAAATCCTCAATATATGAAATGTTATGAAGTAAGAGCAAGAGCAGAATTAGCAACAGAAAATTATGTAGATGCTCTTAAAGATTCAACTAAAGCAATAAATTTACGCAACGATTATGCAAAAAGCTATGAAGTCAGAGCAAAAGCATATGCAGGAATAAAAGATTATATTTCAGCAACACAAGATTGTGAAAAAGCTGCAGCTTTATTTAAAAATAATCACGACAGAAAAAATGCAAGACAAATGAAAAAATTGGCAAAATGTTATAAAGGCAAAATAAAATGATACTTGCTGAATTTTCCAAATTTTTACAAGAAAGAAACGATGAAATAATTAAAAATAAATCAACTTGCCATTTACTTTGTGTCTGGATTAAAAGTATTTTAGAAAAAAAACCGAAAACTAATGTTGAAAAAATTATTCATGCTGAAATAGCATGTGCAAAAAATGAATGCGGAGAATTTTTGCTTGTTGCAAAATCACCAAGCGGACAAAAATTAACTAATGCGCTTTATAATTTTGCATTAAGCTACGAACAGCATTTAATGAGAAAATGGCTTGAAGATAAAAACAGTAACCATTTTAACAGCAAAAAAGAGCTGTAAAAACAACTCTTATATTGCTCTTAATATATTTCTAATTAAATTAGTCCACTATTTGAACACGATTATCAGCTTTAATTTCGATTTCCTTACCTTGTGCAGTTAATTTTTTAATATAAGCTTCAACCATTTTGTCTTTGTCTTCTTCATAAGTTTTTTCAGCTTTATCCATAGATTCTAACATTGTGAAACCGTCACGTCCGTTTCCATAATATGTATCCATAGCTACTCTGAAAGTTTTATCTTCACTTGGATTTTCGATATTTAAAGCTTGTTTGTTGCCATTTTTATCAATAAATTCAGCTGATAATAATTCACCTTGTTTGTTTATTTTATAGTTCATACCTGAAACTTGTAAAATACCGGGTTTTGTACCAGGGTTAACTAATGAATGAGCACCAAATTTAAGAGCTTCAACGATAGTTTTTTCACTTAAAGGTGCAACCATCATACCATTTTTGAAAGGAACAATACTTGAAATATCTCTTGTATTGATGTCACCCGGTTCAAAAGTATTTCTTAAATTTGCAGAACCTAAAATTGTTATATCTGCACCTGTGAAATCTCTCATTGCATCAGCTACAAAATCTGCATGAGGATTTTCTTTTGCAATTCTGTTTTCAGGTTCAGGTTCTGAAGATTTAATTTTACCAACAACTTCCGGTTTACCTAAAATCTTTTCTGACAAGTATGTCATAACAAGATTTCTTCTCATATTTTTTGTAGGTGTAACGTTATTTTGAACTTTTGTAATAACACCGTTTTCATCAAATTCAAGATTTAAAAGACCAATGTTATCTGCATCTTTACCTGCTTGTGTTATAACAACAGGGTTGCCGTCTTTACCGTATAATAAGTTTTCACCTTCTTTAACGTCTTTAATTAATTCGTGAGAGTGTCCGCCTAAAATTACGTCAATACCTGATGTTTCTTGTGCTAATCTTTTTTCGTTTGAATTACCTGCGTGAGAGATAACAATAATTTTATCTACGCCTTGTTCTTGTAATTTATTAACTTCTTCTTGAACATCTTGAATTGTTTTGTCAAAATTATCTACTTTAAAATCTTCATAATCTTTTGGTTTTGCAATTCTGGTAAATAAATCAGGAGGTAATAAACCGATTATACCATATTTTGTGCCATCTTTTTCTTCAATATAAGATTTTTCAATTCTTTTGCTCATAGGATTTTTTTCGTCAATTTTAACGTTTAATCCTAACATTTTATAATTTTTATCTTTTGTTAATTCATATAATTGTTTTGAATCGCCGTCACATTCGTGGTTACCAACAGCAGTCGCTGTTATACCAATCATTTGTAAGAATTTTGATGCAATAATATTAGGTTTAGTGCTTTCACCCAACATAATATCGCCTGATGAAAGTTTCAATTTATCAGTTTTTGTTGATGGAACAAATTGATCAAATGCTTTTGAAGCATTATAAATTTTTTCCATTTTCATGGTCTGACCGTGCAAGTCATTAATATAGAAAATGCTTGTTTTTGTTGTCTTTGGAGCAGTTATTGGATTTGCACTAACCGGACGAACCATTAAAGTAAATACACCTTTTTTTACCTACACATATACATGAACGTTTTTAAAACAAATTTTTTGCTAGTTTGTAACAAAAAAATTAAAAAAAGTTTACATGTTGCTAAATAGGACATGGCAACCATTTAAGCTGATAAAATTTGTAATGTTGTACGCAAAAATTCTTCATTTTGTGAAGGATTTTTACCCTGTATACATGCCTGCTTAATAGCATTTTCAATTTCATTTTCTTCATAACCTAAAGATAACAATATTTTTTGTATATCTTGTGCTTCTGAAGGAATTTCTGAATTTTGTGAAAAATTTAAATCTGTTGAGAGATTTATTAACTTATCTTTAAGTTCAAGTATAATTTTTTGTGCAAGTTTTGCACCTACA
>JAFWGJ010000056.1 GCA_017512405.1 bacterium | reverse complement strand
GCTGAGCTACATCGGCTTATTTAGTTTTATTTTGTTTTTGTCCGCCGGTAGAGCTTCAATCTAACTCGACTCACAAGTTCGTCTAGGGCAGCTGAGCTACATCGGCTTGACTGTATTTTAGCGATTTTACTTTTTGTTTTGTGTAATATTTGCGCAAAGCACTTCAATAGTGTAAAATAAAAACATAAAATTTTAAAGAGGTATTATGAATAAATCTAAAATTGGTATCATCGGTTTAGGTACTGTTGGCTCAGGAGTTTTTAAAACGCTTAAAAATTTCCCTGAAATCGAAATTGTAAAAATTGCAGTTAATAACATAAACAAACCCCGCAATATTGAGGGTTTAGATAAATCATTATTAACTGATAATGCGCAGGAAATAGTTAATAATCCTGATATTGACATTGTTGTTGAGGTTATGGGCGGTGTTAATCCTGCTTATGAATTAATTAAAACTGCCTTAGAAAACGGTAAACATATTGTTACTGCAAATAAAGAAATTTTAGCTAAACATGGTAAAGAGTTATTTACTCTTGCGGAAAAACATAACAGAGTAATTTTATACGAAGCTGCAATTGCAGGCGGTATTCCTTTAATTATGCCTATAAAAACAATTCTTGCAGGAAATAAAATTACCAAAATTAATGCCATTTTGAACGGTACAACAAATTATATACTTACTAAAATGGACACGAATGGAGTTTCTTATGAAGAAGTTTTGAAAGAAGCACAAGCACTCGGCTATGCTGAAACTGACCCGACAGGTGATGTTGAAGGATTTGATGCAGCATACAAAATTACAACGCTTGCAACTATTGCTTTTGGAAAACGAGTTAAATACGAAAATGTTTATCGTGAAGGTATTACAAAAATCAGAAAAGAAGACATGGCAAAGGCAAACGAACTTGGTTATAAAATAAAACTAATTGCATCTGCAAAATTTGATGAAAACAATAGGGCTGATGTAAGAGTTCATCCAATGCTTGTGCTAAAAAAAGCAAGTCTTGCCCACATTAACTATGTTACAAATGCAGTTGAAATTACAGGCGAACCTGTCGGCACGGTTGTTCTTTCAGGTGCAGGAGCAGGAGAATTCCCTACTGCAAGTTCGGTTGTAGGCGATATTTTGGCTATAAATTCCGAAATCGATAAAGAATCTTTAATTCTTCCGATGATGCACTGTAAACACGATGAAGATGCAATTCCCGTAAATATTGATGACACTTTTAATAAATACTACATATCAATCACCGCACCAAATGCCATCGGTGTTATTGCAATGATAGGTACTATTTGCGCAAATAAAAATATCAGCCTTTCAAGTATTTTACAAAAAGAAGTTTTTGAAAATAAAACGGCGGATATAACGGTAATTACGGAACGTTGCCAAGAAAAACTTATCAAAGAAGTTGTTGAAGAATTAAAAGACTGTACGGTTAACAGCATAATAAGAGTAGCAGATTAAAAAAGAGGATTAAAATGTATTATCAGGGACTTATAAATAAATACAGAGAATACTTGCCGGTAAACGAATTTACACCAATTGTAACTTTAAACGAAGGTAATACACCTTTAATAAAAGCAGATAATTTAGCAAGAAAACTTGAACTTGATGCGGAAATTTATTTAAAATTTGAAGGTTCAAATCCGACAGGCAGTTTTAAAGACAGAGGCATGACGCTTGCTGTTACAAAGGCAAAAGAAGCAGGTTCTAATGCTATAATTTGTGCATCAACAGGTAATACAAGCGCTTCTGCTGCTGCTTACGGTGCAAAGGCAGGCATGAAAACATATGTACTGATTCCTGACGGATATATAGCACTTGGAAAACTTTCGCAAGCAATGATGTATGGAGCTGAAATTATTGCAATACAAGGAAATTTCGACCAAGCTTTGGAAGTTGTAAGAAAAATTTCTGACGATTATCCTATTACACTTGTAAATTCTGTAAATCCATTCAGAATTGAAGGACAGAAAACGGGTGCGTTTGAAATTTGTGATTCTTTGGGGCAAGCTCCGGACTATCACTTTATTCCTGTTGGAAATGCAGGAAATATAACTGCATACTGGAAAGGATACAAAGAATATAAAGAAGTCGGAAAAATTGACAAACTTCCTAAAATGATGGGATTTGAAGCAGAAGGAGCCGCAGCAATTGTCAGAGGCGAAAGAATTATGAATCCTGAAACAATAGCGACAGCAATAAGGATAGGCAATCCTGCAAGCTGGACAAAAGCTGAGGAAGCTCGCGACGAAAGCAGAGGTACAATTTCTTCTGTTAATGATGATGAAATTATTGAAGCATACAAATTAATTGCAAATTGCGAAGGAATACTTGCAGAACCTGCAAGTGCAGCGTCTGTTGCAGGTTTAATAAAATGCCGTCATACAATTAAAACGGGTGCAAAATGTGTTTGTATTTTGACGGGTAACGGTTTAAAAGACCCTGATAGTGCAATAAAATATTCAGGAACGGAAGTTAAGAAAACTTCTTCTGATATAAAAGATATCTTGAATGTAATGAGTTTTTAAAAATACTGTAAACAAATGTAACAAAATGGTCTAAAACCTTAAAGTAATCATGATTTTGAGCCGATAACACACATGTAGGGACATAAAAGTTAGTAAGGAGTCCGTTATGGGTATAGGCGCATCACAAGCTAGACTATTAACATTAACGTCAAGATTACGTGATATTGAATATAGACAAGAATCTTTGTCTAATATAAAAATGCGTTTTGCTAACGAAAGCGATGCTGTTTCTGCAAAATATACAAAAGCTTTAAATAAACAAAAATTACAATACAAAGATTATAATACAGGTGAGTATCATGATTTAACGTTAAGTCAAATGTATCATAATGTTGTCCAAGGTCAAGACGGCAATATCTATGGTTGTCAATATAGACTATATAAGAAAGATGGCACACCAGTTCAAGAGGGTTCTACTATATATAATAATTTCAATAATGATCCAGGTTGGTTGTATGAAGCTATTGAATCTGGTGAGTTCTACTTGGTAGCTACTGATAATAGTGGAAATGCGAGCGGTGGACAAGTAAATATTGCAAGCGATACAAGTTTAAGCGAAGTAAGAGATGATAGCGATGAAGCTATTGCAAAAGCTGAATATGATGCTGCAATGAGAAAAATTAACAATAAAGAAAAACAAATTGACAGCCAGATTTCTCGTTTGAATACTGAATACAGTGCTGCAAACCAAGAATATGATTCTGTAAAACAAATTATTTCAGATAATACACAATATTCTTTCAAATTATTTGGCTAATGAGTAGATAGTTTATAATTTACCAGTTACAAATATTGTCATTACAAAGAACTTTGTTTAAATCTTCGATGACATCCTTTCTTGTAAGATTGAAAGAAAGAGGCGAAATAGATATTTTGTTCTGTCTTATTGCTGTAATATCAGTGTTGTCATTGTCTTTTTCCGATGTAAGTTTACCTGCCATCCAGTAATAAACTTTACCTCTTGGGTCTATACGTTTTTCATAGTTATCGGTGAACATTCTTCCGCCCATTTCGGTAACAGCAACTCCTGTTATATCTTCTTTTGCAATACCGGGTATATTAATATTTAGTATAGATTTTTCTGGAAACTTGAATCTGTCAAGTTTTGGAACAAGGCTTTCTATAAATTTTGCAGAAAATAAGAAATCGTCAAGAGTTGGTTTATACGAATTGAGTGAAACTGCAATACTTGGAATATTCATCATTGCACCTTCAATTGCGCAGCTTACAGTACCGGAATATAGAATATCATGTCCAAGATTTGGACCATGATTTATGCCAGATATAATTAAATCAGGTCTTTCTTCATTTGATAAAATGGCATTAACTCCTATTTTAATACAATCACCGGGTGTGCCTGAAACAGCCCAAGAACGTATAGAACCGTATTTTGGTTCTAATTCTTCAACTCTTAGAGGCGAGTTAAGCGTAATAGAATGCCCTGCCGCAGAACGTTCTCTATCCGGCGCAATTATATATATATTATAATTTTTGCTTAATATTTCAGAAATAGCTTGAATGCCGTATGCATTAACACCATCGTCATTAGAAATTAAAATATTCATTTTACAAATTCTCCTGTTCATAGATTGCCTAAAAAATGTTATAAAATCAATAGTTCCGGTCGGTAAATTAGAAAAATTTAACAAAAAGGTTGATTTTTAATTAATCTCGTGGCATAATTAAGTTATAAAAGTTAACATCGCGGGGTAGAGCAGCCTGGTAGCTCGTCGGGCTCATAACCCGGAGGTCGTTGGTTCAAATCCAGCCCCCGCAACCATTTTAAGACTATCTCTTGATAGTCTTTTTTAATGGCGGGATTTGAACTTAAATTTAACCCGTTGAGCTATTTTTGCTCTCGCAAAAATGACGCTCAACTATTCCAACCCCCGCAACCATTTTAAAACTACATCTTGATAGCCATTTTTAATAGCAGGATTTAAACTTAAATTTAACCCGTCGAGCTATTTTTGCTCTCGCAAAAATGACGCTCAACTTGCCAGTTCCATAAAATATTTTGAAAAAGATTTCAAAATAATAAGAGACTTTTATCCTTAATAAAATTTTATAGTAAAATAGACATGTTAATATTTATAGGAGGAAATATGAAAAAATTTTTAGCAGTATTATTAATTGCAGGTTTTATTTCTGCATGTTCACCTGCATTTGCGGGAACACATGGTAAAAATGGTAAAGTTTCAGGACGTTCTATCGGAGCAGGTGCGCTATCACTTATTATTTGGCCCGGTATAGGACAAGCAGTCAATGACCAAAGCTATGAAAAGAATTTGACTCACGCATTACTCGGTTTAACAGGTATTTTTAGATTTTGGTCTTGTTATGATGCTGTTGTTGACAGACAAGGTGGTGTTTGGCACAATCGCATATAATTAATATCTTTAATAATTATATAAAAATTATAAAAAGAACCGATTTTTGGTTCTTTTTATTTGCAAAAAAATAGGAATTTCAATTTTGAAATTCCTATTTTTTACTTTATTTACTGACTAATTATTTGTTGAAAACAACTGTCATCTCATCGCCAGGATTCAAAGCTGAATCTTGTGTTGAGCTAGGTAAAATTAAATATCTAACTTCATCACCGAATTCATAAAGAACACCGAATGCTCCGCTTACTGCTAATTTAGCGATGTCATATACATAGTAACCAACAGTTACAAATGATTTACCAAAGCTTCTTAAACCAGCCATTGGTTGTAATGATAATGTGTTTGCAAATATGTTAGAGTAGTTATCTGCAAATCTTTCATAATCATTTGAAGTTTCCATAGCTGCTGCTGCTGCTGATCTTCCTGCAACTGCACCAACTCTGCCTGCTGCTGAGAATGGAGCTGCAAATAAACGAGCTACAAAATTAGTTGTTTTTTCATCTGTAACACTAGCTTTTGCAACGTTTACAGGGAATTCAACACAATTTGAACCGTCTTTGATTGAGTCAAATTTGATTTTGATATAACCAGGATTTTTAATACCAGGACGGCTAACTTCTACAACTTCACCTTTAACTTTTGAACCTGCTGCGAAAGTTGTACCTGAAACTGTTGTATCTTCTGTTGTTACTGCATAGAATGTATCGCCGATGTTAGCATGTCTAGCATCAACTCTTTCTGATAATTTAACTTTTACAGTTGCTAATTCAGTACCTGTTGCGATGTATTTCGCATTGTAATATTTATTCATGCTTAATGCTGATACTAAGTATGCAACTTGTTCAGTTGTTAAGTATTTTTCAGCTGCAACTTTATCTGCTTGAGGAACTGCATCTAAAATTCCTGAATTGATAACTTCTTTTGTTGGGTTTGTTGCCCAATTAGGAATTTCTTGCATTTCATAGCCTTTGAATTGAGGAATAGCACCTTCGTTAATTGGAGCATCCATCAATTGAGCTAATACTGCAAATACTTCTGCTTTTGTAATTTTTTGGTCAGGACGGAAAGTTCTGTCTTCTTTGTAACCAATCATAACGTTAGCACCTAAAGCTTCTTGAATCCATTTGTAAGCCCAGTGTGATTTTTTCATATCTTTGTATTGATATTTTGGAGTTGAATAAGGAATTCCTAAACCTTCAACCAACGCTACTGCCATTTCTGAACGAAGTACAGGTGTGTTTGCATTGAATACACCTTTTGCGTTAGCTTTTAAAACTGCCAAAATGTCTTGTGCTGTTGATTCAATAACAACATTTTCTTTTTCTGTTACTGATAATAAATTACCAGCTTTTAATTTTTTGTCACCAACTAAGTAATAACCTTCACCTTGTTGAGACAAAACTGATGAACCAAACATTGTTGGGTGAGCATAAGATTGTGTTTGAACTAAATCACCAGCAAACACACTTGTAGCTACCATTAATGTTGCTGCTGTTGCAACTACTGTGTTTAATACTTTCATTTTTTTCTCCTTTTTAGTAATTGATATTAATTCTAATCTACTTTCAGCTTTTACTTTATTAAAAGATAAACATAAAAAAATTACAAGTTTTTTTTGTGTTTATAAATTTTTTTTAATAAAAGTTGTTTTTTTACTATCATTAGTCAATTTTTTATATGCTTTTGTTTTTATCATGTGTGTTGG
>JAFWGJ010000001.1 GCA_017512405.1 bacterium | reverse complement strand
TAAGATTTGAAGTATCATCGGATAAATAGTTTGTTGAATTATATCTGGTTACAATATCACTGATTACATCAATGACATTGTAATAAGATGAATATGAAATTCCTACTCCGCCTTCGCCGCCCGCTCCGATACATGCTTCACCCGAAACCGCAGGATTGCTTGTTTTATAATCGCCGTCGGGGCAAAGTCTTAATCTTAATACATCTCTTGAAGTTTTTTCTTCTTTTTCAAAAACATCTTTTAATAAAACATTGCTCTTTGATATAATTTGACCGTTTTTACCATGTTGACCCAAAGACGTAAATAATTTAAATCCGTCTTTATCTTTTAAATAACAGTTGGTTTTGTGTAATTTATTTGTTTTATCACAATCAATTCTGACAGCGGAAGAACCTCCGCCCCCTCCTCCGATTATAGATATATCAAATCTGTCAACATCTGCGGGTTTTATAAATTTACATTCATCAAGCACATCTTCTCTTGAAAGTTTATTTTCATTCGTATCATAGTCCGAATTATAGCGGGAAATTTCATGTAATTTCCAACTATTCGTCTTGTAATCATAAACGCTAAAACATGCAAAAGTCCCGAAAGAGTCTTTTGGTTTTTTATCCGTATGAGATAGAAACGGTGTGGTTAAAAAAACAATAGCCGTAATAATAATCAAGCTTATAACTATTTCAAGATATGAAATCGCATGCAGTTTTTTTTGTTTGAATATTAAATTTTCAGCTATTCTAAAATAATTTTTCATTTTAAAAAAATATAAAACCCTTATATACTACTATAATTTTACATTAAAAATTTCAAAACATATAAAAATAAATATTTTGTAATATTTTTTAAATTTTAGCAGGGTTTTTATAAAAATTTAAAATTTCTAAAATAAAAAAAGGGGTTATGAATTTACAGAAATTACATAACCCACTTGTATTGCCATCACCAGTTAGATTCTTGTATACTATATCAAGCTTAAAGCGATAGAAGGTGCTTGATTTGCTTGAGCCAACAGAGAAGTAGATACCTGTTGAAGTATTTGTTGTTGAGTGAAGTTTGATGCTTCAGAAGCGATATCAGCATCAGTGATTACTGATTTTGCACTTGATAAGTTTTCAAATTGAATTGTTAATGTGTTAAGTGCAGAATCCAAACGGTTTTGAGCAGAACCTATTTGAGATTTTCTTTCGGTTAAGTTGTTAATACCTTGGTCGATTTTTTCTAAAGCTGTTTGAAACATCTGAGCTGTTGAAAGTTTTGTTAAATCGAAGTCAGCTCCAAGACCTGCACCGTCTTTTTTAGTTAAGGTATCAAAGTCTACCGCACCGAAAATCTTTTTGTCTGCCGTGATTGTGTTATCATCATCTTTGTTAGCACCAACCTGGAAAGTAACACCTTCTTTTTGAAGACCGTGTTGAGCTGTATCGTTAAATAAACTTAGAGAAGAATATTTAGCAGATGTGTTGATACGTGTAAGTTCAGCAACACGTTCGCCTACTTCATCCTGCATAGCTTGCTTTTCTTCTTTAGAATAAGTACCGTTTTTAGCTTGAAGAACCAGGTCACGAATTCTTGTTAAGTTGTCTTCAACAACGTCAAGGTTTCCTTCAGCTGTTGCTAACATTGCGTTACCGTTTTGTACGTTTTGTTGAGCAATTTTGTTACCGTCTAATTGAACTTGCATTTTTGCTGCGATAACGGTACCTGCTGCGTCATCCTTAGCGTTAATTACTTTCAAACCTGAAGACATTCTCTGCATTGCAGTTGAAAGTTT
>JAFWGJ010000055.1 GCA_017512405.1 bacterium | reverse complement strand
TTGTAAGCGTCTGCTGCAACTTGTGAAAATAACATTGACATCTCTTAAAAAATCCTCTCTTGCTCTCGTACTTTTATAAAGTTAATTTTTCTAAAAAAATTGCTTTTTTTGAACATTACAAATTAATATTTCTTAACAAATGGGTAGATTGCAAGAACCGCGCCGGGTTTGCAGATAGTTAAGAAATTAATTAGATTTTTTACGGAAAATTATAGTTTTCCTTATTCATATTAAGTATTTTTTTTATTTAAAATTGCCTGTTCGCTATTTAAACGTATTTCAGACATCCGATATTTATTTGAAATACTTCTGTAATTTTGTACAACTGGCTAATTTTAATAACATTTTGAACTTTTTAGAATAATTAAAAAAGAAGGTGAAACATGCAAACAGAAATTTTATACCAAGTACAGAAATGCGAAATGAAAGAACTAAATAATTTATTTATTGAAATGACTGCCAAAAATTGTAATCAGCATTGCAAACATTGTTATATTGATTTTCCTATTTCCAGAGCACCAAAAGATTTTATTAATATTGATAAAGTTAAACAAGCACTTGAAGATACTAAAAATGAAAATCTATACTGTATATATTTAACAGGAGCTGAACCGATGACACATCCTGATTTTAACAGTATTTTGAGATTATGTTTAAAATACACAAATGTATGCATTTGTACTAACGGTTCTTTCCTAAATGAAAAAAAAGTACGCTTTTTAAAAAAAGTTGAAAATGAATCAGACAAAGAAATCATATTTATGCTCCCTATTGACCATTATGATGAAATTAAAAATGATGATATTCGCGGCAGAGGTACATACAGACAAATAATGCATGCGGCAAAAACTTTATCCAAGTACGAATTTAATCCGATTTTTAGTGTCACAAATTATTATAACGAAGATAAAAAAATTCTTATAATGAATTTTAAACAAATTTTTGAAAGTTTAAAAGTACCTGTTGAAGATTTTAATTTTCAAATTAATGAATACTATAATAAATATCTAAAAACAGATTACGTTATTAAAAAATTTAATAATCTTGATTGTCAAACAGGAAGAATTTTAACCGAAAATGGAGTTTATGTTTGTCCATTTTTAGCAAATGACCATAGAGGAAGAATGGGTGCAGACTTCACGGATTACAGTAAAAAAGTATGTTTGGAAACACCATTTTGTGCAGTCTGTGCAAAAAACAAAGAAAAAATGTTTTCTATCAATTATAAACATTTTCAAGAATAACAACTTAACTTTTTAATAAGTTATTGTTGTTGTTCCTGATTGTCTTGTTGTTCTTGATTATCTTCTTTTCCTTCTTTATCTTCGCCTTTTTCTTCTGCCTTGGCTTCTTCTTCAGATTTTAAAGAATAAAGAGTTATTGATAAATTTATTAACAAAATTCTCTTATTTTTGGAATAAGGATAAATTTCAAAACTGTTAATATTAATCAAATAAGGATATTTATATAAATCTTCAAGAAAATTTTTAAAATCAGAATAATCAGAAATAATCTTCAAATCAAGTTTGTTAGCTGAATAATGAACTTTATCCCCTTTAATAAAAACATCATCTTCCGGATCAAGAGTAGATTGAATTGAGTGAGTTTTAATATGATTTTTTCTGGTTATTTCAATTATATCATCAAGTAAGACTGAAAATGTAGACTCTGAATCAGTTGCAGCACCATTTGGAGTGTATATCTTCTTAGTCATATCATCAAGCAATCTTAATTTGTTTTTTCTTTCAGCCTTTTGTTTAGCAATTGATAATTGATTTTCTATAGCTTTTGCTGCTTCTGTTTGTGTTTTTACTTGATTAAAAATATCAATTGTTTTCAAGATCTTAGGTTGTACCTGCTTAAATGCAAAAAAGATAACAACAGCTATCAATGCCAAATACATTAAACTTTCTTTATATTTTTCTAAGTCTTTCATTAATTACATCCTTATTAGAATTTTTCTATTGATTCAAGATTTGCAGGTAACGATTTTGGCGGTTTATTATTGTTATCGTTATTATCCGGTTGTTGAATAACATTTGTTGTTTCGCTATTATTAACAGCATTAGGCAATTTTAAGAAATCATCAAATAAGAAACCTCTTCTGCGTTTTGGACCTTCGTCACTTGATTTCAAATTACCCTCTTCATCACGTTCTACCTGATTTAATTCTTCTTCAAGTCTTCTTAAAGCTTCATCACCCAAATTAGTAATTTCAAATTCATAAAATTTAGGTTTTATACTGTTATAATCTGTAATTGCAAGATTACCAACCGTATCTGCAGACATTTCCAATTTATTCAGTCTTAAATCGGAATTTATTACAGACATTTTTAAACCCTTATAAAAAGCATATACAGAATCAGCAGTTTGTGAACGACCAATCATATCAACTTTTTTCTCGGCAAATACTCTTAAATAAATCAACCAAGTATCAGATGGGATATTTGCACCAATTGCAGAGTAATATATTAATTTTGCTCTGTTAATAGCCTGTATCGTATTAGTTTCAAGTTTAACATCAAAATCATCTTTTCTGTCAACTTCTTCATAACCTTGTAATTCTGTTTTATCAGCTTCTATTTTATTATTAATTTCATCTAATTGGGTTTGTTGTTTAGAAGTAAGAGTATTTGCTACCCAAATTAACAGAAGCGAAGGTAAAATAATGATAATCAGTGCAATAATCGCAAATTTTTTCAAAAATGAAGATGATAATTCTATTTCAACACTACCCAGTGATATTTTTGGAGCTGACTCCAAGGTTACTTGTGATGAATCTATTCCTTGACCGGTTAAATTAAACTTAGCGGGATAGCTGGACAAGAAATAAATACCTGCACCGATAACTTCTGGTGATGTTTTTAACAATACATTAGGTAAGATATTATATGAAGCCTGCATTATAGGGTTTTGTACATATTTATTAATTTCCAAAAATTTTATATTCCCGTCATAAGGAATTTTCATTGACAAAACTTCTGCTGAAACCATATCTGTTTCAGAAACAATGTACAAATAATTTGACGGAACAGTCTGAAGCGTTAATTGTGCGGAAGACATAATAGCTTCATATATCTCATCACCGACAAAAGAACGTAAAGCCAAAGGCTCTTCGCGATATTCAACAACATACTGACCGCTTAACGTAATCATAGAATAGCTGTTTTGGTTGATAACCATAAGAATCCAAGTTGTATTTGGAGCCATTTGCTCTTCTGCAAGCTGGTTATATTGCAAAGCTTTTAATAAAGAGTTATGAGCTGTTTCTATTGCAACAAGAGTACATCCGACTTCTGTACAAGCCGCATTAATTTCATCTAACGCAGATTGTTGAATAACACCATATAATACTTCCCTGTCCTCTTTATCACCTGCAGGATATGCATCTATCCAGCTTACAACCGGGTCTTGGCGTTTGAATATATATGAAGTTTGTTCAACGTCTGAAATTATTGAACTTGTAACACCTTCATCACTGAGATTTACCGGTAATGACATTAAACCATAATGTACTGACGGCAAAGTTAAAACAATATTACTTTTAGGATTAATACCCAAATCTTCAAAAAGTTTTTTCAAAACTTCTATAAATTGGTTATAATCGGCTATTTCTCTTTTGGTATAATCATATTCCAACGGTCTGCAAGAATATTTTTCTATAATTTTTGTTTTAGGATTTATTTCAATCATTTCCAAACCAACGGACGGTGAAACTGATACACCGACTGTTACTTTGCTATTTCCGCCTAGCTTGGATAATAATTGATTTAACATATATTCCGATTTTTGTTATTTTTGTTATATAATATCTTAGGAATATTATAATTTAAACATGTATTTACGTCAAATAAATATCAAGCAGGACACGTAAAATGTTAACGGATGAAATAAAAAAACTTAAAAAAGAGAAAAATGCCGTTGTATTAGGACATTGCTATCAAAATATAGAAATTGACGAAGTTGCCGACTATGTTGGTGATTCGATTTATTTAAGCCAAATGGCGGCAAAAACCGATGCTGACATAATTGTATTTGCAGGTGTATATTTTATGGCACAAACAGCAAAAATTATTTCTCCAAATAAAAGAGTTTTTTTACCTAATATGCAATCCGGATGCTTAATGGCAGACATGATTAATCTTCGGCAATTAAGAGAATTTAAATTACAAAATAAAGATATTCCTGTTGTTTGTTATATTAATTCAACAGCGGAAGTAAAATCGGAATGTGATATTTGCTGTACAAGTTCCAATGCGGTTAAAATTGTTAAAAGTCTGAATGTTCCGGAAGTATTGTTTTGCCCTGATACATATTTAGGAAAATGGGTTGAAACTCAGCTCGAAAATGTAAAAATCACTACTTATCCTGGTTTTTGTCCAACCCATTTAAGAATAAAACCGGAAGATATAATTCAGGCAAAAGAAAAATACCCTAACAGTCCGGTTTTGGCACATCCTGAATGTCATAGAGAAGTTTGTAAATTAGCAGATTTTGTAGGCAGTACATCTCAAATTATGAAATATGCAAAAGAAAGTGATGAAAAAACCTTTATTATAGCAACAGAAAAAGGAGTTGTTGACAGATTAAAAAGAGATTGTAAAAGTAAAGAATTTATTTTAATAAAAGAAAATATAATTTGTCCAAATATGAAACATAATACTCTTGAAGATATTTATAATGTTTTGAAAAATGAAACAAATGAGGTTTTTGTAGAAGAAGAAATCTCGCAAAAAGCACTTGGTTGCATAAACAGAATGCTTGAGGTTAGTAAATAATGAATGATACTATTTTTGGCAAAAATTCTGTTTTAGAAGCATTAGAAACAAATGACAGAAATATAAATAAAGTAATAATATCAAATAATATTCATACAGATGGAAAAATTTCTAAAATTAAAGAACTATGTCAAAAACAAGGTATTGTTTTTCAGTTTTTGCCAAAAGAAAATTTCACACAATATTCACAATATAACCATCAAGGTGTAATAGCACATATTTCACCGATAAAATATCTTGATTTGGAAGAATTTTTATCAAAAGAACATAATAATTCCTCAGTAGTCATGCTTGACGGAGTTGAAGATGCGCATAATTTAGGAGCTATAATAAGAACCTGTGTATGTGCCGGAGTTGAAGCAGTTATAATTCCTTCCAGAAGAAATATTCAGGTAAACTCTACGGTTGAAAAAACATCCGCAGGAGCTATAAACCATATTCAGATAATAAAAGTCAATAGCCCAATCAGTGCTTTACAGCAAATGCAAAAAAACAACTGGTGGGTAATTGCGGCAGAAGCAAATGCAAAAGATAATTACTATGATATTAATTACACAGATATGAACTATGTACTTGTCATGGGTGCGGAACATGCCGGAGTTTCTCAGTCAATTATAAAATTATCCGATTTTCAAGTAAAAATTCCGATGATGAACAATTTTAATTCATTGAATGTTTCAAATGCTTTAAGTGCTATCATATTTGAATCGGTAAGACAAAAAAATATTAAAAAGGACAAATAATGCATAAAGACATAGAAAAATTTAATTTGCTTGATAGTGAAATTTCTGATGAAGGTGTTGACTTTCACAGCTTACAAGAACAAGATGAAGACGCAGATGATATTTTGGATACAGTTGAGGATCCAAAAATCCAAGAAAGCATAAATTCTGTAAGTGCTGATGATTCTGTAAAAATATATTTACAACAAATCGGCAAAATACCTCTTTTATCAACAGAAGAGGAATTTGATATAGCAAAAAAAATAAAAAAAGAACATTGTGAACTGTCAAAAGACATTCTTGTTAACGCAAATTTACGTCTTGTTGTAAGTATAGCAAAAAAATATATAGGCAGAGGACTTTCATTTCTTGATTTAATTCAGGAAGGCAATATAGGATTAATGAAAGCAGCTGAAAAATTCGACTACGAAAAGGGATATAAATTTTCAACATATGCAACATGGTGGATACAACAGGCAATAACAAGAGCT
>JAFWGJ010000054.1 GCA_017512405.1 bacterium | reverse complement strand
TTTATAACAAGGTATTGTAGCTTTTACAACTCCGTTTTCTTTAAAAAGAACATACCATTTACCTTCGTGTTCTCTTGGCGTTAAAAGATAATATCCGGGTTCTATTTTTTGTTTTTTAAAATAAACTTCCTGATTAATCCTTAATAAAGGATAAGGTGCCCAAGCGTAATTTTGTATATCATAATATTGGTCAGGATCTATTCCGTGTATATATTTAAATGTAGGCTCTTCTAAATCGTTATATATACGTGCGTAATCAATATCTGCAATTGCAGACTGAAACGAAAACATTAAAACAGTAAATATTAACAGTAGTTTTTTCATAATACTATTTTAATGATTTTTACATTTAAGACAATCAATTAATTATATTATTTTCTTACCTTATTTTCATTACCGTTAATAAGTCTTTGAATGTTTTCTCTGTGCAAATAAATGATATAAGCTGCTATTGCAACACAATACAAAACATAAGCCACAGGCTGATTAAATTTAATCATTAAAATAGGAGCACAAATAACAGCAACAATAGAACCAACTGAAACATAATTTGTAAAATACGTTAAAACACCCCAAATTGCTGCAACAATTAAACCGACTTGCCAATTTAAAGCTATAAGAGTTCCTACACCTGTTGCAACAGATTTGCCGCCTTTAAAGTTCAAAAATAAAGATTTGCTATGACCTATTATTACCGCAATTGCTGCTATTACAGCTGATAAACCTATTTCAGATTTAAAAGTAGCAAATTTCAATGCCAAAATTACAGGTAAAACACCTTTTATAGCATCCAATATCATTACAATAAAGAAATATTTGGTACCTAATATACGCTTAACATTAGTAGCACCTGTCGAACCCGAACCCGTTTCTCTTATATCCTGTCCTGTTTTAGTTTTAACAATTATATAACCGGTCGGTATAGAACCTATAAGATAAGAAATTATAAACACCAAACCTGTCATATATATCCAGGCAAAACTATCTCTCAAAAAATTTAAAAAACTCAAGCCCATTCTCCTTATGATTTATTTAATTATATAATATTATTTCAATATAATCAAATAGTTTATATCTTCTTTTGTTTCCGGATTTTTAGGTTGTTTTTTCCATAATCTGAAATGTATTGATGCCGGATATTTCATTACGGTAAAATTTAACTCCTTTTGGAAAGGTGAACCGTTATTACAACCGCCACTTACACCACAAGCCTGCCCTAAATGAATAAAATCCTGAAATTGATGAACATTATTTGATATATTTACATCCGGCTGTAAAAAAGCAACATTTTCAAGTTTATCGGCATAAGCGTATAAATATCCAAAATCCTTTGCATTTAAACCTTTTAGCAAAAAGTTTTTACCTAAATCCCCTCTGTATTCAGAAACCTCAAATACAACTTTGATAGTATTTTCATCTTTTGAATAATTAATTTTCACAGGCATAAGGTAGTCAACTACCGAACATAAATTTTTAGGTTTTTCGTCAAAACTAACTCGGTCAAGTCCTATAAGCATTGTTGGATTATTAATATATCTGCTTTCTTCTGATAATCCCATATGTGCTTTTGGATTTTTGCCGTAGCAGGTTAAAGCTTCAATACCTAGCCAAGGCTTTTTATCTGCTATTTGACCAAAAACATCCTCTGACGGAGTATATCGTCTGTTTTTAAAAATAGTTTTTTCTACGTAAGACTTTCTTAACTTATAAATTTCCTCTTTTGTTTTATAATTTAAATCAGTCATAGGATTAATCGGAATACTTCCCGTAATAAGGTATTCATCCTCACTTGGTTTAGCAAAATCAAAATCAAATTTGTTTTCGGCATCATCTTTTTTAAATTCATTCTCAGGATATTCAATTTTAATATCTACATCGTCAATATCAGCTTTATCTTGTAAAAATTCTTCTTGCCACGGCTTTTGCGAAGATAATTTCAAAACAGAATTTTTATCTTTAAAAAAATCAGGCTTAATAATTCCATATATAATTGCAGAAACAATAATAACAATTATAATAAGAAATTTTTTAAACTGATTTTCAGTATTATTATTCATAAGTTATGCAATATCCCAACGTCCGCAAGTACCACCCCATCTGGCAATAATATTACCCTGAATATCTTTAATATTTTCGTAATGAGGATGATTATGTTCATCAAGACCTTCAACTATTGTGATAACTTCACATTGATTAGAGCAGCCGTTGCAATCACAAGTTATTGAAGCAAAATGCATATCACCGACTTCCCAACCTCTGAATGTAGTTTCTTTATTTGTATATTGATGATTTTCCATAGCCAATAATGCTGCACCGATTGCACCCATTGTTTGATGATGGTCCGGTACAACTATCGGCATACCTAATGTTTCTTCAAAAGCCTTAACCATACCTTTATTTGTAGCAACACCGCCCTGGAAAGAAATTGTAGGCAGCAAGTCTTTTCCCAAAGCTAAATTGGCAAGATAATTTCTAACTAATGCCTGACATAAACCGTATAATAAATCTTCAACGGGATAACCCAGCTGCTGCTTGTGGATTAAATCACTTTCGGCAAAAACACCGCAACGGCCTGCAATACGTGCAGGATTTGTGGAACGAAGGGCAGTATCTCCGAACTCTTCAATAGGTACATTCAAACGTTGTGCTTGGTGGTCTAAAAAGCTTCCTGTACCGGCAGCACAAACAGTATTCATTGCAAAATCTGTAACAATACCATCTCTTAGAATAATAATTTTACTGTCTTGTCCGCCGATTTCAAGAATAGTTTGAACCCCTGGAATATTAATACTTGCGGCAACAGCATGTGCTGTAATTTCGTTTTTTATAATATCTGCACCAACAAGAGCACCTGCAAGATTTCGTCCGCTACCTGTTGTACCTACTCCTTTAACATCATACTCTTGTGAAGCCTGATTTTTTAATTGTTTTAAACCGGTTTGAACAGCAACAACAGGCTTACCTGCTGTTCTTAACATATAACTGTCAACGTATTTGCCATTTTCATCAACAAGAGCTAATTTTGTAGTAACCGAACCTACATCTATACCTAAATATGTTGTTAAACCCATTTAATAATCCTTTTCTTTTTCTTTATCTAGATTTTAGCACAAAGATTTGTAACGTTTTGTAAAGATAGAAAGGTAAAAAATTAAAGAATTCATGTAAACAAGTCGATAATGCATGTGTAGTAAGGATAAGTGTAGTTTATCAAAGAAATTTGATAGAAAGGATGTGTGTATGGCAGGATCTATTAATTGGAGTAATTACTCTTCAGCTCAAATTATGCAAATGCAAAAATTAGGTATTCAGGTGCCGGATGATGTTTTAGCAAGTGCAAGTACAACTGCTGCTTCCGGTTATGAAATTGATGACGAAGTTGTAAGAGAATCTGTTGACCTTGATTTAGAAGAATTTACTCAATCAGAAGAATTTAAAGATGCTTCAATATATGAACAAATGGGTAAGTTAGGTGCAGCACAAGAATCAAAATATAAAGAAGCTTTTGAGGCTCAAAAAGCGGTTGATGAAATTGAACAATCTCTTTCCACTTTATCAAGTGCAATTAATGACAGAGCAACTCAATTAGATGCAGAGATTTGTGATGCAACGGATGAAAAAGAGGCTAATAAGATATACAAACAAGGAATTAAAGATCTTCAAAACTTAGCAAGCGGTTCCTCTACAAGGGCTGATGAAGCGAAAGGTTTGTATGAAAAAGCAGTAGCGGCAGAAAAATATGCAGAAGCAGCTGATGAAAAAGCTAACTATTATATTAATTATAGAAGAAATTTATGGGGAGCACTTACATTGGGTATTTCTGAATTGTTCACTACAAAGAAGAGAGAAGAAGCACATCATATTATGGACCGTGCAGATACTATAACAGCAGCAACACCGGATATGCAAGAAAAATCTAAGTCTGTATTATCATCAATGCAAAAAATTGCTGCAAATGCGGATGATTCCATCAGAAATTATACTAGTCAGGTAACAGATGACAATAATGAAGATGGTGATAAAAAATTTAGATTTTTACAATAATAAAATTTTTGATTATTGAAAAGTATAAACGGTTATCGTATAGTACGATAGCCGTTTTGTTATTGTACAATACATCATTGATTGTTTTTGTTTTTAATAATTTATAACTATATAAATTATTGTAACATTATGTAAATATAAACTCGATAAAAATTAAAGAAATCACGCAAAAGTGCCGTAAATACATGTGTAAAGACTTAGTATATATTATATATATTTTTTAATAGAAAGGACATGTGTATGGCAGGATCTATCAATTGGAGTAGTTACTCTTCAACTCAAATTTTGCAAATGCAGAAATTAGGTATAGAAGTTCCTGAAGATGTATTAGCTGAGGCAACCACAACGGCTGAACAGAATTTTCAGACGAATGATGATGTAATTAGAGAATCAGCTAATATTGATCTTGAAGAATTTATGAATTCAGAAGAATTCTCCAGTGCCAAACTAAAAGATCAAGTTGGAATGTTAGGTGAAGCACAAGAATCGAAATACAAAGAAGCTTTTGAAGCAGCTAAAGTTGCAGGTGAAATTGCAGATGCAATGAATACATTGAGCAGCGCAATTGATACTCAGATATCAGATTTTGAAGTAGAAATGGCTGAGTTTGAAACAGATAATAATGGTGAAGTTACAGATGAAACTGCAAAAAAATACAAGCAAGCTACATCAAGTATGTTAAATTTGGCAAGTGGTGCTTCTGCTAATGCAGATCAACTTAAGGCTTTAAACGAAAAAGCAATTGTCGCCGAAACTTTTGCAGAAAAAGCAGGTGAACAAGCAGATAAATTTTTAGGTCGAAGAAGCGCAATAAGAAAAACAATAGGTGCCGTAGTTGGTAGTTCATTAATTGGACCTGCAACAATTGCCGGTGTAGTAGGAGCTACCACCGGAGGAGCGGCAATTTTTGATAATTTTCTAAAGGGTAAAAAAGTAAAAGCTGCTGAACACGTAAAAGAACGTTCCGAACACATTATTAGTGAAAGCCAAAACTTTGAGAATATCGCAAGTGATACATTATCAAAAATGAATTCAATTTCGCAAAAAGCAGATGATGCTATACAAAGATACAAAGAACAACAAAAGCCACCCGAACAAGAAGAAGAATAAATAAATAAATAAAT
>JAFWGJ010000053.1 GCA_017512405.1 bacterium | reverse complement strand
TTAAACCTGTCAAGCAATAAGCAAAACTTGAACCCATGCCCTTTATTAATTCTAAAACATAATCTATTGCATTTTCGGTAGAACTTGCCATTGAGGCAGTCATTCCGTCAAGGTCAAGTTTTGTTATGCCCATTGTGTGACATAGGGCACTACTTTCAATCGCTTTGTCCAAATTTTTAATATAATTTGGGTATTCTTTAATTAATTCAGTTATTTGATATGCACCCAACATAAATATAAATGCAAGTAATATGCCTAATATAGACAATGCACCAAAAAATACAATGCATGTGGCAATTGGTCTTGGCATTTTCTTTTCTAATTTGTCAATAATAGGATTTAATGAGCACGCAAATACCAACGAAATAAATAGCATTATTGCTACATCAACATTTGTGAACATAAAAAACATACATAACAAAGCAAACAAGCCAAAAAGTATGGTTTTAATTGGAATTTCTTTATTGAATACTCTTATCATATTCCCACCTATTATTTTTTGTAACACCTAAAAATTATATACTAAATATGATAATTGTGCAATTTATACTCATCCTTGCAATTTAATGCCTGAAAATTATAAATTAAAGCCGCTTGCAGAGATAAGAACTATTTTAGCTTAATCCGAGGTGCTGCGTCACAATAAACAAAACCCGATAATGGTTCGTTTTAGTAATTGATGTAAAATATGTCTAAAATGCTTGGTATTATTGCTATATAGACTTCTTATTTAAAAAGGGAATTACTATGAATAGTGACATAGCAAGCGTTTTAAGACTTAACAGGTTCGTGTCCAACCTGAGCAGTTTTAAGAGTTTGTGTATATAGTTGTAGATTATCAGAGTATGGTTTTTCGGACACTTTTGATGTTCCTACTCTTGTGATATGACAATTTCTAATCAAACAATGACAAACATTTGTCTTTAATATCTAGTGCAATGTCACGTGCTTGCTTTTCTTTTAACCCGATGTTTTTTGCTACTGCTAAAATATCTTCTAAAGTCGGATTTTTGCCTTCTCCGTTAATTGTTGTTGCGTGTTCTCCGTTAAATGACGAACTATAAGTTAAATCATACGCAGGTGAGAGGTGCCATTCTTTTTTATTTTCATCATACAAAAACGAGAAATTCTTAGAATGGTCATCTCTATTATGCGCAAAAACATTAAAGCACATCAGCCTGTACAATTGTTCAATATCCTGATAATTTTTCGTTAATTCGAGAGTCAATTTCATCAAAATATTGTAATCAAGATTCGGCAGACGATGACTTGTTTCTAATAATCCGCTAACCGATACCATATGAACTTTTTTACCATTCTGACGGTCAAATCGCTTTGTCCCGAAATACCCCGAGCATATTTTAGATGGGAATAATTTTGTTTCGCTCATATTTATTCTGCAATCTTTTGCAACAAGAGAATATTTGTATTCATGTTCTCCGATATTTTTAGGATCTTGTGATGATGGGAATTTTATTATCCAATCTTCGCCGTTGATTTTTGTTAGAATCTTTGGTCTTGCTCCGCCTGACGAACCGCCTAGCTTAAAAAGTTCATCCAAGTTATCGGAATTTTGTGACTCTAATATTTTTGAACATTCTTGCGCAAGCTTGTCATAATCAGATTCTTCTTGTGGAGTTTCAAATCTGTGTTCAGGCTTATATGTCAAAGCTCCCATACCGCTTTCTTGTACAACTGCAAGCCGATTTAAATTATCAAGCTCGCTTGGGTTAATTTTGTTTTTTAGTAAAAGGCGGTCAACTAATAATTTTCCCCAACCGTCAGGCAAGCTGTCATTAAACACACCAAATAATCCGTCAAACGGTTCAAATTTTGGCAAATATACTTTTTTCTGTAGCGGTAGTGAGAATGGCGAAATGCTAAAACCGGTAGCAAGCCACTCGTTATCATATTCAAATGCAACAAGCCTATCAGGAGTTTTAGCCAAAGTTCCGACTAATTTATCATTATAATAAACTTTAAGATATCTATAATTTTCCATTTATAACCTCGTTGATTGAATTGTAAGTTTTTTGTGTAAACAAATTTTCAAGGTCGTTATCTAAATCAAGCGCAATTGCAATTTTTATAAAAGATTGCAAAGATATTTCATATTTAGTTTCAAATCTTTTAATGCTGCCAAGACTAACTCCGGATTTTTGCGCTAAAACTTCCTGCGAAATTTTTAACTTTTTTCTGTGCTCTTTAATTTTATCCGCTAAACTTTTGGCTATTTCATTAGGAGTTTTTTGTTTTAAAAATTGATTATTCATAGATAATATATTAACCGATTTTATCAAAAATGTCAATATATAGATAATATATTATCCACCGCAAGACAACATCAAAGTTTTATTGTGATGTATTTTTATCAACTTTTGACAAAATTTTTGTATGTATTACATTCCGCTTTTATTTGACAAAGAATAATATATATTGATAATAAAAAATATATGGCGGTTAAAGATAAATGAAGATTATGGAAAATTTGGTACAAGAAATTGAAGATTGTATTAAGAACAGCTATTGTAGATTATCAGAGAGATTGAGAAAAGTACCCCCGGAAGTTTAAGAGAATTCTTAAACTCTTTAAGTTTTGAGGGAAATCTTTCAAAACTAACTGATAAAAATTCTTAAACTCCCTGATAATTCATTCTTAAAGTCACTGATACTTTTATACAAAAATCTGAGAGTTTAATAAAATACTCTCAGATTAATTTTCAATTAATTTTAGTGATGACAATGATGTCCTTCGCCATGGTGGTGGCAGTGTGCGTGATCATGACCTTCGCCGCCGCATGAGTTTTCACCTGTTTCAAGAGAATTTGCCATATATTTTTCTAATACTTCTCTAATCGGTAATTCAGGGCAACCCGCAACAACTTCAACCCCGTTTTGTGCAAACATCATCATCGGACGTCCGCCCATTCCGCCTGCTAAAACTTTGCTTACACCTTGTTCCGATATCCAAGAGGCACTCTGACAAGAAATACCTTCTTCAGGAACTCTTTCTTCGATGCTTAATATTTCTTTTGTTTCAGGGTTAATTTCTGCAAAGGTGAATGAATCACAGTGCCCAAAATGACCGCATAATTTACCTTCACTTGTAGGAATACAAATTTTCATAATCTTATCTCCTTTTAATTTTTCTATGTTACTTTGTAATAAAATAGCACTTTCAAGAGCTTGCGTATCTGTAAGATTATGTCTTTTGGCGTAATCTCTTAAAATATTTAAAATGTTTTCATTTATTCTTCTGTTGAACGGTACTTTTTTAAGACAGGTTCTCTTTCTTCCTGCCATCTCGCGTTTCCCGCCCCAATTAGATTTTTGACAACATTTCATAATAAAAAACTAACACGCTTGTTTGATTATGTCAATACATAATCAAGATAATATAAAAATACCGACAGTTGTACTAAAACTATCGGTTTTACTATTAAAATTTTACATATTATAATTCCATAATTTTATGCTGTTCAACATTCAAGTACCCTTCAGGACAATGGGTTGAACAATAAATTGTTTTGTTGTTTTTTATAAATTCACGCACTCTTGAAAGTGTTTCTCTTGCTTTATCCTTATCTTCAAATACAACCGAGAGTTCGTCTGCCAAAAGTGCTGCATCGCAGTAGGTTACATCACCTTGAAACATATAATAACAGTCATTATCTTTATCTTCTAAAATTGAAATTGAGTTGCCCTTTGTGTGTCCGACGGCTTTAATCATAACCAAAGAATCAGTTATTCTTTGGCTTTCAGGGAAATTTTTATAAGCACCGTCTGTAAATTTAACTCTTACAACATTATCACCCGTTAGTTTCATATCGTCTGCTTCTTGTTCAGAAATATAAATTTTAGCGTTCGGGAACATTCTGAGTTCTCCTGTGTGGTCAGGATGCTTGTGGGTTACAACAATTTTTGTTACATCTTCAAATTTATATCCTGTTTTCAAGAAGGCTTCTTCAAAAGTTGCAACTTTTTCTCCCATCCAAAGAGGTGCATCATCTTTTTTAGGGAAATCAGGCGTTTCGTTTGGCATACCTGTATCAGATAAAATAACTTCATTACCGTCATCTATTAAGAAATTCTGCAAACTTGAACCGTATTTTACATCTTCGCACTTCTCTTTATCTCTTGTTCCGCCAAAAGCAAAAGTCTGTGTCACAAATCCGTCGTCATAATATTTTAATGGAATAACTTTAATCATCTTTTTCTCCTTCTAAACTATATATGCGTTTACAATTTCTCCGTAATAAACAGTGTGGTAATCATCATTAGTTTTTGTACCGTCAGATGATGGTGTATTTTTATAAAATTTCTCATACAAATCTTTCGGGATATTATTGTGTTCCTGTTCTTGCTTATAAATAACTTTGCATTCCAATGTTAAAGGAATTTCTTTAATTGCAGGACTCTTAACTTTAATACCCTCAACTGCCGTTAAATTGCATTCTTTAAATTTATCAATATTTTTACCGTTTCTATAGCCGCAAAAACCTATGGCTTTTGCAATAGCAGGTGTACGCTCCAATGGAATTGAAACTGTAAATTCTTTTGATGCTTCAATTTGTTCGTGTGTGAATCTCGTGTGGCGTATGTATGTTGTAAACACAAATTTATTCCACTCAATACCAATTTGCCCCCAAGCAATAGTCATCGTGTTTAATTTATTGCCGTTTTTTGTGTTTACCAAAATTCCTTTTTTAAGTTCTGTCATAATCTTTGGTAAATATTCTATTACATTTATTTTCTGCATAATTACCTCTTAAGCATCTGCTAATTTAAATACACCTTTTGCACAATCGCAAATCGGACAAATGTAATCATCAGATTCTTTATCCAAATCTCCGACATATTCAAATCCGCATACCGAACATACATAGACTTTTCCACTACCATTTACCTCTGCATTTACCCCTGCGTATTTATTATAAATATCTTCTGTTTTAATTCCATGGTGTTTTTCTTGCAAGGCAAAATATTCAACGCTATCGGCTGCTTCGCTTAATCCATAAGAGCGAAGTGCATCAGCAAGTTTTTTTAAATTGCCTTCCCCTTTATATTCCGCTTTTGATAGCCCTTTAACTAATTTCCAAAAATCTTTTTCATTACTTGGATATTTGCCGTTCAATGTTGCATAAAATCCTGCGTGGTTTACTTCTTGATTACCTATGCCTATAAATTCTTTTGCAACTTCTTCCAACCCAAAATCTTGTGCAATGCGAGCCAAAGCATAATACATCATTCCGCCCATTGCTTCACCTGTTGCTAATTGTGCAATTTGTTTTTCAAATTCAGTTCCTTTTGTTTGTCCGTATATGTTCATATCCACCTCTCTTTACAAATTAACCATTATCGTACTATTATCTTAAACAGATAAGTAATATTCAAGTAATTAGATAATACTAACATAGTAAGTTATAATTAACTATTGAACTATATAAAGGTTTTGATATGAAAAAAGCTAAAGATGAAAGAACTGAAAATTTATTATGCCCTATAAAATACTTAACAAAAGTATTAGGAGGGAGATGGAAATTACCCATCCTTTGTATTTTAGAAACAGGCGGAACTGTAAGATTTGGGCAGATAAAAAAGAAATTGGGGAATGTTTCAAATGTTATGCTATCTCAATCATTGCGGGAATTGGAGCATGACGGAATTATAACAAGACATCAATATAACGAAGTACCGCCACATGTGGATTATACAATGACAAAAAAAGGTAAAAAAGTAATTCCTGCTTTAGCTATGCTTGGCGATTGGGCAAAGGAATGTATGAAAGAAGAAAACATAGTACCTGAATGTGAAGAATGTTTATCGGAAAAATAAATTTTGAGGTGAATATGTCTGTTAAAGAAGAATCAAAACCAAATAAAATCATAGTAAAAGGGGCAAAGGTTCATAATCTGAAAAATATAGATGTGGAAGTTCCTTTGAATAAAATTGTTGGTATTGCGGGAGTTTCCGGTTCGGGCAAATCTTCTCTTGCGCTTGGTGTTTTGTATGCTGAAGGTTCAAGGAGATATTTAGAATCACTTTCAACATATACAAGAAGAAGAATGACAGGTGCTTCTAAAGCCGATGTTGATGAAATCTTATATGTCCCTGCTTCTCTTGCTTTGCATCAGCGTCCTGCACTCCCCGGTATTCGCTCTACTTTTGGAACAGGAACAGAACTTTTAAACAGTTTAAGGCTTATGTTTTCAAGGCTTGGAGAACATAAATGTCCGAATGGTCATTATGTTAAACCAACACTTAATGTTGCGGCAGAAAAAGAAATTATTTGTCCTGTTTGCGGTGAAGTTGTCATTCCGCCATCAGCCGAAGAACTTGCATTTAATTCTCAAGGTGCGTGTCCTAAGTGTGACGGGGTAGGAACTGTCAGAGCCGTTGATATGGATTCCCTTGTTCCTGATGAAACGCTATCTATTGATGAAGGTGCTGTTTTACCATGGCAGACTCTTATGTGGTCTTTGATGAAAGATATTGCGAGAGATATGGGCGTAAGAACAGATGTTCCGTTTAATCAATTAACTAAAAAAGAACGGGATATTGTTTTTTATGGTGAGCCCAAAAAACATCACATGGTTTATCAAATGAAAACAGGTCAATCAGGAGAAATGGATTTTACCTATTTTAACGCTGTTTATACGGTAGAAAATGCTCTTTCTAAAGTCAAAGATGAAAAAGGAATGAAAAGAGTTGAAAAATTTTTGAAAGAAGATATCTGTCCTGAATGCAATGGAACACGTCTTTCAGAACGTGCAAGAGCGCCAAAATTGTGCGGAAAACATTTGGATGAAGTTTGCAAAATGCCACTATCATACTTGATTGAATGGGTAAAAAATGTTCCGAGTTCTTTGCCAAAAGAAATGCAGTCTATGGCAGAATCTATTTGTGAAGCCTTTCTTGTAACAGCAAAAAGATTGATGGATTTAGGTTTAGGTTACTTATCGCTCGATAGAGCATCTTCTACTCTTTCTACAGGGGAAAGACAGAGAATGCAATTAGCACGAGCTGTTAGAAATAGAACGACAGGAGTAATGTATGTCCTTGATGAACCTTCAATCGGCTTGCATCCTGCAAACATCAAGGGGTTGAATGATGTTATGCACGATTTAGTAAAAGACGGAAATTCTGTAATTTTAGTTGACCACGACACTCAAATTTTATCCGAATCGGATTGGATAATTGAATTAGGACCCGAATCAGGGGTAAATGGCGGTCAAATTATTAATGAGGGGACCTTACAAGATACAATAAAAAATCCTGTTTCTAAAATAGGAAAATTTTTATCAGGAGAAACAAAAACAAGAATTCGCCCTGAAATCAAAGATGATATTTTTGAAAAAGGTGAAATAGAGCTTGTTACAAATTCAATTCACACAGTAAAACCTTTAAAAGTAAAATTCCCAAAAGGCAGGTTGTCTGTTGTTACAGGTGTTTCCGGTTCAGGTAAAACCACACTTATCTTGGAAAGCCTTATCCCTGCTTTGCAAAATAAATTGAATGGTACGAAATTGCCCGAACATATTAAAAGTATTAAGTCAGACGGAATAAAACGAATTAAACTGATTGACGCCACACCTATCGGGATAAATGTTCGCTCAACCGTGGCGACATACGCAAATGTCCACGATGAATTAAGAAAAGTTTTCGCTAAAACTAAAGATGCTAAAGATTTAGGATACAAAGCAGGAGATTTTTCATATAACACCGGAAACTTAAGATGTCCCGTTTGCGACGGAACGGGAACAATAAGTTTAGATGTTCAGTTTTTGCCTGATGTTGAAATCTCGTGTTCGGAATGTCACGGCTCAAGATACTCTAAAACTGCCGATAAGATAAAATATACAAATAAAGCAAAAGAAACTTATACTCTGCCTCAACTTATGGCAATGGATATAAATCAGGCACTTATTGCTTGCAAAGATTTAAGCACCATAAAAAACAGATTGCAAACCTTAAAGGATTTAGGACTTGGTTATTTAACCTTAGGCGAAGCAACTCCTAATCTTTCAGGCGGTGAAGCTCAAAGGTTAAAACTTGCATCTGAAATGGGAAGAAAACAAGAGGATACTATTTTTGTTTTTGATGAGCCGACAATAGGTTTGCATCCAAAAGATGTTCAGACTTTATTACAGGTGTTCCAAAGGTTAATTGATAACAATGCGACAGTAATTGTCATTGAACACGATTTGGATGTTATTGCAAATGCCGATTATATAATTGATATGGGGCCGGATGGCGGTGAAGCCGGCGGGAAAGTTGTTTTTGAGGGCTCAGTTAAAGATATTTGTAACTGTGAAACAAGCAAAACCGGAATGTATTTAAAAAAATATTATGAAAAGTAATAAAATAATGACTAACAATAACTGTAAAAGTTTCACTCCGTCAATAGATAATAATTCTAAAATTCTTATTTTAGGTTCAATGCCCGGGGTTAAATCATTAGAGGAACAACAATATTATGCACACCCGCAAAACAGATTTTGGAAAGTTATGGGAAGTATTTGTAACGTGCCAAATTTGCATGAATATAGTTATGACTTAAAGTTAAAAACCCTTTTAAATAATAATATTGCACTATGGGATACAATAAAAACCTGTAAACGAATTGGCAGTCTTGATTCCGATATCCAAAATGAAACCCCAAATGATATAAGGAAACTTCTGAAAACATATCCCAATATTAAGACCATTTGTTTAAACGGCAATAAATCGTATTCTGCGTTTAAAAAATATTTTCCTGAGTTGTTTGAAAAATATTCTTGCCACAAAATGCCCTCAACAAGCCCTGCTAACGCCAGATATAGCTTGGATAAACTTATAGAGGAATGGAGCATTATTTTCGTTTAATTCGGAGTCGCACTCCATATTGAACGGATTTTGAATTAAAATTTTGTCATCGGTTCGTTTTCAGCCCAATGTTAAAAAATGTGTCTGAAATGTGCGTTATTATTGCTTGATAGGCTTGACTTAATAAAAATGAGAGTTAAGATGAATGGTGACATAGCAAGCGTTTTAAGACTCAACAGGTTCGGGTCCAACCTAGGCAGTTTTAAGAGTTTGCGTATATAGATACTCATGATACTTCCTATTGTTGGTGGGTATAGATGTAGATTGGTGTAGATGTAGATTATTATCATTCGACAGCTGATGTAGATTATCAGAGAGATTGAGAAAAGTACCCCCGGAAGTTTGAGAGGATTCTTGTAGATTATCAGAGAGATTGAGAAAAGTACCCCCGGAAGTTTGAGAGAATTCTCAAACTTTTTACATTTCGAGGGAAAAATTTCAAAACTCAGTGATAAAAACTCTCAAACCTTCTGATAATTCACTCTCAAAGTTGCTGATACTTTTTGACAAACTTGTATTATAATTGCGATATGAGCAATATTAAAATTCGTATTTTTCATACAGGAAAAGTCTGCGTTTTACCAAATCTTCCTTTTGGCGGAGATAATTGCAATCCATTTTAGGATATTCGTAAGTTTCGGCACTAATATCCGTGTATTCAGCAAGTGAAAAATATGTAAAATCATAACCCTTCGCTCTATAAATACTTTTTGAAACGGTACACCCTGCAACTGTTGGATTATCTTTTGTAATTGAAAATATCTGTCCAGTTTTTTCTTTCATGCATTTGTCCCTATATCTCGTTTTGACTTAAAGTATCAGATAATGTTTTTGCTGATTTTTGAAGTTTAGATATTTCTTCTTCATTTAATTGAATCGGAACTAAACATTCGACTCCATCTTTACCTACTATTGCAGGCATACTTAATGAAATTCCGTTGATACCAAAATTACCTTTCATCATAGATGAAATCGGCAATATTGATTTTTCATCTCTCACAATGGCTTCACATATCCTTTTTACAGCCATTGCTACACCAAAGTATGTCGCTTTTTTCTTTTTTATGATTTCATAAGCACTATTTTTTACGTTTTCTGCAATACGTTTCATATTTCCTTCGTGGTCACAATATCCTCTCATTTCGCAGAATTTATGCAATGGGATACCTGAAACATTTGCACTCGACCAAGCGGCAATTTCAGAGTCGCCGTGTTCACCGATAATAAATGCGTGTACACTTCTTGAATCTACGTTTAAATGATTTCCAAGCTCATATTTTAATCTTGCGGTATCTAAAACTGTTCCTGAACCAATGACCTTATTTTCATGAAGTCCTGAAAGTTTTAGTGCAACTGTTGTTAAAATATCAACAGGATTCGCAACAATTAAAAGAACACCATTAAATTCTCTTTTTTTGATTTCAGGAATTATTGATTTGAATATAGAAATATTTTTCTTAACCAAATCAAGTCTTGTTTCGCCCGGTTTTTGATTTGCTCCTGCCGTTATGATTACCAGACTTGCATCTTTAATATCGTCATAATCCCCTGCATAAATTTTTATAGGTTTTGCAAACGGAACTCCATGACTTATATCTAACGCTTCACCCTCAGCCTTTGATTTATCGGCATCTATAAGGACCATTTCAGAAAATAAACCTGATTGCATTATTGCAAATGAACAAGCGGCACCGACAAATCCGCAGCCGATCATAACTACTTTTCTAACATTTGTGCAATTTAAACAATT
>JAFWGJ010000052.1 GCA_017512405.1 bacterium | reverse complement strand
GTATTAACTTTGGCAACAAAACTTACGGCTTGATCATACGCAAGATAACAGCCAAGTGCAATTAGTAAAATAATAATCCATTTTTGCATAACATATATCTCCTCTTTTAATCATACCTATAGGAACATTATAACGTATTTTTTTTTCACGTTCAAGTGCTTAACTTAAATATCATTTCAAGCTCTTGACTTAAACATAAAAAGCATTAAATTATATACATGGAAAAACTTAGAATATTTTTAAATAAAATATATAATTACGATGGCTTCAACTTTGTTGAAAAAACAGATGAGGGAACATATATATTTTATCCTGCACCGTTTGCTAAAGGATATGAAGTTAAATCTTTGGATGAATTAAATCCTATTATAATTTATTGGCGTATGAGTGCCGTTTTTAGCGTTTTTCTTATAATGACGTTATTTATTATTTTAATAATTTTTATGCATCAGATTTTTAACATGGACGGATTTTTTACTTTAACCATACTTACTACATGCCTTACAGCCTGTATGGTAAGTGGATTTTTTATGTGGTATTTAAGAAAATTTAAACGAGTAAAACCTAAAAATAAAATTAGTACCAAAGTTAAAATTATAAACATTTGTTTTATATTAGCATATATCTTAATGTTTTTGTTTTTTGTATATAGCTGTCCTTGTCTTTTTTATGGACATCATTTAGAAAATCAAGAATGGCAAAAAGCTTTAAATACAATCAATTTTTTTGTTAAAATACAACCTAAAAACGATAATTTGTATGAAAACAGGGCGCTTGCAAAATATAATCTAAATGAGATAGATGGCGCAATAAAAGATTGTGATAAGGCAATAGAATTAAATCCTAAAAATGCGTGGAGTTTATCAGGTAAAGCATACTTTTTATTCGTTAAAAATAAAAAAATAACACCTGAAATAAAATCTTTAATTGATAAATCAATACAGGCGGATAAATATCCGATAGGCTATTCAGACAGAGGAAAAATTCACTATCTTTTGGGTGAAAGTGATGAAGCAATCAAAGATTTTGAACAGGCATATTTAAAATCAGGCAATGAGTATTTTAATTATTTTGCGGCAATTGCACAGGAGCAAAAAGGCGATTACTGCAAAGCATTTGCCTATTACAATACAGTACCGCAAAACAAAAAGTTTCAGATTTCAGAATTACCAATGAAAAAAGAATATGCAAAATTTATGTGCAAAGAGTAAATTAGTATTATTCCACATTTCTTTGATCGCAAAGAAACGTGGAGCAAAGAAACTCCTGCCCTATACTCCGTTCACTCATAATTTGTAAATGTTCTGTATAAAGTTCGCAAACTCACATAAAATGTTATTGTTCAAACAATGCGAACTAATAATCACAGAACATAACAATTATGGCTCACTCCGAAAAGGGCGATTTAATGAAAAACAAGTGCCACTTGTGGACAAAATATAGCCATATTTTAAAATATAATTATGTACAGAGAAATTAGAATTAAAATTGGAAAAAATTTAAAATATATTCGTGAAAACAAAGGAATTTCAATAAATAAACTATCTGTTCTTTGCAAAGTTTCGGCATCAACTATTTCAAAAATCGAAAACACCACTTATAATTTTAGATTATACCAACTTGAAAAAATCATAACGGCACTTGAAATAAATATTAAAGATATATTTTAATATTGAAGCATAGAAAATACTTCGCAGCCCTCTTGCTGTTCGAGCTTTTCTCGTCCGCCAAGTCCGTTTAATTCAATCCAAAAAGCAATTCCAACAACATTAGCTTTAGCCTGATGAATTAATTTACAAGCAGCGCAAGCTGTTCCTCCTGTTGCAAGCAAATCATCCACAATCAAAACATTTGAACCTTCTTCAACAGCATCTTTATGCATTTCAATCATATCCGTACCGTATTCAAGCTCATAAGTTTGTTGATATGTTTCAGCGGGTAATTTGTGTGGTTTTCTGATGGGGATAAAACCTACATTCAATTTATAAGCTAATGGCATGCCAACAATAAAACCACGAGATTCCATGCCTGCAACATAATCAATTTTTTGATTTTTATACTGTTCGTAAAGAAAATCAACCATTTTTTTCATTGTTTGAGCATCTTTTAGAGCCGTCGTAATATCTCTGAATAAAATGCCTTCTTTTGGAAAATCTTGTATTGATCTTATCTTTTCTTTAATGTCAGTAACCACTTTTCTACCCCTTTAATTATACTTTTACCATTTCTTTTTCAGCTTCTAACACAAGCCCATGTGTAGTTTTACCCCAATCCATATCTTTTGGCTTAAATAATATTTTTAGTGCAATATAAAACACAACCGGAAACCATATTACCAGAATATAAGCTGCGGTTTCAACAGATTGTTTCAATGCCTGCCAACGACTCATTTTATTGTACGTTCTCAAACTGTACCTTATTGCCAGACAGAAACAAATTCCTATTGCAATTCCGGCAATAATTGATGAATAAAATCCGTTTAACGGCATTTTACCAACTGCATATTTATAAACTCTTAAAAGCAATTCTACGATAAACCAAAATGGTAAAACAAATTCCAACAAATATGCCGTCATATCAAGACTTGCTCTCAAAGACATTTTCTCTGAATTTAAAACTTCACCAAAATGCTCTAAATATCTTCTTACACTACCTTCAAACCAACGTCTGCGCTGTCTGTATAAAGGTTTTAAATATATAATAGCCTCTTCTCTAACAACAGCCTCAGGACAAAAACGAACGTCCCAGCCTTTTATATGCAGTTGTGTAGACATATCCAAATCATCTGTAATTGTATAATTATTCCAACCGCCAATATCTTTTAGTGCTGCTACTTTTATTAATTCTCCGTTACCACGTAATTCAACAGCGCCTTTAACCGCATCTCTGCCGATTTGAAAGTGCGTATCAAGTGTCATTTCATTATCCTGACACCTTGTAAGAAAATTACAATCTCTGTTTGAAATAACTTTTCTTGCCTGAACCGCACCAACATCTTCCGGCTCTAAATTCGGCACAAGTTTTGTCAGAAAATCAGCATCAACTCTTGCATCTGCATCAAAAACCAATATTGCTTCACCATGTGCAAATTGCATTGCATCATTTAAAACGGCTGATTTTCCGGGAAAAGCATCTTTATTTCTTATAAAAGCTTTAACATTTGCATGCTTGCTTTCAAGTTCATGCAAAACATCAGCAGTATTATCTTCACTTCTGTCATCAATTACAATTAATTCATAATTAGGATAATCAAGCTTTGAAACATTTTCAACCGTGTCCGCTATTACGGAAGCTTCATTATGAGCCGGTATCATGATAGTAACAAAAGGTTTGTATTCATTATTAATAACTTGCGGATTTTTTTTTAATTTACGTTTTCGGTGTTTGTCGGCAAGCACCATGTATATTGAATACACGTCCATGATTGATATTATTAAAACAAGTCCCCAGATTGTATTAAAATGGTACTGGTATATATACAAAAATACCGTCAACCCTGTTAATATAACGAATAATACCACTCTGTCTTTCATATTGCTTTTATATTCCCCTCAAAAGGAAAAATCCCATCACTTGCTAATTATACCAAAAATACTATTTAAGTACATGCCTAAAAGCTTATTTTTACTTTTTATTTAGAAATATAAACTTATGTAAACTCCACAAAACACAATCTATTCGTGGGTTTTAAACTTTTGTAAATAATTTTTTATTAAATTTTCTTAATATTATTGCATTTTAGAAAACGCTTGCTATAATGAGTACGTACACTAATCATGAAAGGAAATAAAGATGAACAAAGAAGAATTAGTACAAGAAGTTGCAAAAAAATCAAAAGTTACTCAAAAAGATGTTAATGAAATTTTAACTATCTTAGTTGATACAATTGAAAAAACAGTTGCAAAAGGTAAAAAAGTAACTTTAGTTGGCTTCGGTACTTTC
>JAFWGJ010000051.1 GCA_017512405.1 bacterium | reverse complement strand
TGTCTATGAATTTTCCAAATATTTGGACACTTGTAGGAAATAATTATGAGAGTTTGAAAGGTTTTGCAATTATGCTTACACTAGCTATATGCTTAGCCGGAATATACACTGTCATCAACGGAATTAAAAAATTTGAAACAAATGAACAAATTATAAATACTTGTTGTTGGTTTCTATGGACTTGTTTAATATTCCTTCCCGGTATGCACGAAAGATATGCTTATCCTTTGGATATATTACTTTTATTGCTTTGTTTTACAGATAAAAAATACATAAAATACTCTATAATTTGTATATTAAGCAGTTTAATGGTTTATGGCAATTTTCTGTACTCTAATCAAATACAATGTAATTATCTGGCAATTTTTTATATACTGACATATATCCACTTTACACACACAATATTAAAAGATAATACTAATAAATCAGAAAAATCAAACGATTTTGAGCATTAAGCACTTAATAATTCTTTTCTTGCTTGTTCTTCCAAGCCTTGTTCCGTATAACCATACGGCAAATCATAGTTTTGTTTAAATGCTAAACCATATTGGAAAGCAGAAGGAATTTGTGAAACTACCTGTTCATACTCACCCATTACAGAATTAACACAATGAGGAGTATTTGGAGGAATTACAGCCATTTCACCTTCTCTTAAAACTTTTATTTGAGGAACACCATTACGAACAACAGTCAATGCTGCTGAACCGCTTGTAACAACGTACAATTCAGTTTGACTTTTATCTGAAAATCCCGGATGTGTATGTAAATGTTCACCTTTACGTAATTTTGACATTGGAGTAGGTTCTTTTCTATCTGCCTGAACTATTGATGTACCTATTGAAGGAGCATTATTCTTACGGCAAGATAATTCTGTTGAATTTGTTAACCAGCAACTTTTTTCCATTGACCAGTTGTTAACTTTATCATCTAAGGAATAAACTGCAGCGTCATCATTAATAAATTTCAAACCCGTTATATCATAGCCTATTTTTGAATCTTTACGCCAAGCATTTACAACAGTACTTTGTTCTTCATTATATATTTGCTTACTGTTTAAAACATCTCTTAAATTTTGTTCGCTATCAAAATTTGTGCGCCAGAAAATTTCATCATTGTGCGTTTTGTTATTATACAAAATACCGTTTTCTTTTAACTTTTTAACAGTTTCAGCAGGCATAATATCTGCACTTGCTTTTAACGTAAGTTTTGTATCCATTTTTGTTTGACGGATTTGTTCATATACCGGTTTTATAGTTTCTAATTCTTCATTATTAAAACCTTTTTGTTTTAACTGTTCTTTTTGATAATCCCAAACAGGATATTTTTTAAATTTTAAATAGCCGTCTTTTTCATCTTGAATAAAACCGTTATCTTTTAATTTTGAAACAATTTGATTATTTTTATTTTCGTCATCAGATAATAAATTAGCTCTAAATTCACCATTATAGAGATGAGAATTTTTGTAAATAAGCTCGTTAAACTTATCCCTCAAATTTTGGTTATCTCTGTGAGAATTTGAATGTTTTTGGTACCACCCGTATTCATTTTTAGTCATAAGAATTTGCGGATAGCCTTTTTCTACTTGAACTTTTGCATCAGTACCTTTGTTTAATAAAACGGTAGAATTTTCTTTAATATTAATTTTTTTACCATCAATGTATAAAGTTCCTGAAGCTTTTTTAGGGAAGGTAATTTGGGTATCATATTCAAATTTATTTGTTTTATTTAAAAATTTTGTTGCATTGTTGCCATATATCAACTCAGTCTGAGTTTCAGGCTCAACAATATAACCACCGTTTTGGGTTGGTTTCAACTCAATATCTTTATCGGAAGAAGTAATAATAGTAGCTTTTTTAATATCAGGAGCATTACCTGTAAAATTGATAGCAGAACGATAAACGTAAGAAGGTACGCTTGCATAAGCACTACTCATACTTTTAACATTTTTTGCTGCACTCGAAGATACACCTTTTAACTCAGGCACAACTAAACTGCGCGTACTACCCAAAACTACGTTCATATTATAATAAAGTATTTTTATATAATAAATTGACAAAACAAAAAGAGATATTACTTTTTATTAAAAGCAATATCTCCTTTTATTTAAATTTTTATTTATACAACACCATTATATGCGTCAATATAAATCTGTTTAATTTCACTCATAAGAGGATATGCAGGGTTTGCACCGGTACATTGATCATCAAATGCCAATTCTACCAAATTATCAAGATTGTCGTAGAAAGTTTTTTCATCTACACCAAATTCTTTTATTGATTTTGGAAGCTGAATATCTGTCATTAACTCATCAATTGCTTTTATCAATAATTTAACTTTTTCATCATCATTTTTTCCGCCCAAAGATAATTCATCCGCAATTTGACCATATTTAGTTTTTGCATTCGGATATTTATATTGAGGGAAAATAGCTTGCTTTGTAGGGCAATCCGTAGAGTTAAATTTAATAATTTGCCTAATTAACAATGCATTTGCAACACCATGAGGAACATTATACATAGCACCAAGCTTATGAGCCATAGAGTGGCATAAACCTAAGAATGCATTTGCAAAAGCCATACCAGCAATTGTAGCGGCATAATGCATTTTTTCTCTTGCAGCAGGATCCTTAGCACCATCATTATATGAACGACGCAAATATCTGAAAATTAATTTTGCTGCTTCAAGAGCATTTGAATTTGTAAAGTTTGTTGCCATACTTGAAACATAAGCTTCAATTGCATGCACTAACGCATCAATTCCAGAAGCTGCGGTTAGACCCTTTGGCATATTATCAACAAAATTAGGATCAATAATCGCCATATTTGGTGTTAGTGCATAATCTGCTATTGCATATTTTACGTGTGTTTTATCATCTGTAATAATAGCGAATGGTGTTACCTCAGAACCTGTACCTGATGTTGTAGGAATAGCAACCATTGTGGCTTTTTTACCCAAATCCGGTATTTGACAAATTCTCTTTCTGATATCCATAAATCTCATTGAAATATCTTCAAATACTGTTTCAGGCTGCTCATACATTAACCATAATATTTTTGCCGCATCCATTGGTGAACCGCCGCCAAGTGCAATAATCAAATCAGGTTCATAAGGACGTAATATTGATAAAGCATCATTTACTGTTGACAATGTCGGATCAGGTTTAACATCAAAGAAAATTTGATAATCAATATCCAATTCATCCAAGACATTAGTAATATTATAAACTGCACCTGAGTTAAACAAAAATCTGTCAGTAACAATAAATGCACGTTTTTTATCTTTTAATACTCTTAATGCTAAATCAGTTGCACCTCTTTTAAAGTAAACTTTCGGAGGAACCTTATACCACAACATATTCTCTCTCCTTTCAGCAACAGTTTTTAAATTCAATAAATTCTCAACACCCACGTTACCGCTAACTGAGTTTCCGCCCCAAGAACCACAACCAAGAGTTAATGATGGTTCTAATCTAAAATTATATAAATCTCCAATACCACCTTGGGATGATGGAGTATTTATCAATAAACGACCTGTCGGAATCTTCTTTGCAAAGTAATCTACTCTTTCCTGAGTTCTTACATCTGTATATAAAGCTGCCGTATGACCTGCACCGCCGTTTAATACCAAATCATGAGCCATATCTACTGCATTTTCGTAATTCTTAGCTTTATACATAGCCAAAATTGGTGAAAGTTTTTCGTGTGCATACGGATCTGATATATCAACAGACTTTCTTTCTGATATCAAAACTTTTGTATTTGCAGGGACTTTAATTTTTGCAAGTTCTGCTATTTTTACAGCGGGCTGACCAACAATTAAAGGATTAACCGAACCACCATCTACTAATATAATTTTAGCCAACTTTTGAGCTTCTTTTTCATTTAAAATATATGCTCCGCGGTATTCAAATTCCTTTTTAACTTCTTCATAAATATCTTTTACAACAGTTACTGATTGTTCAGAAGCGCAAATCATACCATTATCAAAAGTTTTAGACATTAAAATTGAAGAAACAGCCATCTTAATATCAGCAGTTTCATCAATAATAGCCGGAACATTACCCGGCCCGACACCTAATGCAGGTTTTCCTGATGAATATGCTGCCTTAACCATGCCCGGACCACCTGTTGCAAGAATACAATTAATATCAGGATGATGTAATAATGCACTTGATAACTCCATTGAAGGCTCATCTATCCAACCTATAATATCAGCAGGAGCTCCAGCCTTAACAGCAGCTTCCAGTACAACCCTTGCTGCTTCAATAGTACAAGCCTTTGCTCTTGGATGAGGTGAAAATACAATTGCATTTCTTGTTTTTAAAGCTAATAAAGATTTAAATATTGCTGTTGAAGTCGGATTTGTTGTAGGAATTATACCGGCCAAAATACCTAATGGTTCTGCTACAATTTTAATACCGTTTGTTTTATCTTCTCTTATTATCCCGCAAGTTTTTGCTGTTTTATGCTTATTAAAAATATATTCAGCAGCAAAATGGTTTTTAATAATTTTATCTTCTACAACACCCATACCTGTATCTGCTACTGCCATTTTTGCTAATTGAATTCTTACCTTATTTGCAGCTGTTGCAGCAGCCTTGAATATTACATCGACTTGTTCTTGCGAATAAGTTGAATATTTTTCCTGTGCTTTTTTTACTCTCTTAATTAACAAATCCAGTGATTCTACACTGTTAACTAGATTTGTACCTTTGTAAGCTTTTTCAAGTCTTTCAACGGTTTGTGCATTAGTTTGTTTTACAGATTTCGTTTTTGGTTGTGATTTTGTTCTTGGCATAATATAATCCTCATAAAATTATTCTCAACAATAGTATAGAAAAGACTTACAGCATTGTCAATAAACTAAAAAATAATTTCGTTTATTATTTTGTTCGTAACGCTTTTTCGACTTTAATAAAATCCTCCGGTGTATCGATATCAACAGATTGTGAGCAATATATCAACGGTTTCTTGCCGATAAAATCATACACTTCGCGCATAACATCAAGTTTTATAATATAAATAGAACCTGTTTCTTTAAACAACGGATAATGAAGATGTTCTTCCTGTCTTCTGGGTCTATGCCTATAATCAAATAAGCACTCAAAATCTTTTGACTCCGGATTCTGCCTCCATAGACTATGAGTTGTACCAATTTGTTGAGCTGCAAAAACAGAATCACAATCGTTATTCAGAAACAGCTCAAATGCTTCATCAAGTTGTTTTGCGTCTCTCGTTGGTGTAGTAGGCTGTAATAAAACAACCACATCGGGTTTGTAGCCCTCTGTTTTTTCCAATTCGTCGCAAACCTGAATTAAAACCGGAATTGTTTTTGTTTCATCCTGTGCAAGTTCAACAGGTCTGTTAACAACTTCACAACCACATTCTACCTCTGCGATTTTTTTTATTTTTGCATCCTCTGTTGATAAAACAGTTCTTGTTACATATTTAGATTCTTTACCGGCCTTTATAGAATAATATATAAGAGGATGACCGGCAATTTCTTTTATATTTTTACCGGGTATACCTTTCGAACCACCACGAGCAGGAATTATTGCCAATACTTCCATTTTAAATCTCCTTAAAATTTTTCATTATTTCAATTAACTTTTTATGTATTTTAACATTATGCACCCTTAAATAGTCTATTTTTCTCTCAATAGCAAGAACATTAAGAGCTAATGTATAAATATCTTTTTCTTCATTTGGTGAATTCTGCATATTCAAAAAGCTTTTTCTGGATATTCCAAGCATAATCTCACAACCCAATGACTTATATTCATCAATCCTTTTAATAAGTTCATAATTATGTTCTTGTGTTTTACCAAATCCAATGCCAACATCTATTATTATATCTTCTTGATTTATTCCGGCAGCTATAGCTTTTTTTACTTTTGCATTTAAATTTAAATAAATATCATCAATTAAATTCTCATACACTGGATTATTCTGCATATTTTCAGGAGTACCCAAAGAGTGTTGTATAATGACTTTTACACCTGATTTTGCAACAACATTTATCATATCGTTATCAAAGTCAAATCCGGAAACATCATTTATAATTGCAATACCATAATCACAAACTCGCTTTGCAACAACACTTGAACGTGTATCTATACTTATTGGTATTTTTATATTTCTTTCACTTATATAACGCAAAATAGGTTCTATTTTTTCGAGCTGTTTATCCGCACTTACCAGTTCTGAATTTGGTTTGGTACTTTCAGCACCGATATCAATAATGTCGGCACCATCTTCTATTAATTCATTCAAATGCCTTACTGCACTTTCATAATTATTATACAAACCGCCATCTGAAAAAGAATTGTCAGTTAAATTTAGAATGCCTACCATCTTTGGTACATAATTGGGATGATTGCGTTCAAGTAATCTATCTAATTCCTCTGCTAATTTTGGCATTGAAAATTGTTGGAATTTCAATTTATTTATAATTGTCTTTATCTGAGAATAACTTCCGCCCAATATACAATCACTATATTTAACTTGATTTGTTAAAACCCCTTTATTTACAGCACAATCAGCCCCAACAGAAAGAGCAGTTTGCTTTAATATATTCGCCTGCGGAATAGTTAATCTGAAAATTTTCAAATTTATGTATCTGAACTTATTTGAAGCATTGTCAATATAATGTTCATCAAATCCAATATTTTTAAGCTCAACCTTAATATCCCTCTGATTTAAAGTTTTAAAACAAAAATCACTCATGAGAATATTTTAACACAAACAAACAGAACGAAACATAAACTGCTATTTCGTTCTGTTTGAATTATTTATAAACTTCTAGTAAATTACTTGCCGGTAGCGTTAGTAACAGTAGTAGCAGCACCTGCTAAGCTGGTACAGAAAGCTGTAAAACCACCAAATATATCAGCAATTTTCTTACCTGCTTTTGAATTAGCAGCATCAGCAATTGGTTTCAAAGCTTTATTCTTTTCAGCAGCTTCTGCTAAATTAGAAGTAACTGCATCAGAATATGCTTCTGAATCTGTTTTCATGTTTTTCTTAAACTCATCTGTACCTTCTTTTAAGTTAGTAACAGCAGCCATAGCCTTTTGAGTTTTTTCAATAGCGTCCATAGTCTTATCAGGACTTGCGAATTCAGCACCCCTAAAAGAAACTCTTGATACAGGACTTATCATCATTTTGTACAACCTCCTAAAGTTCTACTTACCTTATTACCTTAAAATTCGTCATCACCTAAATCGTAATCGCTACTTGGACTTCCATAGCTATTATAACCACTTCCGTTTGCATTGTCAATAGCATGATCTACAAGATTTTCAGCATTATCGGACACTTGTTTTTTAACCAGTCCGAAATCTTTCATTGCAACACCTACTGCTGCACCACCTGCGATAATATTTACCGCATATTTATCAATTTTACTATTTTTAATTTTTTCAACAACCTTAGCTAACTTATCAGATTTAGCTGTAATTTTTGCAGCTTCCTCGGCAGCTTTACCGGCAGCTTTTTCGGCAGCTTTTTCAGATGCCTTAGCAACAGCTTTATCAGCATACTTACCAAGTGTACCGGTAATCATATCAGCAGCTTTGCCTAAACAAATCTTTGTTGCCGTAAACGCAATCACAACACCAATTGCTTTTGTCGCAAACTTACCCATTTTACCAAGAATACCTGTGTCACCACCGGCTTGTTCAGACATTCGTCTAAACTCATCTTGCTTTGCTCTCAATGCATCTAAATCGGGCGTTTCGCCTTTAAATGAAACATTTGCTCTGTTTTGTTGCTGCAAATCCGCAGATGAATGCAAACTTTGCGCTAAATTAATTGAATTAACTGTCATTATTTCCACACAAAAAATAATTATAACCTACAACTATATAAAGTTCCAAAAAGCATGAATTTTGCTAGTTTTCAGCAAAATTTCAATAAAAAATTTACAATACTTTACAATAAAATTTGGACAACACAACATTGAATAATAAAAGAAAAATACTTGATTTAAAAATATCTTTATGCTAAATTAGAGCTAAGCAGAAATGCGGGCTATTAGCTCAGGTGGTCAGAGCGCACGCCTGATAAGCGTGAGGTCCCAAGTTCAAGTCTTGGATGGCCCACCATAAAGGACAAGTCAAAAGACTTGTCCTTTATTTTTTGAAAATATTAACCATTATCTTTTATAACAATATATACAAGCGAAGTTTAATTTGTTGCATTATGCACTAGGCTATATGCATCTTCAAAACGTAGATGATTGCACAGAAGCCTACCTGTTTTCAGAAAGTATAAAACAAGACCTCGATAAACTAATGAATGAATTTTAAATAGAAAAATCGGTCGGTGATTAAATCACCGACCGATTTATGTGTATTAAGATTTTTTATTCACTATGCGTGAAGTAAAGAACCTTGTTCGATAACTGCTTGTGCAGCAGCTAATCTTGCTTGTGGAATTCTGTATGGTGAGCAAGATACATAATTCAAGCCAATTTTGTGAGCAAATTTAACTGAATCAGGATCTCCGCCGTGTTCACCGCAGATACCGCCAATTAATGAATGGTTAACTTGTTTACCTTCTTTAATTGACATTTCTATTAATCTGCCTACACCTTTTTGGTCTAATGTTACAAATGGGTTAGCAGGCAAGATTTTTTGTTCAACATAGTTTTTCAAGAATTTGCCTTCTGCATCATCTCTTGAGTAACCGAATGTCATTTGAGTTAAGTCGTTTGTACCATATGAGAAGAATTCAGTATATTCTGCAATTTCATCAGCAGTTAATGCTGCACGAGGAATTTCAATCATAGTACCGAATTTGTATTCTACTGTGATACCTTTTTCTTGCATTACTTGGTCTGCTACACGAACTAAAGTTTCTTTTGCAGTTTTTAATTCGTTAACGTGTCCGATTAAAGGAATCATAACGTAAGGTTTTACGTTTAGACCTTCTTTTTTCAAGTCGCAAGCTGCTGAGAAGATTGCTCTAACTTGCATTTCGTTGATTTCAGGGTAAGTTAAACCTAAACGGCAGCCTCTCAAGCCCATCATTGGGTTTGATTCTGATAAGTTTTCAACGATTTCAAGCATTTTTTGATCTTCCGCATAATCTTGACCTAATGCTTTTTTAGTTGCAACTTTTTCAACTAATTCGATTTTTGAAGGTAAGAATTCATGTAAAGGTGGGTCTAATAAACGAATTGTCATAGGTAATTCGCCTAAACCTTTGAACATTGCATAGAAGTCATTGTATTGCATAGGTAATAATTTATCTAATGCTTCTTTTCTAGCCTCAGGAGTACCAGCGATAATCATTTTTTGTACCCAAGGTAATCTTTCAGGATCCATGAACATGTGTTCTGTTCTGCAAAGACCAACACCTTCAGCACCGAATTTCTTAGCGTTTTCGATATCTTTTGGAGTATCAGCGTTAGCTTCAACTGTTAATTGTTTAATTTCGTTAACCCATCCGAAGAAAGTTTCGAAATCTTGGTCAATACCAGCTTCAACTAATTCGATAGCACCTTCCATAACATCACCTGTACCACCGTCTAATGAAATGATATCATTTTTGTGGAATACTGTACCGTCTGAGCAAGTGATTGTTTCGTTAGCTAAATCAATTTTCAAGTCTTCGCAACCTGAAACGCATGGTTTACCCATACCTTTTGCAACTACTGCTGCGTGTGATGTAGCACCGCCTCTTAGTGTTAATACACCTTGAGCAACTGCCATACCGTGAATATCATCTGGGCAAGTTTCAATTCTTACTAAGATAACTTTTTCACCAGCTGCACCGCGTTGTGCTGCTTCTTCAGTATCGAATACGATTTTACCAACTGCTGCTCCCGGAGATGCATTTACACCCTTTGATACTTTGTGTGAGTGTTTTACTGCTGCCGGATTGAAGCAAGGTAACAATACTTGGTAAACTGAATATGGGTCTACTTGTTGTATTGCTTGTTCTTTTGTAACGATACCTTCGTTGTATAAATCTACAGCGATTTTGATAGCAGCTTTAGCTGTTCTTTTACCGTTACGAGTTTGAAGAATCCATAATTTACCTCTTTCAATTGTGAATTCCATATCTTGAACATCGTGGTAACCTTTTTCTAATTGTTTTGCGATGTTTACATATTGTTTGTAGATATCAGGCATATCAGTTTCCAATTCAGCGATTTGTTTTGGAGTTCTGATACCTGCAACTACGTCTTCACCTTGAGCGTTTACAAGGTATTCGCCGTAGAATTTGTTTTCACCTGTTGCAGGGTTACGAGTAAATGAAACACCTGTTGCACAATCATTACCCATGTTACCGAATACCATTGTTTGTACGTTTACTGCTGTACCGTAGTTGTGGTCAATTTTGTTCATGTTTCTGTAAGCAACTGCACGAGGAATATTCCAAGAACGGAATACGGCTTCAATTGCTTCTTGTAATTGAACGTATGGGTCTTGTGGGAATTCTTTTCCTGTAACTTCTTTAATTACATTTTTATATACAGGGATTAAAGATTTCCAACCTTCTGCTGAAATTTCAGTATCAGAAGTAACACCTTCTTTTTGTTTTAATTTTTCAACTTCTGATTCGAAGTATTTTTGTCTGTCCATTTCCCAAGCTACTGAACCGAACATAGTTAAGAAACGTCTGTATGAATCATAGCAGAATCTAGGGTTGTTAGTTAATTTAACCATAGCTTCAACTGTTTCATCGTTTAAACCTAAGTTTAAGATTGTTTCCATCATACCAGGCATTGAAACTCTTGCACCTGAACGAACAGATACTAATAATGGGTTAGTAGTATCGCCGAATTTTTTACCTGCTTTTTCTTCTACGTCTTTCAAAGCATATTTTACTTCTGCCATCAAGTTCTCAGGCATTTTGTTTCCGTGATTAATGTAATCCATACAAGCTTCTGTTGTGATAGTTAATCCCGGAGGAACAGGTAAACCTAAGTTAGTCATTTCTGCTAAGTTAGCACCTTTACCGCCCAATAGTTCACGCATGTTTGCGTTTCCTTCTCTAAAGAGCCATACACGTTTTTCTGACATTGTTTTTTTCTCCTTTTCAAATAACAATTTTGTCTTACTATACTATCTATACTAAAAGAGTAGCAAAAACATAAAAAAAAAACAACAATAATCTTAATTTCATGTTATTTTCTTTTATAAATTTCAAATATATAACCTTTATTAATAATTTCTGCAATATTATAATTGCTTCTTATATAGTCACAGAGCATTTTTTCTTCTTTTCTTTGTGTATAATCATCTTGCATTTTTGAATTCAACGGTTTACATATATATTTACCTCCGTTATATTCAACAGAAGACCTTGAAGACAAAACAATATTGTCAATTTTTTCTTTTTTTATATCTGCAATGATTTTATCAATACCAAAAACTTCAACATACGGAGGAATTAAAGACTGATAATTATATAATTTCATATCGATATCAGTCATGAAATTAATAAAAGCTCCATCCGGTATAAACAACAGGCTCTCATCGGCACCAATATTTTTATCAATATAACTTAGAAGCTCTCTTACAGATTTGGCAATCACAGGCCGCATAAAAACCTCAACTTTATCATTAGAAATAAGAGATGTTTTTTCGGATAAATTATTATATGACGTATAACCAACAGATATAACAAAAATCATAAGAAAAGTTGCTAATAAGTTTTCCACGTCTACTTTTAAAATGTTTAATTTAGTTTTTGGAACATTTGTCGTAATAAAAGAAATAATTGCAATTAGGGGCAATGTAACAGTATATGGACCATAAATATTCATGTCTAATATAAAAGCTGTTTTTATCATTGATATCATACTTATACACAACAGTACAAAGAAAATGTCTTCTGCAAAATTAAATTTTTTGTTTTTTATTTTAAAAACAAGCTCATATATGAATATTACGTATATAAAGTATGGTATTAATAAAAAAATCTGCAAAACAGATTTCCATACAGGCAAAATCAAGCATACAGCAATAATAAAATATTCCGGTTTGAATATTTTTGGCTTATCAGTTGACATAACTACTGAAAAATATACTATGGTACACAAAATAATAAATCCAATAGTGACTACAAAATCAAACGGAATAAATTTATTCAGCAAATCTAAAGAAGGTAAAGTTCCAACTATATGACTATAAAAATAATAAAAACCATCAGAATGTACAAATAATTTCATATAATTAAAATTTTTTATTAAATCACTTATATCAACTCCCTGATATAATAAAGAACTATAACTTATAATAGGAACAAACAGCATTGATAAAAAATTTAATAGAAATTTTAAAATATTTTGTTTAAATACAAATATACAGTATAAAACCATCAAAAAGGCAAACGGCAGATACTCAAATTTTGCCGCAAGTGAAATACCAATCATAAAAAACGAAAGCATTATGTAAAAATCAAAAAACTTATAATCTTTTAATTTAAATCCAATCAAAAAGAATAATACAGAACACATAAAAGCAGTATATGAATATAGCAAAGAATATGAATACGGGTATATAAAATTAAATACACTCGGTGAAAATACACAGGCTACAAGAACAAATAATGTTGTAAAAAAAGATATTTTTGCGCCTTGAAAAATTCTTGAAATGAAATATACAGAATACAATATTAAAATCGAACAAAAATTACCCGCAATAGCAAGTGTTGTCTGTTTTGCTCCAAATAACGAAAACAACCAAGCATTAATCTGATACCCGAGCGGACCGAAAATATTGAATAAATCTTTATACAATAAATTTCCTTTCAGCATCAGCTCAGGAAAATAAACTTCTCTGCCAAAATCAATCATTATATTGATTAAATGATTTGCAAAAAAGTATGATAAAACAGTAAATATCAAAGTAATTAAAAAAATTGATATAAAATCAAATTTGTATTCTTTTAACAATTTTAACACGGCATTATACTCTCACTTAAATAATATTTTTGTGGTAAAATTATATTAACATAAAGGAGAAACTGTGAAAAATTTTATCTTAAAAAATAATATTCAAACAATTTGCAAGGAAAATAAAAATACGCCGAGAACGGCCGTTTGCTTTAATATAGCAATAAACAAACCTGAAAAGAGTGCCGGTATTTATTCACTAATGAACCGACTTTTTTTACAAGGAACAAAAACCAGAACAGCTGTTGAACTTGCGAATGAATTGGAAGAAAACGCTATTGAAGTTTCTTGCGATATGAAACAGGATTATTTAAGATTCAGAATGGTTTGCCTGAATGAAGATTTAGAACACGGAATTGAAATTTTACAAGATATAATTGAAAATTCTACTTTTAATGATTTTGAAAAAGAAAAAAACAAACTTGAAGGCGAAATACCGGCAGAGCTTGATTCGGCCAAGACAAGAGCTCTGGATAACTATGTAAAAACAATATATAAAAACCATTTTTACGGTGATACTTTTACAAAAGTCTTTGAAAATTTAAATAATATAAAAAAAGATGATGTTGTTAATGCATATAATGAAATCATTTCGACAGGAGAAAAAGTTATTGTCGTTGTTGGTGACATTAATACCGCTACAATACAAGAACTTTTAAATAAACATTTTGGAAATATTAAAAATGAAAATACAGGTAAAAATGAAATTCCGACTCCTGTTTTAGAAAAATCTGAAACAGTAGAATTCATCAAAGATGACGCAAATCAAGCTCAAATAATTCAGGGATGGATAGTTCCGACAATACACAGCAAAGAATACGCACCATTTTTTGTTTTAAACACATTACTTGGTGCAAGCGGTCTGTCTTCAAGACTATTTTGTGAATTAAGAGATAAAAAAGGGCTTGCCTATACTGTCAGAAGTTCCTACGAAGTAAACAGAGCTTGTGCTAATTTTAATATTTATATAGCAACAGAACCCAAAAATATTCAAACATCACTAGATGGTTTTAAAGAAGAAATTCAAAAAATCAAAGATGTTTTAGTCTCAGAAGAAGAACTTCAAAATGCTAAAAATAACTACATAGGTAAACTTCAATACATAACCGAAACCAATATGCAGCAAGCAATTCAGATTGCACACTACGCAATTATGGGACTCGGCTACAATTATAGAGAAAAGTTCATTGAACAAATAAAACAGGTTACACCGCAAGAAATACAAGAAATCGCAAAAAAATATTTAAACGATATCTCTGTTGTTTCAATCCTCAGACCGTAATTAGTGAACGGTGAACTGATTTCTGTCATAGATTTTGTGTGTCATAAATAGGCAAACTGTCATACTGAAATTGTTTCAGCATCTTATAGATTGCAAATGTCTGCGTTTGTTTTGGTCAGATTCCGAAACGAGTTCGAAATGACAAAAATCTACTCACAACTCACAACTCACCACTCACTACTTACATCTTGGATGTGTTTCTGTCACAGCATTTGCTGTACCACCTGTACAAGTTGCAGTTGAGCCGCTAACTGAAGAGAATTTTAAATAATCAGCATTATCATAATTAACCACCCATAGGGTGCAATAATGACCATAACCCATTAAATCACTCAAAAGAGATTCAAATGTAAGAGTACCATTTTGCCATGTACTTGTACCTTTTGGAATAACACCTAGAGAATTATCAATTAAAAAAGAAAATACATCACTACCTAACTTATTTGGTCCTTTAGATGGCCCATCAATATCAACTTGAATCGACCCACCAGAAAAGCTTGAAAGTATAAGACTTGTACCATCAGCGGTAATAACTTTGTATGAGTTTGTATTTTCATCTGGTTTACCACTTTGTGATCTACCATTTCGACATTTAATAGCAGTTGCTGTCCAACAACCTTGATTTGCAGCTACTCCACAAGTTTTAGATAATTTCATAAATTCTGTCATACGTTCGCCAATACGTTTAGCCTGTGCTTGATCACCACTAACCCCTATAAGCCACTCTCCATAAGGTCCATAAACAGCTTCTGCACGACCGAATGCATCTTGCAAGTTTTGATATATCTTTTTAACCTTTGCAACTTTCTCTTTTTCACCGGTTGAACTGTTTAAGTTTGGTAACGTTAATGCTGACACAATACCAATTACACCAATTACAATCAGGGTTTCGGCTAATGTGAATGCAATGATTTTTTGTGTTTTTTTAGCAATAGGCACTATGGCATCAAGCACTGAGACACTAAGAAAATCTAAAGCCTTATTGCCCAAGTAGCTTAGTATACTGCTAACTTTATAAAAAGCCATAGAGCCATAGTGCCTTAATGTCCTTATAAATCCCTCAACCAATAGCCTAAAACTATGACCACAAGAGGATTTTACCCCCCTCCCAATTAAAGATTTAGTATTCATAAGCGTTTTACCTCCTGCTTTTCTTAAAATATATTATCATTATTTACGATTTTTATTGTTTTGTCAATCTTTATATTTCAAATTATATAGTATAATATAATAATAATATAATTAAAAAAGCATCCGTCTTGATTGTAAAAGACGGATGCTTTAAATATACATCTAAAATTAGTATCTGTAATGTGCAAATGCTTTGTTTGCTTCTGCCATTTTGTGAGTATCCTCACGTTTTTTACAAGCTTGACCTGCTCCGTTTGAAGCATCAATTAATTCACTTGTTAATTTATCAATGAATGATTTACCGCTTCTGTTTTTAGCAGCTGCAATTAACCAAGAAGATGAAAGAGCAAATCCTCTGTCTTCTTTAACTTCCAAAGGAACCTGATATGTAGAACCACCAATACGGCGAGCTTTAACTTCCAACAATGGAGTTGCATTTGTCAACGCTTTTTGGAAAATTTCCATTGGTTCTTCATTTGTTCTTTCTTTAATTTTTTCCAAAGTTGAATAGAAAATTCTTTCAGCTAAAGATTTTTTACCGCGGCGCATAATTCTGTTAATGAATTTTGATACGTCAACACTGTTATATAATGGGTCAGCTGCAGGAATTCTTCTTGCCGGTTTAGAACGTCTTGACATTATTTCTTACCTCCTTTAGCTCTTTTTGCACCATATTTAGAACGGCTTTGAGCTCTGTTTGCAACACCTGCCGTATCTAATGTACCACGAATAATGTGATATCTTACACCCGGAAGATCTTTAACCCTTCCGCCTCTAATAAGTACAACACTGTGCTCTTGTAAGTTGTGTCCGATACCCGGAATATATGATGTAACCTCAAATCCGTTTGTTAACTTAACTCTGGCAACTTTTCTCAGTGCTGAATTAGGCTTCTTAGGAGTTGTTGTATAAACCCTGGTACAAACTCCGCGTCTTTGAGGACATTCCATCAATGCCGGTGATTTTGTCTTGTCTAATAGCTTTTTACGCTCACGACGTACAAGCTGATTGATTGTTGGCATAATTTCTCCTTTTATATAATTCTGTCTATATTTTTCTTTATTTCTTAACTTGAATTTTTCAGCACAAAAATTCAGCTAAGTGTCGTAACTATATATAACTACAAGAAAAAAGTATTGTCAACTATTATTATTTATTGACAATACTTTTTGTTAAGATTTTTCAAATTTTTAAGCAGCTGCTGCTCCGATTTCACGTTCGTTTATGAACTCTCCGACACGAGCACCCATCAAATCATATTGTTGACCTCCGCCCTTCCAGCCAAATAAAGGATTACATTCTCCTGTACGCAGAAATGTACCTTTGGGCAGGTCTACATCACATACATATTTCGGAACCTGTGGAAGAGCAAATTTATCAGCTATTTCCTCAGGATTAAGTCCTTTTATATCATCATACTTCATAACCCATGAACCTGCTTTACCTGAAATTTCGCCATCATAAACTCGTACAAAGCGAGCCGGTTCAGTTAATTGAATAATGTCAGTTAATTGGTTACTTTTATAAGGTTCATCAGTATACCCTTTTGTAGCCCAAAACATATTTGCTTCCTCAGAAGTCATATCATTTACAACACGATATTTACCTTAAATCTTGTACTCACTGCCTTTTTGATTTATGGTCATTGTCTTATTTAATTTAATACCACTAATTTCAGCATTCACGATTGCAGCACTTCCGTCACTCGACACAAGCTCTTTCTGTTGTTAGTTATAAGCTTTATTATCATGTTGTATTTTTTTAGAATACCACCATTGGCTACGGATGTATTTATGGAATTTACGCCAACATCCATACGCACTCCTACACATTATCTGTCTCACAATGAGTAAGTCGACACAAAAACGAAATTCTATAATTAATATTAATAAAATGTTACAAATACTATCTTGAAACTTTAAAATTTAAAAGTTTACCTGTATTAATATCGACTTCAAAAGTACGCCCAAAAAAATCAGAAACGGATATATTACCGTTATTTAAAAGTGCCATATTTTCATAAGGCAATTCAACATTAATTTCTGGATAATGTTCTAACGACGACTCAACTTGCCATATAAATTCTGCATTTTTTTTCATAGCAAATACATTACGTCTTGTATCATCATCAGCCGGAATATTTAGTCTAACAACAACAGCATTGTCGGTTTCTATTAAATCACCGACTTCAAAATTAAAAACAACCGGTTGTGTTGTAAAATAAACCGTTTTACCTTCGTATTTTACTGACATAACATTCACCTTTTACATGCAGTTACCAATAGCATGCGGATGTAATTTATCACCAAATCTGTCAGTTTTTGCATCAATCAACTGAGTAACACCTGGTTGTTCAAGCGTACCGGATATTTTATCGCCATCTACAATTACGTTGTAAATATTACCTGAATCTGACAAACCGCTTTCATGGTCAATAATATCCTTTGTACCCGGTGCATTAAAAGTAACCGCAAAGGCATCTTCATTATGAGCTGCAACCAATTGAGATAAAGCACCACCTAATGAATGACCGGTAAGAATAATCTTTGCTTTCGGATTTGCAGCTTTTATATCTTCGTAAAATTGCTCGGCATCATAAAATTGTTCAGGTAATTTCGTACCATTAATCATTTCCAAATCTGATTTAATATCACTTACATCATCAGAACCTCTGTAAGCAATTACAATATTACCGTCCTTATCTTTGAATGCAGTGCTGTAAAATCCATTTTTACCAGGTCTTGAATCAAGAACTTCATAACCGCCCAAACGTTCAGGTTTTAATTTTTCTTTAGGCATATATGCCTGTGCCGCCAAATTTGCAAGCCCTTTTACATCTTTATCATCTTGAATACCAAATTTAGATGCAACGCTGTGAGAAGAAATGCGGACATCTCTAGACGCTGCTTTTGCACCTTCATTCATACCCAAGTCTTGTTGATATGTATCAAAAGTTCTATCTAAATCAACCATTTCAACTGCAAAATCAGAAGAATATGCACCACCAAGAAGATGTCTTGACTTAGACAATTTTTCCAGTTTTTCTGCATCCGTATCACCTGCGAGTTCATCTAACTCACGATCTTTTAAATCAGCTAAATCTTCCTGTGCTTTTACAAAATCAATAGGTGAAATATTCTTATCTTTTGCTCTAACTTGCTTATAAAGTTCTATTCTTTGTAAAACTTCTTCTTCACTTCCTGAAAATAATGCTTCTATTGCAGGTTTAGCTTTTTGCTTCGGATCATTAGCTAAATATTTAGCCGTTAGTTCTTCTTTGAAAGCTTCAATATCAGATTTAGCTTTTGGCTCAGCAGCCTTTGTTTCCGTTTTAGCTACAAGAATCGCTTCCTGCTCGGAAGGCTTAACTTCATCAGTCTCGGTTTTGACTTGTGTAACTTTTGTTTCGGGTTCAGTTTTAACAGCCTCAGTCTTTGCTTCCTCAGGTGCAGCTTCAGATTTTGATGTTTCTTCTTGTTTTGAAACTCGTTTTATAGCAGGACTTAGCAATGCCAATCCCATGCTGCGAATTGCATCGTTTCCATCTTTTGAAACAACTTCTTTTTGTTCTTCTCTTGCGACATTATCTTTCGGTTTATCAGAAGCAACGCCCTGATTTGCTGTTTCTACCGGTGTTATACTTGCACTTCCTACCGTCACATCCATAAGCATAATCCTTTTCTCTACATTTCTCAATTACCAAATATATGACGACCGTAAAATTAAAAACTTTAGTTAATATTAAGAAATATTTACAAAAGAATTATCGTGAAATTTTAAAATCAGTTATATGACCGTTATCCGGATTTATTTCAAAATTTCTTCCGTAAAAATCATAAGCTGATATTCTACCATTATCTTTAAGTTTAATATCTTCAAAAGGTATTTCTTCCGATAACTCAGGATATGCTAAAAGTATTGACTGAACTTGCCATAAAAATTGACAATTTTCATTCAAACAATAAATATTTTGCAAAGTTTCG
>JAFWGJ010000050.1 GCA_017512405.1 bacterium | reverse complement strand
ATCTAGCATGAAAAATAATCTTAGATTCAAAATATTTCATAACGTAAATTTTTATTATTATTAATTTACAAATACTTGAAAATTAAAAAAACACATTTACGAGCATGCTTAAAAACAATAAAATATTAACTTTTTTACTTTTTACATGTACATGTCTATAATATAAGTCATGGAGAAATTTTGTTTTTTTAATAAAATTAAAGAAGCTGTAATTATTACTAATCAAGAAAAAGAAGTGCTATTTATAAATAATACTTTTAAAAGACTTTTTGATGATTACAAAGATTTTAAAAGATTTTCTCATAAGCTTAATTTTGATTTTATCCCATTTGAAGCAGAAAATGCTCTGGATTTTTTACCTATAAATCAGCTTTATACAACATTTGAAAATTTTAGTGCACTTGTTAGTTACCAAAAATCAAATGGTGATTTGTTGTATTTTGATTTGTATGCATATAGGAGAAATAAATACATTGTAATAATTTTTTCGGATGTAACTCCGCAAATGGAACTGGACTTTTTAAAAGAAAATAAAAAAAATCTTGAAAAAGCATACAACGATACTGTAAATGAAGTTGAAAAGTTGCGTAAAACTTCACGTTCAAATCAAACACAAGCCGTAAAGATGACACTTATAAATAAAATTTCAAATATTATAAGAGAGTCTATCGATTCAAAAAATATACTAAATTCTGCACTTAAAGAATTGGCAACTGTTTTAGGTGCTTTTAGAGCTTATTACGCTTCTTATAATGAAAAATGTTTTAAAATAGAATTTGCTTATGGTAAAGATAAAAAAAAGTTTATAGACAAAAGCATAACATTTAAAGATAATGAATTAACTGATTTACAAAATAAAAAAACAGTATCTTCAATGAGTTTAAAAGAGTTTAACGAAGCCGAATTGTTTGATACCCCTCTAATGCGTGTTATTTTACCTATTTATCATTTGAATGTACTTCTCGGCGTAATTATTCTTATAAGCTACCAAAAACGAGATATGACAGATGAAATAGATATTCTAGAAAGTATATCGGCTCAAATTGGTAATGCTGTTGCTCAGGCGAAATTGTACGAAGATAACGTTAAAACGGTTGCAGAACTTCAAAAAACCCTTAAAGAACTTAAAGATACACAGTTACAGCTTATAAATTCGGAAAAAATGGCATCACTCGGTCAGCTTATAGCAGGTATTGCACACGAAATCAATACTCCTTTTGCTTCTGTAAAATCAAATAATGCGATTATGTCAAAACTTATTCAAAAAATAGATAATACTGAATTAAAAGAAATGTTTACTGAGATTAATAGTATTGATAATGAGGCAGTACAAAGAGTAACAGGACTTGTAGAGTCATTGAAAAAATTTGTACGGCTTGATGAAGCTGAATTGCAAGAAGCTGACATTAACAAAGAACTTGATCTTACGCTAACTCTTATAAGGCATGAAACAAAAAACAAAGCGAAAATTATTAAAAATTACGCAAATTTGCCTATGATAAAATGTTATCCGAATATGTTAAATCAAGTCTTTATGAATATACTTGTAAATGCTTGTCATGCTATTGAAGAAAAAGGAATAATAGAAATAACTACGGGTGTGGAAAATAATAACCTTATAGTTTCAATAAAGGATAACGGTAAAGGTATTAAAAAAGAAGATTTAGATAAAATTTTTACGGCAGGATTTACAACAAAAGCTTCAGGAATTGGTACAGGTTTAGGACTTGCAATTGCTCAAAAAAATATAGATAAGCATCATGGCGAAATCCATGTGCAGAGCGAGTTTGGACATGGAACAAATTTTGTAATTTCTATTCCAATCTCTTAATAAAACTTAATAATAAGAGCCAGCTTAGTATTAAATGTGCAATTTTTTAAAAAAACAATTACTACAAATATATGAATTTTTGTTAAAACCCAAAGACAAAACTTAAAAAAAATGTTAATATGGTAGTATAAAGTGTGATGTTTACCCTTAAAACTTATCAAGGCTGAAATTCAGGTAAATCATGCATTACACATGAAATACAAATTGTTAATAATATTTAACATTAATCAAAAAAAAGGCAATTTTTATAAAATAAAAAACTTTATTTATACATCGGTACGTAGTGTAGGTCGGAGGCAAATTTTAAATGACTATTAGTGTGAATAGTAAAAAGAAACAAGTTAAAAAGACATTTGAAGAATTAATTACTGACTTAAAAACAAGCAATTCAGAAAAAGTGAGATATAATGCAGCAAGAGTTTTAGGTGAAATGGGCGAATCAAAAGCTGTTGAACCATTGATTGATGTATTGAAAAATGATAAAAACGGTTCAGTTCGTTTATATGCAGCAAGAGCATTAGGTGAATTAGGTGATTCAAAAGCAACAACTTACTTAATTGAATCTTTGCGTGAAGACAGAAACGTTGATGTAAGAGTTCGTGCAGCTCGTGCATTAGGCAGATTAGGCGGTGAAATTGTTGTTGAACCTCTTGTTGAAGCATTAAACGATGAAAATCCGCAAGTTTGTATTACAGCAACAGAAGCATTGATTGAAATTGGTGATGTTGCTACTGACGCTTTAATTGAATCATTGGATCACGAAAAAGTAAATGTTCGTTGTGATGCAACACGTGCTTTAGGTGAAATCGGAAATAAAAAAGCAGTTGATAAATTGATTAACATGTTGTTTGATGAATGGGTAAATGTAAGAATTTACGCTGTAACTTCATTAGGCAAATTGAATGATACAAAAGCAGTTCCTGCATTAATTGATGTTATGAAAAAACAAGATGAAAACGAATTGGTTAGAGCAGGTGCAGCAGCAGCTTTGGGTGTACTTCGTGACCAAAGAGCATTACTTCCTTTAAGAGAATTGATTATGGAAGCTGATGAATTAGGTGAATTAGAAGACACAGCTTTAAAATCATTCAAGAAAATTATGTCTGCAAACTGGCAACAAATTCCTGGTGCTCAACCTCAAAAGAAACCTGTTGCAACAGTTTAATAAGTTTTGATAGATAATTGAGAAGAAGAAAAAAGCCTTGATTTTAAATCAAGGCTTTTTTATATTTACCCAAAATTAATTCCCCATATCTCTTAATCAAGTATTTTTATGGATGAACCGTTTTGTACATCAAAATAATAATCCACATCAGGAATTTGCTGTTGGTAGGAGTAAGGAAAATCATTGAAATTGGAGTCTGTATAACCTGTCATTTTACCTCTGCCGAAAAAATCTCCTATTGTACTGAAAATTGAACGTCTCTGCGGGTAGTATGAGTAAGGATAATTGTAATTATTACTATTGTAATAACTGCGTCTTCGCCAAAATCTGTCTTTATAGTTTTGATTATTTATACTTGGCGGAGGCGGAAGATTACGGTAATACTTGTTATAAGGATGTGATGGTGTGTAAGTTTTAAAACTTGAAGTTGCAATTGCTTCTTGTGAAACAAACAAAATTAACACAGTAATAATAAACAAATTTTTCATTGAATGCTCCTTTGATTATTAAATGTTAGTAAGAAATTTTGTTAAGTACATTGCACAGTAGGGTAATTTGGTGTAAACTATTCTTATGACTTTAAAACCTGAATTACTTATGCCTGCGGGTAATAAAGAAAAACTGGAATATGCTGTAAGATATGGTGCGGATGCTGTTTATTTAGGTGTTGTAGATTTTAGCCTCAGAGCTATGCGAAAAGGCGAATTGATTACAATGGAAAACCTTAAAGAAGCAATTGATTTGGCACATGGTCTAGGTGCAAAAGCATATTTGACGATAAATATCTTTGCCTTTAACAATGATATTAAACTGCTTGAAAGTGTTATGGACAGAATTAAAGATTCTAATCCTGATGCCATAATTTTAAGTGATATGGGTGTATTCAGAGTTGTAAGAAAATATATGCCCGATGTTGCTATACATGTAAGCACACAGACAAATACTTTAAATTATGAAGCAGTAAAATTCTGGCAGGATTTAGGTGCAACACGTTCAATATTAGCAAGGGAATTGCCGATAAAAGATGTTGCCCAAATAAAAAAACATGTTCCTGAGATGGAATTAGAAGTATTTGTTCACGGTTCACAATGTGTATCTTTTTCCGGAAGATGTTTGTTAAGTGATTATATGACAGATGGTGAACGGCAGGCAAACCATGGCAACTGTGCCCAGCCTTGCAGATGGAGTTATAAACTTGTAGAAGAAACACGTCCGGGACAATATTATGAAATTGAGCAAAATGAACGAGGAACACATATTTTAAGTCCTAAGGATTTATGTTTGGTTGAATATTTACCGCAATTAATTGATGCAGGTGTGGATTCATTAAAAGTAGAAGGCAGAACAAAAAGTCTTTATTACGTTTCAGCTGTTACAAAAGCATATAGAAATGCTATTGATGAAGTAATAAGCGGTAAAACTGATGATTTACACAAATATTTTTTGGAATTGAAAAAAGTAGGTAATCGTGGTTACACACAAGGTTTTTATCTAGGAAATAATAATTCTGAAAGTTACAGTTATGATATTTCGAAGGGATTGGCGGGCTCTGATTTTTTATGTGAATTTTGGGATAAAATGGGAGAGAGTTTTCTTGTAAAAACTAAAAATAAATTTCTAAAAAATCAAGAAATAGAAATTATAACACCATATGAACAGTATTTTACAAAAGTTTTAGATATAAAGAGCAAGAAAACAGGTGAAGATTTAGATGTTGCAAATACAAACGACGAGTTGTATATTAAATTTGAGCGTTCACCTCTAAATTATAAATATGCTCTTGCAAGAACAAAGGAGATAAAAAACGATGATACTACGTCCTGATAAAAATCTAAAAGATATTTATGAAATTACCCCTCAAATGCTTAAAGATATGGGTATAAAAGCGATTTTGCTTGATTTAGACAGTACTACAATGCAATCAAAGACGGGTGTATTTACACGAGAAACACTTGAATGGTTTGAACAGTTCAAAAAAGATTTCTATATGGCAATTGTAACTAATAACCATAAACAAGAATATATTGAAAAAGTTAATTTAGGCGCACCTTGTAAAGTCTATTGGGGGGCTCATAAACCTTTACCTAAAACGTTAAAAACTATTATAAAAGGTCTGTTTATGGATTCTAAGAGTGTTGTAGTGGTCGGAGACAGACCGCTGACAGATATTTTAGCAGGCAAACTTGCAGGTACAAAAACCATTTTGGTAGGTTCAATTAATAAACATGAAAATATTTTGGTAAAATTTGTAAGATTTATAGAGCGTTTAACTATTTGTCCATTTTAGTTTAAACACGTTCTTTTGCAAAATCTTTTAATTGTTTATAGAGTTCAATTTCTTTATCTGAAAGATTTTGTGGTACTTCTATGTTAACAGTTACAATCATATCGCCGGTTTTACCGTCTTTCGTTAAGCCTTGACCTGCAAGACGATATTTTTGACCGGAACTTGTTTTAGGCATAATTTTCATCAAAACATTACCATTTGCGGTAGGAACATTAATTGTTGTTCCAAGAACAGCTTCCGGTGGTGTTATAGGAATTGTAAACAGAACATTCAAATCATCATATTTGAAATTTGAATTATTTTCAATTACAACATTTAGGTATAAATCTCCGTTTTTGCCGCCGTACATTCCGGGATTGCCTTCTGACGGAATTCTTATTTTTGAATTTGGTTTTACGTTAGCGGGGATTTTTACCGTTATTTTTTTATGTTGTGAGACTGTTCCTAAACCGTCACAAACCGGGCAATTATACCCGTTGGCAAATTTTCGGCCGTGACAATTTGTACATTCTTGGGTTGACAATATGTTTACTGTTTTTGATATGCCGCTCATAGCTTCAACCATGGTAATTACAACATCTGTTGTGATATTATCGCCATTGATTGGTCTATGAGTTTCTTTTTTAGATTTAGCTTGAGATTTAAATCCATCAAGAAATTCATTAAACATGTTTGAAAAATCTTGTGCATTTTGATTCTGTTTTTGTGATTTTTCTTTGTTTTTATAGGTTTCTTTTATAATTTCTTCTTGATTTTTAGCTTGGCGATATGCTTTTTGAGCTTCTTTTTGCGTGGTTCTGTCAGTTGTTGATTTATTATAATTAAAAATTCCTCTTAAAATATCATAACGTTTTCGTTTCGTTTCATCGGAAAGGGTTTCATAGGCTTCTGTTATTTCTTTAAATTTTTCAACACTTTCATTACCTGCAACGTCAGGGTGGTATTTTCTTGCAAGCTTACGATACGCCGATTTTAACTCTTCGGCCGTTGCTGTTGAATCCACCCCTAATATTTCGTAATAATTTTTTTGATTATCCGACATACTTACATCATAACGGATTTATTAAAAAAGGCAATTATCCTAAGAAAGTTTACAAGTCTATTCATTTCAAAATAGAGATTTTACAGATAAAAATATTAAAATCAGGCCTGCAAAAATTTCCATATATTTTGTCGAAATTCTCTTTAAACAGCATCCGCTCCAATACCCGCAAACAGAAAACAAAAAAGTTGTTACTCCAATTAAAATTACCGATTTGAAAATGTTTGTTGATGTTAAGGAAAGTGATACTCCGGCGGCAAGTGCATCTATACTTGTTGCAACGGCTACCATTAACAGGCATTTAAAAGACAAGCATTCAGGAACTTCTTTGTCATCTTCAAATGCTTCTTGAATAAATTTTATTCCAAGATACATAAAAATTGCGAAGACAATCCATTTACTTGCAGGTTGTACATATTTAAATAATGGTTGAGTTACAAAATATCCGATTAATGGCATTAATGCCTGAAAACCTCCTGTAAAGCAAGCCAAAAGCAGGGAATTTTTAAATCGGTTCTGTTCTAATACAAGTCCATGAGCAAAAGATACGACACATGCATCAATCGAAAGAGCTATTGCAAGTAGAATCAATGAAAACAAACTCATTTTAATTTAACCTCAATTTCAAAAAGTCTTTTCCAAGGGTAACTATATTCTGCATTAACAGGGTAATTTAAAAATTCAGAAACTTTATTTTCATAATCACTCATATCAATATTTTGAGGTGTTGATAAAGTTTGTCTTACATTTGCCTGATATGCCCAATCGTCAAGTAGTCTAACAGCTTGTACACGTTTAAAAGCTTCTTTATTGTATTTTTTAGCTAAAAATTTTACCTTAGCGGCACAAATAAGACTCCCCAGTGTATTTGCGCTTGTATTCCAGGCGGAGTAGCCGTAGAATTTTTCATTATATTTTTTATCTAAAATTTGTTCAACAAAAGCATTATCTGCTCCGTTTGCAAATCTTACATCTGCAATCATATAATTTTTATCAGGTTTTTGAAATTCACTATAAAACGGTTCTGTCGAACGTTTCATAACAATTTCACCTTGGTTGTTTTTAAAATTGTTTACTATGAGTGTAATATTTGAGTTCTCTTTATCTGTAATTTCAATATTTGCCAAAGATAATTGACCTTTTACCGATTTTTCAATAGAGACATCTTCATAATTAGAAATTAAATCTTTATATTCCGGTTCAGTGAATTCAATATCAACAGACATATCACCTTGAATTGCTCGTGCAAAAAGTGTCAGCGGTATTTCGTCAGCACCTGTTTTGGTAAATCCTCCCAGTTTTTCGAGTTCACGTGCTTCTTGTACATTAAATCCGAATTCTGCACAATCATCTTTTGAAAATATTAATGTATCAAAAATACCTTCCTTTTGCCATTCAAGATATAATTTATTAATTTCAAAATTTCTTTTGCGTGTGTTTACATAATCGTCTAAAATATCTTGCGGAATATCAGTTTGAGCCTTGCCCAATTTATGTGTATTAAAAGAGTACTCAAATATTTTTGTTCCCCAATCACTCCAATAGAGTTTTTCTTCTTGGTTAACATTATTATTTGAGATTCTCATGATACTTGAAAAAGCATATATTCTTGATTTTTTTTCTTTTAGAATTTCTTTTAAAATTTCAATTCTCTGTTTAATTTGTTCAAAAGTTTCGGGACATCTTCTGGATGGGATTAATCCGCCATAAGCAAGAGTATCAAGCGATATAACCATACTGTCAACTT
>JAFWGJ010000049.1 GCA_017512405.1 bacterium | reverse complement strand
TTTTTACCTTTTGCAAGACCTATTTCTAATTTTGCGTAACCTCTTGTTAAAAATAATTCCAACGGAACAATTGTATAACCTTCTTTTTTAATTTTACCTTCCATTTTCAAAATTTCTTTTTTGTTTAACAGAAGTTTTCTGACTCTTTCAGGCTCGTGATTATACCTGTTACCTTGTTCATATTTTGATATATTACAATTATACAAAAAAATTTCACCTTTTTCAATTTTTGCAAAACTGTCTTTCAAATTTACGGAGCCTGCTCTTATTGACTTAATTTCCGTACCTTTAAGAACAATTCCCGCAATATATTTGTCGAATATGTGAAAATCGTGAAACGCTTTTCTGTTTGTTGTAATAACTTTCTTATCCATAAATAAATTATAGCTTAAAATTTTTATTTGTATAAACTAAAAACCAATATGTTTTGTTTCTTTTGGTTTTTCAATTAAATTATTCAAAACCTTTATAATATCGTTTACTCTGCTGTCATTTTTTTCTATGTATAACATCAATAATTTTCTTAATTCTTCTATTTCACAAGCTTTATTTTTAGATGTAAGTGCATATTGTTTAAGTTTTACAAATATTCTCATTATTTGTATGTTTATATTTATAGCTTGTTCTGAATTTAGAACACTTGAAAGCATTGCAATTCCCTGTTCTGTAAATACATACGGCATAAATCTTCTACCGCCGTGTTTTGAACTTGATATTCCAAGTTGGAATATCAAGTTTTCATATTCCTCTTTTGTAAGTTGAAACATAAAATCTTCCGGAAAACGAGCAATATTCCTCTTTACAGCTTTGTTTAAATTAGAAGTTTCAATGCCGTATAGCTTTGCTAAATCGCTGTCAAGCATCACTTGTAAACCTCGAATTTCATATATCAGATTTTTTATCTCAACTAAATTGTCCATAAATAAATTATAGCCCAAAATTTGAACGTGTATATCAGCAATTTATTGTATATTATAAAATTTTCCCTGCCAAGAATCGCGGCGAATAAGTTCAGCGTCTATTTTATTTAAGCATTCAAATTTTTTACCAATCCATTTTGGTTCTACAAGTGTTGATTTTAAACCGCTTCCCGCAATTCTGTGCAATGTGGTTTCCGGAGGAATAAGTTCTATTGCATCACAGCAAAGATTTACATATTCCATCTCACTCATAAACTCAAATTCACCTCGTTTATACATTTCTGTAAGCTCTGTTCCTCTAAGTCCGCATATCATGTGGAGCTTAAGCCCGTCAATTTTTAATTTTGCAAGCTCTTTGACAGTCTGCATCATTTCATCATGAGTTTCCCACAATCCAAAAATTATATGAACACAAGTATTTATTCCGCGTTGTTTAGTTTTTTCATAAGCTTTTAAAAAGCATTCAAAATCGTGTCCTCGATTAATTCTTTCTAATGTTTTATTATGTATTGACTGCAAGCCGTACTCAATCCAAGTTTCATATTTGTCTTTATAGTTTGCGATTAAATCAAGTTTTTCATCATCTACGCAGTCAGGACGTGTACCAATTGAAATTCCGACAATATCAGGGTGGTCAAGGGCGGCATCGTAAATTTCTTTTAATTCTTCTACGGGTTTATATGTATTTGAAAAAGATTGAAAATAAGACATATATTTAACAGCTTTAAATCTGTCCGTCAAATATTGTGCCCCAAAATCCAACTGTTCTTTTATAGTCATATTTGCGGAATGAGATTGAGAAAAACTTCCGCCGGCATCACAATAGATACAACCTTTTTTGCCATCTTTTCTGTTTGGACACGAAAAACCGGCATCAAGAGTAATTTTATATACCTTGACACCGAATTTTTTCTTTAAATATTCGCTGAATTGATTATAGCGTTTTGGATTAAGAACTTCTTCACTATTCACAATTCATAAAATCCTTAATTAATCTTCTCTTTCTTCATCCTCTTTTGCAATAGGATATACGTAATGTTCTCCGCAATTTGGACAAACAACTTCTTGTTGTTTACCATCTTCAAGAACCGCAACTTCAAACAAAGCTTTGCATCCTGATTGTGTACATCTTATAGCCCAAGTAGGTCTAACTAATCTTGCCATTTATTTTCTCCTTTTTATTTTGTCCCTTCAAACATTTGTTTAATACCATCAACAGAGCTTAATATACCTGTTGCTTCGTATGGCATGTAAACTATTTTATTATTTTGACCTGCTGTTATACCTTTTAATGTTTCAAGATATTTCATTGCGATTAAATATTGATCAGGTTTACCCTTTTCACCAATAGCATTTATAATAAGGTCAATAGCTTGTTTTTCACCCTCTGCTTCTAAAACTCTTGCTTTAGCTATACCGTCAGCTCTTAAAATAGAAGCTTGTTTTTCACCCTCTGCTTTATTGATAGCTGCTTCTTTTTCACCTTGTGCTTTTAAGATTGCAGCTTGTTTTTGACCTTCTGATTCCAAAATAATAGCACGTTTTTCACGTTCGGCTTTCATTTGTTTTTCCATTGCTGCTTGAATATCTGCAGGTGGATTGATGTCTTGAAGTTCTACGCGGTTAACTTTTACACCCCATTTGTTAGTTGCTTCATCAAGAATTTGTCTTAATTCGTGGTTGATTTTATCACGTGAAATAAGAGTTTCATCTAAATCCAACTGACCAACCAAATTTCTTAGGTTTGTTTGAGTCAATTTTTCAATCGCATCAATTAAATTTGTAATTTCATAAACAGCTGATTTTGAATCAACAATTTGGAAATATA
>JAFWGJ010000011.1 GCA_017512405.1 bacterium | reverse complement strand
GGTATAAACGCCGAAATTACAAACTCAAATGGTAATATTACAATTAGAAATAAAAAAGGTACATTGTCTTTATTGTCAGATAACATTATTACTAACACAAATGGTGATATAAGTATTTTAACAACAGACAATTCAGACAAATTAACTATGGCAGGAACTGCAAATAATACAGCAAATGGTAATGTTAACATTAATACTGTTAATGGTTCGGAAATTAATTCTGCTATAAACAACACTCAGGGCAACATAATAATCGAAAACAATGCTAACGGTTCTATTAAAATTGGTTCAGGTATATCAAATACTCTTGGTGATACAACTATTACCAATAGCTCAACTAAAGGTGGAATTTATTTAACAACAAGCGGTCAAATCAATAATACTAATGGCAATACAAATATAAATAATGTTGGTTCTCAAGGTATCAATATTCAGGGAATAATTAAAACTGACAGTGGTAATATAAATATGACAAATCAAAATTCAAATATTTATATCGGTGAAGCAGTTTCAAATAATGATAATTATGTTACATCTGCAGGAAATATTATAATAAATCAAATCAATGGCTCCATATTAAACGGTTCGGAGACAAACAATTCACAGCATGTATATAAAACACTGCTTGTATCGAACGGAGATTTAGAAATAAATGTAACTGATGGTGATATCGGAAGAACTGATGCTAAGAAACCCGGAGTGTCAACAAAAGCAGAAACAAGAATTGCAGATGAATCAATAAATGTGAAAATTAATGGAAAAATAACAGCAAAAGCCGAAAATGAAAATAAAACAGATAAGCGCTTTATTAATTTAAGAGCAAAAGAATCTGATTTAAATCTTTATAATGTTGTATCTGATGGAAATATTGTTTTGACTGCTGCAGATATGACTCAAACAGGTGAAGAAGATGAACAAGGTTATGCACCTTATGATTCTTATTCGGTTAAAAATGCTGGAGATATAGGTGATTATATAATCTCAGGTCAAAATGTATCAATTGTTGCAAGTGATGATATTGGTGAAGACGGTAAAAATCTTACAATAATTCAAGATCATCTTGGAAATCCTGATTCAAGAGTTTACCTTGAAGCATATGATTCGATATACTTTGATGGAAGATCAAATAAAGTCGGAGAAAAATTAAGAATAGCACAAGCAAGAACAAAAGGTTTAGGACAAATTGTTTTAGATCTTGAAGATGAAACAACCATTGAACAATTAGTATTTGGCAATACAATAAGTGTTAAACAAAAAGGTAAAAACTTAACGATAAACAACATTTCAATGTATGGTGAACATCTTGATGATGATGATTCAATTTTACCGATATCAGAAGATGCGCGTAATGCCGGTGGTAGACAGATTATTATGGAAGCTTACGATGCGTACAATGAAGATGGTGGAAATTCAAGTATAATAATTAAAAATGCAGATATTTTAGGCTTAGGCTTGAAAGATGAAAACGGAGACAGATTAGTTGACGTTAGACTTGTTGCGGATAATATTGTATTTGAATCTTATGCATTATCTGATATGACAACAGAACCAATCGTATTTGAAGTAAGAGGTGTATCACCTGATGATGTTGCATCTGTTGGAGGTACACGTACAAATTATAACTATAAAGATGGTACTTACCTTGCTAAAAATGTTAATATAAACATAGTGACTGATGAAGCAAATAATCATGGTGTTATATTTAATCAACTATATTCAGATAAAGCAACCATAGCAACAAATATTACTGATTTAACTGTTAATAAAGGCTACATAGGTACTTATGCAACCATTACAAACGGAAAACGAGACGCATCAGGTAACAACCACAAAGTTGTAATTAATAACCGAACAAACAATATTGTTCCTGCACAAGTTCAGCTATATACAAAGAGAACAGGTGAATTTACATTAAATATGAACGACAGTAACCTTATAAAAACAAGTGCTCCTGTAGTGTATTATAATCCTAAATTATTAGTGAACGGATATAATAGCGAAAACAGTTTCACAAAATTAACATTAAAAGAAAATATTGTTCAACAAATTAATAAAGACATTCAAAACAGAATAACACCACAGGAAGTTTCACCATTAAAGGCAATTCCTGTAAAATTAGATACAAGTAATATAATTACAGAAGAAATAAATAATTATACTATGTCTGATTCAGATAATAATGATTTAAAAGAAACTAAACACTTATCGTCAAAAGAAATAAAAAATATAGGAGGATAACAAAATGAAAAAACAGATTTTGACAACGGCAATTATTTTAGGTTTAACAACTACAACACCTGCATTTGCGGAAAAAATAGCAGTAGTAGATGTACCTGCAGTAGTAGCACAATCACAACAAGTAAAAGCATTAAAACAAGAACAAACAAAGAAGATTCAGGACTTGGAAAAATGGCTGGCAACAGTAAGAGCAGATGTTGAAAAACAACAAACACAAGAAGGAAAAGATAAACTTTTGAAGAAATATAATGCTGAGTTTGCAAAGAAAAAAGAAGCAATAGCAAAAGATTATCAAGCAAGATTAAAAGCAGTAGATAAAAGTATTTCAGAAACTATAGCACAACAAGCAAAAGCAAAAGGTTATGATATAGTAATATCAAAAGGAATGGTTTTATATGGCGGTGATGACATAACTGCTGATATAAATAAAGTCGTAAAATAAATCTATTATCCAAGTATAAAAGTCCCCAAGAGTTTTAATACAATGGGGACTTTTTGATATGTTTCTATAAATTCTTAAAACTAGTAGTTATATGTCGACGGGGGGACTTGAACCCCCACGACTCTCGCCACATGCACCTCAAGCATGCATGTCTACCATTCCATCACATCGACAGGCTGGGACAATAAAATTGCCCCTTTATTTTTTAAAATTTGTATTCAGGAATTTCAAATTTTTCGTTGTTTGCATCTACATTTACAAACTCCAAGTAATAATCCATAGCTTTATCTTTTGTTGAATTATACATTTCATCTGTTATGTATTTTTTGTGCATTTCGGTTCTTTCACCCGAATAGTTGCCCATTGCTGTTGCAAATTTGCCTATTTCATCAAAATTCAAACCTGCACCGTAAGCCTTTGTTTTAGCATCCGTACCCGAAGGTCTGATTTCAATGTATTTGTCCTCAAATTCAAGATATGTTCCGTCACCGACAAATTTTATTGCTTTCAGGTTATCAAAATTCAATTCCTTAAACGCATCTTTCAAAACTTCTTTTGCGTTTTCAAATGTCATTTTGCCTGAGCGGATTGCAATTGCCATTGAAAGATAGAACAAGTCGTTTTTAGTTCTTAATTTTTCACCTTCAACTTTTGCTGCTTTTAATTTATCAATATCAGGTTCGGATTCGTTGTAATAAGAAATATCTACACGGGTATCAAACTGACCGTTAATTTTATTTTCTTTAAATACTTCTAACAAGTATTCTGACATTGTTTTATTTTCTTCTTCAAGTTTTGCAGATAATGCTGATGCAACCAAAATTGCTTCCGTTGCTGATTTTTCTCTCATTGCAATTGCTTCTCTGCCTGCAAGAGATTTAATCATTTCTTCACCGCCCATAATCATACCGCCTGATTCTTCACCGCCGAAGATTAATCTCGGAGATTTACCCAAATTAATTGCCTGACCGAATACATCATAAACCACAACATCATCATTAGGGTTCTTTTTAAGTTTCAATTCAACTTTTTTCATAATATTCGCGATTTCCTTGAAACCAACAGGAACATTTACAACGGCAACACCATTTGATTTTGCCCATTCGTCCCAACTCATTGCTGATGCTGTTGTCTTAATCATAAATCTCGGATGATTATTCCATTTACCTTGTGATTTAAGCATTTTCATTCTGAAATCCATTAACAATAAAAATGCCTGATTTGCTGTGAATACGGTTAAAATTCTTCCGTTACCCAATTTAACGTATGCAATACCTGCTTTATCTAATTTTGCAATTTCTTTTTCGTCCTCAATTTGAGTAACTGTAAGTCTGTCGTGGTCAGGGTCTGTAATTAAAACTGCTGTTCCGACAGGATAATCGGCAAGAACTTTGTCATAATGCAATGTTTCGATTACAGGGAAATATTTTTCACCGTTAGGACGTTTTGCCAAAACGGTTGCATCTACGGAATAATCATAGAAAGTTTTATTACCCTTAGGGTCAACATCATATTTACCGATTGAATGGAAGAACGGATCTTCTTTTTCGTTAAACCAAACAAATTTGTCTGATAAATCAAGTTTTTTCAAAACTCTGCTTAATGTTCTGTATGCAGAGCCGCCAACGTTTTCTATAACTATTTTGTTTTGTGCTTTTTTAATAAAATCTAAGTTATCTTTTTCGGCAACACCTGATTTTAAATAATCAACGTATAAATCAACACCGTCATTTAATTTTGCCATGATTTTTTCGTCAATTAACGGATTATTTTCTGCCGCAATTTTAATTTCGTAAGTACCGTTTTTTTCAGTTTCATCAAAAATTTCCTGAATTTTTTGAACAAATTCTGCAGATTCTTCAGGCAAATATTGGCTGCCTTGTGAATTCAAGTCTTTTGTTGCGTTCTTAACGGAAATACCATGACTTGATGTAATATATTCGCCGCCTACAAGGTCTAATTTATAAGCCAAGAAAGATGCTAACCAAATAGGAATAGTTTGTTTTTCAACAGGAACTAAGGTTTTAATTCCTTGCGCAGCTTGTATTCTTGCAATAGCATCTAAATATAAATCTGAATTATAACGAACTTCACGTCCTGCAAGTTTCAAAATTTGTTTGTCAGGATATTTTTCATTCGCAACAAGAGCTTTTGCCAAAGTTGCCAAAGTTATACCAACCAGATTAATTGGGAAACGTGTATCTTGCGGATATAAAATATTTTGAGGTCCTCTTATACCTGCTGTTGAAACTTTTGCTTCTTTTGCATAATTTGCAAACCAGTCTTTTAAATTTAAACCTTCAGGATTTGTATTTGCATCATAAGGATACAAATGTTCTTTTTTCAAAGTAAATGTAAATTCACCTTTGTTATTAAAATCCATTAAATTAAGATTTTTAACGTAATCTGGAGTTCTAGCCTCAACACTTTCAAATAATTGTTTTTCCAATTCACAAGATGCAGTTTTCTTAGTCATTTTCTCTCCTTTCGATGACCTCATTCTAACATAAATATTATTAATTTTGCAATTAAATGCATAAACATTTTCACAGCAACAAAATATTAAAACGGCTAATATAATTATGAAACCTGTTTTTTTCATACAATTAAGCATACCATAAATACTTGAAATGCTTAATATTAACTTTGACAAATTTATATTCATGGTATAATCAAATCGGAGGCATTTGTTCATGACAAAAAAACAACCTGTTAATTACGCAAGAAGAACTGCCAAATATTTTAATTTTTGGAGAAAATTTTTTCAAAATATAGTGTGCAAATTTTGGTATGGCATTCAATTCAAATTGATGTACAGAGTTGAAGTTGAAGGAAAAGAAAATATACCGAAAGATAATAAATTTATTGTATGCGGAAATCATTTGTCTTCGCTTGACCCGTTTTTGGTAAGTTTTGTTATGCCCAAACCTGTTGCATTTATGGCAAAAAAAGAACTTTTTGAAAAACGATTTGTACGCTGGATGCTTGATTGGCAAGGTGCTTTTGCAGTTAACAGAGAAAAACTTGAAGTATCGACAATAAAAACAGCATTTGAAGTTAAAAACACAAAAAATTGGATTTTAGGTTTATTTCCTCAAGGAACAAGAGCAAAAAGCGGCACAATAGAAGATATACATAAAGGTTTTGCTGGTATTGCAAGAGCCACAAAATGCAGCATTCTGCCTATTGGAATAGTAGGTACAGAAAATAGGACTTGGTGTCCTTTTAAAGGAAAAATTAAAGTAAAAATCGGTGAGATAATTCCATATAATGATGATTTGGAAAAAGTTATGGAAGAATGGGCATTAGCAGTTCAAGAATTGACAGGATTCAGATACATACCTAATCCGGCATAAAAACAAGGTAGTACAATGACAACAGAACCACGTAACTATTCAAGAAGGTATAAAAGCGAATATAATATATTTCGTTCAATTTTTTACATGCTTTTTGTGTGGACGGTTGTTAATCCCATTACACATTTTATGTATAAATTAAAAGTTAAAGGTAAGAATAACATACCTAAAAAAGGTAATTATATTTTTGCTCCAAATCATGTTTCCGAAATGGATCCGCCATTTGTTGCAAGTGCGGTAAATAAGCATATTGCATTCATGGCAAAGAAAGAACTTTTTGAAAGTAATGATAAAAGGCACCATTTAATTCACTTGCTAGGTGCATTCTCTGTTGATAGAGAAAAACCTGAAATATCTACTTTTAAAACAGTTAGAGATATTTCCCAAACAGATTGGCCTTTGGGGATTTTTCCCGAAGGAGGAACAAGAAAGAATAAAAAAATTGAAGATATTCGAAAAGGTTTTGTAGTAATTGCAAAACATGCAAAAGCAGATATAATACCTATTTCTATTGTAGGATTTGACGGATATGCAAAAAAGCTTTTTGAAAAAAATATAACAGTTGTAATAGGAGAACCTATTTCATACAAGCTTGATACAGATGAAATAATACAAAAATGGTGTGCGGAAATCTGTAAAAATACAGGTTTTGAAAACTGTATGTTAAACAAAAATGAACAAGTAGAGGTGTAAATATGAATTCAGTTGTAATAGTAGGTAGAGCTGGTCAAGATGCGGAAATAAGATATTTTGAATCAGGAAAAATAAAAACAAGTTTTTCACTTGCAGCAAACCGCTGGGATAGCAAAACAAAAGCGGAAGTTACCGATTGGTTTAACGTAGATGTTTGGGATAAACAGGCAGAATTTGCAGGCGAATATGTTAAAAAGGGCAGGCTTGTTGCCGTTGACGGCAGAATTGCGACAAACAAATGGAAAGATGTTTCAGGCGAAGAAAAAGAACGTTATTTGATTATTGCAAATACAATAAAACTATTAGGATCTAAAAAAGACGAAGCTTAATAATGATTATTTCGGATATGATAGGCATTATTGCCGATGATTTAACAGATGCGGAACAAACAGCACTACAATTTCATTTAAAAGGTGCTAATTGTCAGATTTTACTTGATTTTGACAGCAGTCCGCAAAACATAAAAAACACGCAAGTTTGGGCTGTTTCAACAGCAACAAGAAACAAGCCTGAAGAATTTGCGTATGAGGAAGTTAAAAAAGCAACTCAATTATTTTTAGATAACTTGAATTTAGATTACTTCTTTAAAAAAATAGACCCCGCATTAACAGGAAATATTGGTGTTGAAAGTCTTGCAATGTTAGAAACGTTAGGTTGGGATGCAGCAATAATAATACCTGCATGTCCATCGGAAAATAAAATAACCGTTGGCGGTTATCAACTTGTAAAAGGACAACCGATTGAACGAACTGAATATGCAAGAGATAACATAAATCCTCTTTTTGAATCACATATTCCAACAATGTTAAAAAAACAACTGGGAGAAAAAAATGCTGATATAGTTGCATCATTGGATCTTCAAACAATTATGAAGGGTGCAGGTCCTATTCTTCAAAAAATACACCAGCTTGTAAATGACGGCAAAAAGCTTATTGTAGCAGATGCAGCTTCAACAACGGATATAGAACAAATTGTTCTTGCGGCAAAAAAATCCGAATTAAATTTACTGCCTGTTGGCTCGGTTTCAACAGCAAGAATTTTGGGAAATGTTTGGCTTGAAACAAAAGATGAACAGCAAGAAGAAAAATTTATACCTGACTTACCTAAATTAATTCTTTCAGGAACAGGAACACAAACAACTATTAACCAACTTGAAGTGCTGGAAGAATCCGAAGAATATGATAACAAATATTTTGTAGAACTTGATATGCAAACTGTTTTAGGTGGAGTTGATGAAAATTTCGCAAAAAAAATTGTTGATAAATTGGGAGAAAATAACGTTGTTATTGTTAATTCTTCAAATTTAATAAACAATTTTGACGGTTTTTCGGATGATTCATTAAATGCAGATATGACAAAGTCAAAACTTATGGAACATATTTCAGCATTTTTGGCGGAACTTACAAAAATAATTATAGAACAAAAAGAAATAATATTAATAACACTTGGCGGAGAAACATCTTATAAATGCTGCACTGAGATAAATTCAAATCAACTCCAAATTATAGATGAAGTAATACCGGCAGTTGCGCTTACATTAGATCATAAAGCACAATGGATAGTATCAAAATCAGGTCATATAGGAAACGAACATTCACTGATAGATATTTTAGAATATTTTCAAAAGCACAAAATATAATTACAAACGTAAACATATTTTTAAATATTTGAATTTTCTGCTAAAATAGTGTATAAGTATAACATTATACATAATTTTAAATAATTAAAGGGGATAGTTCGGGTAATGACCGATACTTTAAATACATCATCAGAAGAATTATTTAATCAGTTTGAATGGTATAACCAAGTATTTAACAATGCCGTTCAAGCAGGTTCCGATGATTTTTTGTATTCCGGTATAAGGTTTAAGTTGTACGCAGTCGGTAAAAATCTTGATACAATGTCGGAAGATGAAAGTTATTTTGTAACCAAGGTAAAAATTGATCCCCAAAACGAAATTTATATAAGAAATTCTGATAGTGCAGTAAATACAATATTAACAAAGGCATTAGGACCAAATAAAAAATTTGATATAAACAAAATAACGGAACTTGAAGCTAAATTAATAACAGCATTTAATGATAACTTATACAATTTTATGAGTAGTGCATTTATGCCGTCTGCTCAACAGAGCCGTAAATTTGACCTTACACATTTAACATTTTTTATGAAAGATGAAGAAACAAATTTACACGGTAAACTTATAATAACATTTCCGGGTCAAATAGTTATCCCTGAAAGTATAAGCAGTCATGAAGATAAATTCTCTTATGAATTTTTTGAATCAAGTTTAATAGAAGTTAATTTAAAAATAGGTTCAACAGTTTTCACAGTAGGAGACATGAAAGCACTTGAACCGGAGGATATTATTTTACTTGAAAACAGTAATATTCAGACAATGAGACTGGATTATAACGGTTACGAAAAGGATTTCAGAATAACCCCTAATCCGGCTTTAATAATTGCAATAGATAATAGTGGAGGTGAAGAAATGTCATCAAATATACCGTCAGGAAACCTTTGGGACAGCATTCAGGTTGAAATGGGTGCCGAATTTGACAAAGTAAAGATTTCTTTGGGCGAATTAAAAAATATTGAACAAGGTTTAGTTGTTGATATAAGCTCTGTATACAATAATAACATAACATTAAAAGTAGAAGAAAAAGTTATTGCATCCGGAGAACTTGTAATAATAAATGACAGATATGGGGTAAAAATAAACAAAATATATGCAGAAGAAAAACAAGCACCCGTAGCTCAAGAAGTAATGCCTGAACAGGCTGCAATACCACAGCAACAGTATGAACAACCACAGGAAATGGCAGGAGAACAAATAGGTGAAGCTATGCCGCAAGAAACCGACGGAGATTTTGATTACAGTGACTTTGATATGGAAGATGAAGATTTATAAGAGGATTTAATGGGACATTATATATTACATTTTTCAATATATACAATGGCAATGATAGGTTTAATATTCTTTGCCTTATTTATATATAAAAAATTTTCAATAACAACCATGTCATTAAAACGTAAGGGTATTATAAAAGTTGAAGATGCTCTTGGACTTTCACCAAGAAAAACATTATATATAATAAAAGCAGGAGAAGAAAAATTTTTGATTGCTGCGGATTTGGATAAAACCACTTTAATTTCAAAATTAAATTTGCAAGATGAAGAAACTGAAAAAATAGCAGAGGAGTGATATGACAGACGTTTTTAAGGACATAAATCCCGTTATACAAATGCTTTTGGTAATGTCGATGTTTTCGATTTTACCGTTTGTATTTGCTTGTATGACAAGTTTTTTGAGATTTATTATTGTATTTTCAATGCTAAAAACGGCAATGGGTACTCAAAGTGTACCGCCATCAATAGTAATTATAGGATTATCAATGATATTAACCTTTTATACAATGGGACCGGTATTCCAACAATGCTATGAACAGGGACACGCGCCTTATCAAGAAACTAAAAATTTAATGCTTGCAATAGAAAAAGGCTCAAAACCACTAAAAGAATTTATGTTAAAACAAACCAGAGAAAATGATTTAGCTTTCTTTGTTGAATTATCGGGAAATGCAAGACCGGAAACACCTGATGAATTGACTATTTGGCAAGTAGCTCCGGCATACATTATCAGCGAATTAAAAACTGCATTTGAAATAGGTTTTATTGTATTTGTACCGTTTATTGTACTGGACCTGGTTGTAGCAAATATTTTGCTGGCATTAGGTATGTTTATGTTATCACCAACAATTATTTCACTTCCGTTTAAACTGCTTGTATTTATTGCTGTTGACGGTTGGGCACTAATTGTTCAAGGGCTTGTACAAAGTTATAATTAGCGTGAGGTAAATTTTATGGATATGTTAATGGAATATATGGCAAGAGGTTTTGTTACAATGCTTTCAATATCAATGCCGTGTGTACTTGTCGCAGCAGGTATTGGTTTAGTTGTAGGTATTTTGCAAGCGGTAACACAGGTACAAGAACAAACGATTGCCGCAGCACCTAAAATTTTAGCTGTATTTATGGTAATTATCATTGGCGGTGTTGGATTTGTAAGAATATTAACAAATTTGTTCACTGACGGTATGGCTATGGCATTTAATGTTATACCTAAAAATGACAGTTACGTTTTACCTCCTGATTATTATAAATATACAAGACCTTTTGCAAATGAAATGCAAGAAAACTTTAAAACACCGGATAAAGATTCCTTTAAGAAAATGACGTCAGGTAAACCGGGAGGTATTGGCGGTAAACAAAATCAAAATCAAATTTATAAAAAAGCACCTTATGTAATTCAGCCAAAAACCGATATGATGGAACGTCAAAAAATATATAACAATGCTAACAGATAGGTAGATTATAATTGAATTCGTTTCTTATACAACTTAATTCATTAATACCCGGATTTGTAGAAAATATGAGTGCGGGATTGGTTGTGTTTGCGAGAATGATGGGCTTTACAAGATTTGCACCTGTTTTAAATCGTAAAGAAATCCCCGGTCTTATGAAAGTCGGGTTTGCTTTTTTAATGACCATCATCTTCATGATGCTTTTACATCCGAAAGGAATGCCTGATAACGGAGATTTATTACTTGCATTAATATTAAATCTTGCTGTTGGAGCTATGATTGGATTTATGGCACAACTGATTCTTGCGGCAGTTGAAGCCGGCGGAGATATGATTAATATGCAAATGGGTTTATCCTCAGCAATGGTTTTAGACCCTACAACATCAAGCCAAGTATCACTTTTAGGAAGATATTTTGCAGTTTTGGGTATTGTAATTTTTCTTAAAATAGGTGGTGCTTATTGGTTATTTCAAGCGTTTGAGAGAAGTTTTGAGATTTTTCCCATATATTCAACAACCGTACCGCTTGCAAAACTTGTAAATATGGATTATTTAATAAGTTTATCCTCAAATGTTTTATATATGGGTTTACAAATAGCATCACCCGTACTTCTTGCCACATTAGGACAAGATATCATATTGGGTGTAATCTCAAAAACAGCTCCGCAAGTAAACGTTTTCCAATTATCATTCCTGTTTAAGCCTGTATTTGGCGCAGCAATTTTAATTTGGATTTTACCAATGTTAGTTAATGTTATAAATGATTACTTTATGACTTTTTCACATATCATATAATCAGCTAAAATTATACCAAACCCCGTAGGGCCTTAGTATCTTAGCACCTTTGTTATACTCCATGTAAAAATATTATCAAGATTATTTATATTTGAGCATTTTTATAATATAATTTTCACATAAGACTAGTGAGGAATTATTTTTGAAAAGTTCAAACCTAACGATATATATATTCGGCGCTTTAATAATAGGTATAATATTTGGTTGGTTGTTTCCTGATTTAGCGATAAAAACAGAACCTTTGGCAAAAATTTTCTTAAATATGGTTAAGATGATTATAGCTCCGTTACTGTTTTCAACTCTTGTTGTAGGTATTGCAGGACACGGTGATATAAAAAGTCTTGGTAAAATCGGTTTAAAGACACTTGTTTACTTTGAAGTTGTAACAACAATTGCACTTGTAATAGGTTTGGCAATGGGTAATATAGTAAAACCCGGTGAAGGTTTCGGAGTTGTCGCAAGCGCTCATGATATGGAAGCTGCACAACACTTGGCAACAATTAACCCAAATAATTCAATAAGCGACATGATTGTTGGAATGTTCCCGACAAGTGTCATAAAATCAATGGCAGACGGTAATTTACTTCAAATAGTAATTTTTTCAATATTCTTTGCAATAGCAATTTGTGCAGTCGGAAAAGCGGCAAAACCTGTTATGGATGTACTAAATTCAACTGCAAAAATAATGTTTAAATTTACGGAATACGTAATGTATTGTGCACCAATCGGTATTTTTGGAGCTATCTCATCAACAATAGGTGCAAACGGTATAGGAGTTTTAAAAAGTTATGCAAAGGTTATATTCTGTCTTTATACGGCACTTGCAATATTTATTTGTATAGTTTTATATGGCGTTTGCGTAATTGTAAGAGTACCTTTCTGGAAGCTTATGAACGCATTAAAAGAACAGATTTTACTTGCATTTTCAACAACAAGTTCAGAAGCTGCACTTCCAAAATCGATGGAAATTATGGAAAAATTTGGTGTTCCGAGAAATATTGTAAGCTTTGTAATGCCGACAGGATACACATTTAACCTTGACGGTTCAACATTACACGTTGCAATGGCGGTATTATTTTCAACACAATTGGTAGGTATTCATCTTAATTTAGAACAGCAACTTGTAATGATGCTTGCTTTAATGTTTGCAAGTAAGGGTATTGCAGGTGTTCCGAGAGTTTCATTAATTGTATTAGCAGGTACATTAACTACATTCAACTATCCTATTATCGGTGTTGCTATTTTATTAGGTATTGACCATATTCTTGATATGGGAAGAACAACAACAAACTTAATCGGTAACTGTATTGCAACTGTTGTTATTGCCCGTTGGGAAGGTCAATTTGACGATGAAAAAATGCACAAATACCTTTCTAAAGGTAAACGCAGAAAACAACTTTTAGCTTATTTTGCAGCAAAAAAGCAAGAAAAAGAAATTAAGAAAGCATCATAATAATTAGAGGGAAATAAAAATGACAGAAACAGAAAAGAAAGAGTATAAAGATACTCTGAACTTACCTAAAACTACGTTAGAAATGCGTGCAAACGCAACAAAGAAAGAACCTGAAACTCAAAAATTTTGGGAAGAAAACCAAATTTATAAAAAAATGACTGAAAACAAAGATAAAACAAACAGTTTTATTCTTCATGACGGCCCTCCATACTTGAGTTCAGAAAAAATTCACGTAGGAACTGCTTTAAATAAAATTTTAAAAGATATCTTAATTAAATATAAAACCCAAAGAGGTTATTATGCTCCTTATGTTCCGGGTTACGACGGACATGGTCTGCCTATTGAAAACAAAGTTGTAAAAAATATTGAAGGCGGAAGAAATGCTGTCACTCCTGCCGAATTACGTGCAAAATGCAGAGAATTTGCTCATACAAGTTTAAAGGGGCAAGAGAACGAATTTAAAAGGTTGGGTGTTCTTGGTAACTGGGAAAATCCTTATTTAACAATTAATCCTGAATACGAAGCCGAACAAGTCAGAGTATTTGGCGAAATGTATAAAAAAGGTTACATTGAAAAAGGTTTAAAACCGGTTTACTGGTGTGCAGCTTGCGAAACAGCACTTGCAGAAGCGGAAGTAGAGTACGCTGACCACACATCAACATCTATTTATGTAAGATTTAAGTTTGATGAGGAAAGTACAGGTAAATTAAAAGAAAAATTTGATTTTCTAAAAAACGAAGAAAATATTTATTCAATAATTTGGACAACAACTCCTTGGACAATTCCATCAAACCTTGCTATAAGTGTTCATCCGAGATTTGAATACTCATTCTTCAAATATAACGGTGACGTTTATTATGCAGCGACAGGTTTGTTGGGTAACTTCTTAAACGGTGTTGACTGGAAAGAAGAAGATATTACTGTAATCGGAACTTGTAAAGGCGAAGATTTAGAATTGCTAAATACAAAACATCCTCTTTATGACAGAAATTCAACTGTAATTTGCGGTGAACACGTTACACTGGATGCCGGTACAGGCTCTGTTCACACGGCACCCGGACACGGTTTAGAAGACTACGAAGTTTGCTGTAAATACAAAATAGATGTTTATTCACCTTTAGATTCAAAAGGTGTTTGGACGGAAGAAGCAGGTGATTTGGCTGGTATTCCTTACTACAAAGGAAATGCCATTGTAATCGATAAATTAAAAGATTGTGGTGCTCTGCTTGCTGCAAGTGATTTACAACACAGTTATCCTCACTGTTGGAGATGTAAAAAGCCTGTTATTTACAGAGCAACTCCACAATGGTTTGTAAAAGTTGATAAATTTAAAAAAGAAGCGTTAGAAGAAATTAAGAAAGTTAAATTTATTCCTGCATCAGGAGAAGCCAGAATTTCAAATATGGTTGAGAGCCGTACTGATTGGTGTATTTCACGTCAACGTGCGTGGGGTGTTCCAATTCCTGTGTTCTACTGTGAGGACTGCGGCGAAGTTATTGTTACAGATGAAACAATAGAACACGTTGCAAAACTTTTTGAAAAAGAAAGTTCGGACGCGTGGGTTAAATACAGTGAAAAAGAACTTTTACCCGAAAACTTTGTATGTCCGAAATGCGGTAAAAACCACTTTAAAAAAGAAAATGATATTATGGATGTTTGGTTTGATTCCGGTGTATCTTGGAGAGCTGTTGTTGAAAAACGTGCAGACGAATTAAATCATATTCCTGTAGATATGTATTTGGAGGGTTCAGACCAACACAGAGGCTGGTTCCAATCATCATTATTGACTTCTGTTGCAACGCAAGGAATTGCTCCTTATAAACAAGTTCTTACACACGGATTTGTATTTGGTGAAGACGGAAGAAAAATGTCTAAATCCTTAGGTAACTACATCAGACCGGATGATATTATTAAAAATTACGGTGCTGATATTTTAAGACTTTGGGCAGCATCTGTTGATTACAGAAACGATATTAAAATTGGTGATAACATAATTAAACAACTTGCAGAAATATTCAAGAAAACAAGAAATACCGCTCGTTTCTTAATTGGTAACTTGTTTGATTTTGAGCCTGAAAAAGATTACGTTGAATATAAAGACTTAAAAGATTTGGATAAATTTGCATTACACAAATTGTATCAACTAATTGAAAACGTAACAGAAGCATTTGAGGGTTATGAATTTTACAAATACTTCCAATGCTTACAAAACTTTGCAGCAGTTGATTTAAGTGCATTTTACCTTGATATTGTAAAAGACAGACTTTATACATCGGGTAAAAAATCACTTTCCCGTCGTGCTTGTCAAACTGTTATGTATGAAATCTTACAAGCCTTGGTTAGAATAATCATGCCTGTAATGCCTCATCAGGCAGAAGATATTTGGCAAAATGTTCCAGAAAATCAAAAAGGCGGTTTGGAAAGTATCTTGCTTTCATCTTGGCCTGAAATGAAAGAAGAGTGGAATAATGCAAAATTGGAAGAAGATTTTGCTAAAATATTAAAAATACGTGAAACGGTAACAAGAGCAATTGAGCCTCTAAGAGCAGACAAAAAAGTCGGAAGTTCATTAGAAGTTGCAGTTTACGTTAAATCGAACGAAAATGAATTGTTAAAATCTTGCGAAAATGAACTTTGTAACATATTTATTACATCACAAGCTTTTGTAACAGAAGAAAAGCCTGCTGATGTATTAAATGAATACACAGAAGAAGATACAACCGTTTGGGTAACAAAAGCACACGGTGAAAAATGCTGTCGCTGTTGGAAATATCGTGAATTAAATTCAGACGGTATTTGTCCTGAATGTCATGAAGCAGTTATATAGTGAATTGTGATTAGTGAATTGAAAATATCTACTTACAGTTCACTTTTTAACACATCAATAACTCTGTCTAATGCACCTTGATTTTGTTCAAATACATTTTTGCAATCTTCACAGCATTTTTTGTAAAAATCTTCGTCGGATAGCATTTTTCTGAGTCGCTGTTCAAGTTCGTTTGCATCATTAACAAGTTTTGCTGATTCTGATTGTGTTAAAAGAGCATATATATCTTTAAAATTATGCACACAAGTTCCGGATATAACAGGTTTTTCATAAACAACAGCTTCAAGCGGATTATGACCGCCTGTTTTATTAAAGCTGCCGCCCATAATTGCAATATAGCAAAGAGCATAAGCTTTGCCCAATTCACCCATCGTATCAAGCAAAATTATATCTTTACTATCAAAAGAATCGTTTTGAGTCCTGAGTCCCCAGCTTAAATCGGTTGCATTAACCAACTTTTTAACCGCATCAAGTCTTTCAGGATGGCGTGGTGCTATAAGAAGTTTTATATCCGAAAAATCTTTTTTAAGTTTTTCAAAAACAGGTAAAATCAACTCGTCTTCACCTGAATGAGTGCTTCCAGCAATAATTATTCTGCCTAAACCTAAATTAAAATCGCAGTCTTTTTTTGTTATATCAAATTTCAAATTTCCCATAACGATTGTAGTTTCAGGGTTTGCTCCAATTGATATAAGTTTTTTATTATCTTGTTCAGATTGAGTAAGAATTTTATCGTAATTTCTCAAAATCGGTTTAAAGAAAAATGACAATTTTTTGTAGCTTTTGTAAGTTCTATCAGAAATTCTGCCATTGATAATCATTAACGGAATGCCGCGATTTTTGACAAGTCTTGCAAAATTAGGCCATAGTTCTGTTTCTGCAACTATAACAATTTTAGGATTAACTTTATTCAAAAAATGTCCTATGCAAAATGGAAAATCAAAAGGAAAGTAAGTTATAAAATCAGCAATATCACCTAATTTTTTATTTGCAATTTCCTGCCCTGTTTTTGTACCTGTACAAATAACAATTTTATTATTAAAAGTTTCTTTTGTCTTTTTAATTAAGTTTTCCAGTGCAATAACTTCGCCAACAGAAACACCATAAAAAACAATGGTATCTTTCAATTTAGGAGCATCGAAAAAGCCTAATTTTTGTTTAAATCCGTGTAATAATTTTGGCTTAAAAATTCCTGCAATAAGCCAAAAAGGAAGCATTACAAAAAATATAACCGTTGAAAAAAATCCATACATCATAATATGGTTATAATACCACGAATATTACATTAATTGTAAAAATATGTGATAATTTCAGATTTTAAGTTATTTTTTATATAAAAAAATTTTTAATAATATTATACCCCAAGGAGGTTTTATGCCTGTAATTAATGAAAAATTTCAAATCCATACAAACGGTTTTAATGATATTATTGATATAACTAAAAATGTTCAAAACACCGTATATATGCATTCATTGAAGGATGCTTCCGTTGTTTGTTATGTATCTGGAAGTACGGCATCGCTTACTACGATAGAATTTGAACCCGGATTACTTGTGGATTTGCCGGAAGCTTTAGAGCGAATAGCACCGCAAAATATAGATTATCATCACGATGAAATGTGGCACGACGGAAACGGATATGCTCACGTAAGAGCTGCAATTATGGGTAATTCTCTTTCTATTCCGCTTATAGACGGAGCTTTGCAGCTTGGAACATGGCAACAGGTTGTTCTGATAGATTTTGACAATAAAGCCAGAACAAGAACCGTCTATATTCAAATTGTTTATTAATTGCTTGGTCTTTGCATTGTAAGCAGTAATTCTTGGGGAATTGCACTTTCTATTATCTCGGAATCCGCAGGAGCAAAGAAAAACTCAACCATTTCTCCTTCTGCAACATCTATTTCATCAAACGGTATACTTATATCTATTACGTTATCATAGGCTACTTTTATATTTTCATTATTTTGAATACACCAAAGACCGTTTTGCATTGATTTTGAGAATTGTAAAGGTCTAAGCATACCGCCTACGAAAGAAAGTTTAATTTCATTACTGAACTTTTCTTTCATTAATTGGTAAATATCTTCTGTTTTGCTCAGTAATCTGATATTTGAAAGGTTATGGAGTTTTGTTCTGTTTCTGAGATAAATGAACATTTGCCTTAAACCGTGAGTATTATTTTCTTTTGCCTCAAAATCTATATAGAATCGCAAATACAAATTATCCTTGTCAAAACCGAATTTTATTTTATCAAACAGTTTAATATCTTCCGAATAAGGTAAATCAGGAAGATTAATTATACCTGCATTAAGCCATTCGTCATCAATCTTGTCCTGACCATCCATAGCAGGTGTCATAGAAGCTGTCGGAAGGCTTGAAGGACTGCTTGGAAGTGAAAATGGAGTATTCAAATATTCCGGTATTGGTTCATCAAATAATTTATAAACATTTCTCAAATGTTCTCTGAATAAATAATCAAAAATATGGTCCTGTCCCGAATGGTTCGGCTCGCCATACCACCAGAACCAGTCGCTGCCTTCCGCCATATATATTTCGTGGTGGGCTTTTTCAATATTTTTATGATTTGGATTAGCTTTAACAAACTTCATAAAATCATCACGTACTTTTTTCAATGCATTCCAAGCCTGATTTTTTGTCGGTTCGCCTATCCATAATTGAAAATTCCTGTTAATCCATGAGCCTGAATATATTTTTGAAAGTTGTTTTACATTTTTATCATGTTCTATATAATCACTTATTAAAACTGTTTCAAGAGAAGAATCTTCCTCAATAAGTCTATAAATTTCTCTTAAAAAGTCAGAACCGTCATCTGCATAATTTTCCCAAGAGTTTTCACCGTCAAGAGCTATTGTCAACAAATGAGAATCGTCAGGAGAAGCAAAAAGTTTGCTTTGTATAACTTTTATTCTGTCATATAAATCATTTGCGGCTTTTTTGGAATCAGTATTAGGATACTCAAAACTAATCAGATTAGGTATCATTGAATCTCTGAAAATAACGTTAATTTTTGAATCTTTTGTTTTATATTCATAAGTTTTCAGTAAATGATAAGGGTCTGCAAGATGTCCCCTAAAATCCCTTACAAAATCAAAATTAATAGAATTTGCAAGAATACCTTCATCCGTTATAGTCCATTCAACACCTAAATCAGAAAGCATTTCCAGAGTTTTAGCACTAACACAGTGTTCAGGAGGCCAAATACCTTTAGGGCGTTTACCAAAAATCTCTTCCATTCTGTCTAATGCCATTTTAGTCTGAGTGATTGCATCTTTTGCCATTTTCAAATTCGCAGGCAACACCTCAGGATTTGAAATATTTCTATGTGCACATTTTATATCAAGCAATATCGGCAAAATAGGATGATACATAGGGCTTGTCGTAATCTCAATCTTACCAGCTTCCATAAAATTTTTGTACGTAGGAATAATTTGTTTTATTATTTCATATTGATACTTTATAATTTTTTCTCTGTCTTCCAGCGTAAAACCACTTGACTTATCCGCAAGCTGTCTTAATTCCGGATAAATTTCTCCATAAACAGGATCAAACCAAGCAAGGTTAAACCAAGCCATAATATCAGAATATTCTTGATTTGTGTATTCATTAATTTCATATACATTTTGAATTACACGTTTTTCATATAAATTTTTATATGCTTCGTGATGTGAAATCATTGAATTAAAATTTGCATCAAAAAAATTACTTAAAATAAATCTCTTATCATCATCAGACAATTCTTCTACAGGAGTAACACTTAATCTTGAATGTACATCCTGAAAATTATTTTCACCATAATCAATAATTGACTCAATAAGCATTGGTACAAGATTAAAATTAAGTTTAAGATTAGGAAAATCGTTCATCAAAAGAACCATATCCAAATAATCTTTTACAGCATGCATCCTAACCCAAGGCAATAAATAATCACTGTCTTCATTTAGTTTATAAGACGGTTGATGCATATGCCAATAAAAGGCTATTGATAATTTTTTCTGCTCGTTGACCATTTGTCATTATCGTACAGGAAAAAAACTATTAAGGCAATAATTTTAAGCAACTAATTCCTGTTGTATTTCTTTGATAAGATTTTCATTTTCAGCTTTTTTTGCAAATGCAATAGCTTTTTTCAGTAATATTTTGCCTTTTTCACCTTTGTTATAATCTACCATTAATTGACCGGCTTTTTTATAATTTACTGCAACTTTTTCATCAACCCCTGCATCTTTGTAGTTTTTAACTGCATCAGAATAGTATTTTAAAGCTTCTGTCGGTTTATTAAATTTGTCGTAAGCAACAGCTATTGTACTTGATACAAAACCTTTATTCTTAAAGTCTTTTGATTCATCTGCAACAATTTTTGCGTCATCATAAACATTAAAAGCTTCTTTGTCATACTTGTCAGCATATATGTTACCTATTTTTGTCAGAGATTTAATCTGAGCTTTAAAATTATCCGTTTCACCGGCAAAAGATACCGCAGCCATATAATGCTCTATTGCAGGCTTAAACTGATTTACGTCATCATAAATCTGTGCCATTGCATAGTGGGCTTTAACTTTTACGTTATCATCAGTAGCAATTGTAGCAGCTGTATTATAATTTTCTAATGCAGAAGCCAAATCATCTTTTTCGTCATATATTTTACCTATTTCAAAGGAAATTTTTGAATGAGCATCAACATCTTCAACTTCTTTTGAACGCTCTATTGCCTTTTGATATGTAGAAATAGCCAAATCGTCATTGCCTTTTTTGTGAATATTTCTTGCCTGAGCAAATAAATTCTTCAAAACCGCATCCATTTTAGGTTTTTCAGGCTCTTGCGGCTTAACTGGAAGCTCTTGTGCAGGTGCTTCTGATTTTGATTCTTCGGCTTTTTTCTTATTATCCTCAGGCATTTGAACCAAAAATGCCTCGTTTATATCTTCTGTATTGTATTTGTAATCAACTTGCTGCAAGAAAATTGCTTCAACCCAATTTTCTACAACTTTTGAATCCTTGTTTAATGTTGCAGAGATATATCCGTCTAAAAGTCCTGCCGCATTGCGTAAGTTAGATTGTACAGATTTAACATTGGCATTATCTTTTTTTGTTTGTTTTTCAACAAGTGTAAGATACATGTCAACTTCTTCGTATAAATCATCCGGCGTTCCTATTGCTTTTGCCGTATTTTTAAAATCTCCAATAACCTGAGCGATATTGATTTTTGGACTTATATAAGCAGATTTTTTGGATTCTTGAGGTGCCTCAGCAGCATTTGCCTGCTGAGTAGATACTTGGCCGGAATTTATTTGCGAATTATTTACTTTTGTTCTGTTAATTTGCGGATTATAAGCAGCATAAGAAGTATTTCCGACAGGTTTATGAGCTGGCTTTTTGCCGTCTTGCAAATCCTGAACATACTGTAATCCCCTGCTTTGGGCAAGGTTTGTACTGCCGTTTTCGCCTTCTGCCTGTGCGGTCTGTTTATTCTTTTCATCGTCTTCTTTACGCTTTATATTTTGATTTTGAGGGGTAATCCTCGGCGTAACTCTCATTGAATCAAACAATGTCTTATCCTCGCTCTTATTCCATAATACAATATTTTTTAGCCCTTTATGAACAGGGTAGAGTAAATTTCATACTTTTATATGACTGTATTTATTTAATGATTATTTTTTAAAAGTCATAAAATTATTTGTTTTGCAATTTACATTTGCAGTCAGGGTAATAACACATATTATTTTTAAGATTTAATATTTTAGGAGTTATGTATTCAACATCAAAATTGTAGATTTTGCTTAAATTTTTTACACGATTATAATAAACCATTTGAGATTTTGGATTTTCTAAAATCAAAATTACTTTTGCTTTTTTACCTGTCATAAATTGATAATGTAATGCTTGTCCTATACTTTCTGCCCATTTGTTAGCAAAATCAAATTCTACTGCGTGAGTTGAAGTTAAACAATCAACTCTTGTATAATCAGCATTTTCAAATTCTTCAATACCGTTATTCGCAGAACACCAAGCATGTTGGTAAGAACTTTCACTATGCTGATGTTTGACATACTTAAAACCTGAACTTGTGTAACCATATTCAAATGAGGATGCAAACACATATTCATTCATAAATATTAAAGCAAAAATTGTTATAAAAAATTTATTACCCATTATCGTGCTATATGCCTGTTAAATTATTTAAAATTTAGCATAAAAATATATGTATGACAAATAGCACGATAAAATTAATCCAACAAAATATTAAAAAATATAGAAATTTAAAAGGTTTTACACAAGAAAAATTGAGTGAAATTTCCGGTATTTCTTGTGATTATTTGTCTGAAATTGAAAGAGGTAAAAAAACACCAAGTTTAAAAAGATTTTTACTTATTGCAGAAAAATTGGATATACCACCTGAAAAATTTTTTCAACCATAATTTTTTGTCAGAGTTTCCTTATTTATACTTACATTATAATTAAATAAACTTAACCAAAAATTTTACGAAATTACACTTATGTAGTATAATTTGAAAGAAAGATTTATATTCGTTTATTTTGAGGGCGTTTATGGGCTTATTCGATAAATTTAAAGACCTTAAAAATCAGGTTAATCAGGTTGAAAATCATTTATACAGCGGTAAAAAAGATTTTCTTGAAATCTATGAACGTAATGCTCAATTAGAAATGGAAATTGAAGAAAGAACTAACGAATTAAACGAAGCAAACAGACGTATGCTGACTTTACAGCACATTTGGGAGATGATGAATTCGTCTAAACCGCTTTCAAGTATTCTTGATACAACTGTTAACAACCTTCAAGGCGAACTCGGCTATATGCACAGTTGTATTTTACAAAGAAAAAGTGATGAAAATGGCGAATATTTCAGTATGATGGCATCTTCAAGCGACAGTTTATTTGAAATAATTAACTCAAAACTTGAAATTCCGTTAAATACTCAAAGATTAAATTTTCAGAAATCCGAAGTTATCCGTGCAGTTTTAAGAAGCAAAGAAATTATGCAAAGCACAGATTTAAGAGCCGGATTATTATCACTTGCTCCTGATTTAAAAGAAGAAAATTTAGAAGAACTTTTAAGCGAAACCCATTGCCGCTCATTTATGATAGTGCCTCTGTCTAAAATGAACTTAACAGGCGTTCTTATTGTAATGTCATCAAGAATTGAAGCCACAGAAGCAGAAATAGATTTCTTAAAACTGTTTGCGCAGCAAATTGAGCTTGCAATTACAATAGCCGATTTATTTCAAATGGTACGTGAACAGGCAGTTACAGATGCTCTCACAACCCTTTATAACAGAAGATTTTTTGAAGAATCTATTCAAAAAGAATTTGTTCGTGCGAACCGTCAAAAACAGCCATTCTCCATTATCGGAATTGACCTTGACCATTTAAAACAGATTAATGATAAATACGGACACGTATATGGCGATTTGGCTATTAAACAAATTTCAAATGTATTAAAACAAAATGCACGTTCAATTGATGTTCCTGCACGTATAGGCGGCGAAGAATTTAACGTTCTTTTACCCGGTGTTGATTCAAAAGGTGCTATGATTGCCGCAGAAAGAATACGAAAAGCAATTGAAGCAACACCTATTGAAACGGTAGGAACGATTACTGCAAGTTTGGGAGTTGCAACTTTTTTAGAACACGCAAATAATATTGAAGAGCTATTGGAATTAACAGACCAGGCTATGTATAATTCAAAACGTAACGGCAGAAATCAGGTTACACTTGCCACACCTATTTCAGAAATTTCTTGGCAAGAAGTTGCTCTTAATGCCTTTAATGATATTCTTGCAACAGGCAGAGTTAATGTTTCAGAAGAACTTAAACAAGATTTAAGACATAAACTTCAAATGGCTATTGAGCAAAATACAAATCCAAAAGATACTTTATATTCTGTTGCGGATGCACTTGTTACAACATATAATCCACAACATACACTGGGTTCTTCAAAATCGAAAGTTGTTATGGCAACAACACTTGCAAGACGTTTTGAGCTGGAAAAAGATGATGCTGATAAACTACGTGTAGCAATGCTTTTATATGATGTTGGAAACTTAATGTTACCACAAGAAATTCTACAAAAAGACGGTCCTTTAACAGATGAAGAAAGAAATTATATTGAAAACCATCCTGTTCTTGCCGCTCATGACTTACTTGAACCTATTTCCAACGTAAAAGATATTATTCCGATTATTGAAAAACACCATGAAAATTGGGATGGTTCCGGTTATCCAAATAAACTTGCAGGAAACGATATTCCTCTTTCATCTCAAATAATCCTAATTATTGATGCTTATTTTGCACTGACAGAGCCGAGAATATACAGACAGGCAAAAACACCATACGAAGCTCTTGATATAATTAAAGAGGATGCTAATAAAAAGTGGAATTCAACACTTGTAAGTGAATTTGTAAAACTTATAGAAGTTGAATTGAGAAAAGCCAAATCCTAAGCTGCAAACATACTTGAAACTTCTTTTTGAACTTCTTCAAAATCAGTCCAGCCTTGATATGTTGCAGATGTTTTAATTCTTTGTTCTTTTTTAGTTAAGTCAATTTCTTTTTGATTTTTTAAATATTCTGTGAAAATTTCTTGTTCTCTGCCTGCATCAACTGCACTAGCTTTATATTTTGCCATTATATCTTTTGTTCTAGGCATAGAGAATAAATAAGAATTGAAAATTAATCTTACTTTTCTTGTTTCATCAGGATTTTTAGCATCAACTGCGCGACCGTTAATTTTGATGTCGCTTATAGGATCTTTTCCGCCATTTAAGAAATATTCTTTGTCATTTCTCACAGAATATTCCATACCCGCAGGACGCAATAATTGAGGATCTTGGTCTTGTGTTGAAGTTACAAGTGAACCTGATGTTCTTTTTAGAACTTCAACAAGGTCTTTTTCTGTAATATCAACAACTTTAACTTCATTGTTGAAAGGTAACATTGTATATTTTACATCATAATTTGTAATTTGACCTTCTGCACCGCCTCTTAATGAAGCTGCGTGAAATAATGAAACCTCAGCACCGAATTTTTTACCTCTTTCCAATAAAGCATCAGCATAAATATTATGAAGAGGATTTTCTTCGTTACGTTGTTTATAAGAAGAACCTACTGTATAAGAACCTTTAACGGTAACAAGTTTTTCTTTTTTGCCTAATTCCGCATCCATTAAAGCATTAGCTTCTTTTGATTCAGCAAAAGGATTTAAATCAATTAATTTATTAACAAGTTTATCTGTTTTTAAAACACCTTTATCATCAAAAACTGCATTTAAGTAGCCGACATATTCATTCATACCGCCTGCTTGTGTAATCATAACAGGTTCATTACGTTTAGACATTAATAAGTTTAATTTGCGATTGCTTTTATCAGAAGGAGCAGTGGTATTAACACCGTCAATTTCTGTATGAGAATGACCGCCAACAATAATATCTACACCCTCTGTTTCTCTGGCAACAGTTAAATCACCTTTTTCTCCATATCCTAAGTGAGAAAGTAAAATAATTTTATTTACGCCTTGTTTTTCTAATTCTTTTGTTTCAGCATTAATAGCTTTGATAGTTTCTTTTAAATCTTTTGGCTTAACGTCTTTATCAACTGTATTAACGTATGAATCAAATGGTGTAGCACCAATTACCGCAAACTTGTGTCCGCCTTTCATAAATACTGCTGATTTAACAAGTTTTTTATTCTTTATGCTCTTTTGTAAAGGATTACCATCTGCTACATCAATATTTGCAGAAACTGATTGGAATTCTGCCTTATCAAGTGAATCTGATAAACCTTTTGTACCGCCGGCAAATTCGTGGTTACCTAATGCTAATGCATCTAAACCCATTTTATTGAAAAGTTTTACCATTAATGAGTTTCTTTGTTTATCAGAACCAAATAAACAATCACCGGCAGCTAATGACAAACTCGGAGTATTCTTATTTTCCTTAGAAAACATAT
>JAFWGJ010000048.1 GCA_017512405.1 bacterium | reverse complement strand
CTATACACCAATCCGGCATGCAAAAAGGTGATAAGATAGTTTCTATAAATAATACCCCTATAACAAATACAGGTTCAATTGTTTCTATAATTAATAACAGTAAATCTTATGACGGTTTATACAGCGAAAGACAGGCTAATAAAAAATTAACTGAATTAAGAGATTTAAACAGAGCTTATGTAGAAGATGAAATTATACCAAAAGGTGTTACAGTAAGACTTCCTGAGGTGGAAAATGAAACAGTTGTTTCATATACAAAAGAAATGGAGCAAGGTATAATCAGATATCAAAATGACGAAATAAAACTTGATGATAAATTGATTAAACTTAGAGAAGTTCTGAAAAAAGGTAACTCAAAATATTATGAAAGTGACGGACAATATACATTGGCAGATATTTCAAAAGCTATTTGTGATAATCAGCATCCGCTTAATTTTACTGTTAGCAGAAACGGCAAATTGATTGATTTAAAACCTATTTACGCTGATGAAAACGGTAAAATCGGCATTGAAATGGCTCAAAAAGAAATTTTAAACAAAACAAAAGGTATAAAATCCGTTGTTAAAACAGGTACGAAATACTTATGGTATAACACATATAATATGTGTTACGGATTAGGTCAGATATTTACGGGAAAGGTTCCTCTAAAAGATTTGCACGGTATTGTTGCTATTACAAAAATAGGCGGTGATATTATTCAAAACAGTGGAATTTATTATGGGCTACTGCTAACTGCAATAATTTCAATGGATTTGGCAATTGTGAATTTTTTACCAATACCGGCATTAGATGGCGGTCATGTGTTATTTTTAATTATTGAAAAAATACGCGGCAGAAGATTAAACGATGAAACAGTCGAAAAAATCGGAACATTTTTCTTTGCGCTATTGATTGCACTAATGTTTGTTATAATATTCAACGACATTGTTTGGTTAAAAGGTTAGCCGTTTAATTTTAAAAATTCGGTAAATTAAGTTAAATAAACACATCATAGATAGTTAGCCAATATTGATTTTACGTAATTCTGAGTTTCACCGTAAGGCGGAACCGTGCCGTATTTGTCAACAGCTCCCGGACCTGCATTATATGCGGCAAGTGCTAATATTACGTTGCCGTTATATTTGTTTAGCATGCTTTTTAAATATTTAACACCGCCTTCAACGTTTTGAACAGGATTGTAAGGGTCTGTTACACCTAATCCCTTTGCTGTTGCAGGCATTAATTGCATAAGTCCCATAGCTCCGCAATGTGACGTTGCATTTGGATTAAATCCTGATTCTTGACGTACTAACGCTCTTACAAGTTTTTCATCAACACCATGTTTTTGTGCAACTTTATCAATCATTGAAAGGATTTGAGCTTTTGGAGCATTGCTTTTTACCTCAGGTATTTCTGTGTCAGAATTAGAAACTTTTAGTGCATTAAATTTATTTTTTATTCCTGTTAGAGCTCCAAATTTACCTAATTTAGAACTCTTAGATATTTCTTCTGCGGCATTTTGTCCTAAAATTTGAGCTTTTACTTCTGCAGATGGAGTTTTTGTTACAAGATTTCCAAATCCTGTTTTATTTGTTTGTTGTGCTTCAGATGTTTTTAAAACTTCCGCAAAAGATTTAGGTTTATCTGTTTTTGGAGTTTGTGTAATTTGTGGCGCATTAATATAGCTTTGAAGCTGTAAGCTTCTTTGTATAGCTGCTTGCTGACCGCCTGATGATATTAAACTTTGTATCATTGGGGAAAACATATATAAATTACCTCGCTATTATTATTATCGTAAAAAACAGGCTTAAAATTAACAGGGAAACTTGAAATATCCCCCGTTTAGTCTATAATTATTTTTTTTAACATGTCAATTTTATAATTTTTTTATTCTGGTAAATGGCCAAATTAAAGTTACTGCACGACCTATAATTCTTTCTTTTGATAAATAGCCCCAATAACGGCTGTCCTGAGAATTCCCTCTGTTATCACCCATCATAAAATAACTGTCTTCCGGTATAACCATAGGTCCGCAATGCATTGCAACAGTGCAATCGTTATAATCATATTTGCTTTTTATGTATGGTTCATCAAGAGGTTTATCATTTACGTATACTGTAAATGCTCCATCTTCTTTTGCTTTTTTAATTTCCAGTTTGTCTCCGGGTAAACCTACTACTCTTTTTATAAATGCAATATCTGAACAGAAAAATCCTGTTAAGCGTTCAAAAACTTTTATCGGATTAGAACTTAATTTTGTCATTGGAGGATAAAACACTAAAATGTCTCCTCTTTGAGGTTCTCTATAAAACCTTGAAAGTCTTTCCACTACTATTCTATCTTTTTCTACTAATGTTGGATGCATTGAACCGGATGGTATCCAGCGGATTTCTCCTAAGAAAAATTTTATAATGATGACCATTACAATTACAAAAACTGCTGTTTCAACAGTTTCTTTTGCTATTGCTTTTAATTTTAAAAATTGTTCATCCGTCATTTTATTTTTAATATTTCTGTAAGTTCTATTATAGCTTGTTTGTATTCATTATCAGGCGCATTTGATAGACATTTTGCCACACGATTAAAATAATTATCTAACAATTCTTTTGTTTTTTCAATGCCGTAATTCAGATTTTTTATGTCTTTTGCAAAAATCATAGGTGCTGTATAAATACCATTTTCTATGTCATTTCCTGTTGGTTTATCAGATTTTGTTTCTATTACGTTTAATAAATCGTCCCTTATTTGAAAAGCCGTTCCAAATCTTTTTCCAAAATCTTTTGTTTTATTTAGGTCAATTCCCGCAACACTTGCAGAACCAGTTAATGATGCTATAAATAACTCGGCTGTTTTATATCGGCATTTATCAAGATATTCATCAAATGAAATCAGCTTGAAACGATTGAAGTATTGACTTATTTCTCCTAAGCTCATTCTTTTTATTGCTATGCTGAAAAAATTTAAAATATTACAAGATTTTACGTTTAAAAGTTTTTGTATTGCAACGGATAAGAGAAAATCTCCTGTTACGACCGCTAAACTATTGTCAAAAGCTTCATTTATTGTTTTATTATTTCTTCTCTTGGAAGATTTATCTATAACATCATCGTGAATTAGTGTTGCATTATGGATTAATTCAACCGCAGACTGAATTTCTATTTGTTCATAAGTTATTTCTTTGCCATACATTTTTAAATAAAGTAATGCTAATAGCGGACGAATTCTTTTTGAGGGTGCTTTTATAATTGTTATAAGATTTTCTTGTAATTCATCGCAGCCACAATAAAAATCAGTAAGATTGTTTTCAATTTTATACAAATCTTGGTCAACAAGTTCTTTTATTTTTTTATATTTTTCTTCAAAACTCATTATTTATTATCCCATATGTGAATAAGGTCAAATATTGAAATATCAGGATTGATTTCTTTCATGCATGTAATAACATCAGTATTTATAGGTTCTTTAAAAATTTTTTCAAGAAGTGCTTTGTTATAATCAAATAAAATTGAACCATGTTGGAGTATATATCCTTCTTTTCTGTATTGAGCCGAACCTATTAACTTTTTGCCTTTGTAGCATATATCAGCACTGGTAGATATTTGCATACAATAGTTAATATCCATATTAGAATATTTTTTTTCATCAGATATTTCTAAATCAATTCCAAGCATTTTAAACGGTTCAATAAAAATTTGCAATATCTCTCTGTATGATGCCATTATACTATCACCATTTTTTAATGAATCTATCGGGCAAATATAACAGTATGTGAGCTCTTTATCGTGCATTAACGCTCTTCCGCCGGTTAATCTTTTAACTAAGTCAATTTTATGCTGTTTCAAAAAGGCTAAATCTACAAAATCTGCCTTTTGATTTCTGCCAAGTGAAACGCATCTGGGACTCCAACCGTATAATCTGAAAACATGTTCCCTTTGTTGTCGACGAATAGCTGTTTCTAGCAAGCTTCTGTCAATTTGCATATTTTCTATTCCGCTATTTACTTCAAAAGGTATAACTTTCATAAAACTATTATATAGCAAAATAACGCCTTTTGTTATAGTATTTGATTATGATTAAAAAATCTTTTTATTTTTTATTTTTTTTGATTTTCGGCCTTGTGATATTTTTTTATCATACTGCTATAACAGGTTTTGATTTATTACCTGGAAGTGCGGGGGATGCTTCATCAATAAATTATATAATGGAACATTTTTGGTTATGGATAAATCAAATTCCTCAGCATTTGTCTTTTTGGAATATGCCTTTTTATTATCCTAGTGAAAATACTCTTGCTTATTCCGATGTAATGGTTGGCGGAGCTTTATTTTATGTTCCTATAAGATTTTTTGTCAGAAATCCTTTCAGCACATTGCAAATATGGATGGGCGTAATGTGTATACTGAATTATACGCTTTTTTATCTGTTATTAAGACGTTTTAAATATTCTCATCTCTCTTCTGCAATTGGTTCTTTTATATTTGCCTTTGGTATTATGAGATATTTTAAGATGAATCATTTGCAATTTTATATGCAATATCCTATGGTTTTATCTTTATTATGTATTTCCTATTTAAAGAGCAATAAACACTTTGCGATAGGAGGTTTTTTTATATTCTTGGCTCTTGAATTTTGGACAGTATATACTTTGGGTTATATGTTCTGTTTTACAATTTTTGTCGGAGGTTTTATTGCTTTATTATTTAAAAGTACAAGAAGATTAATTTTAGACTTTATAAAAGGGTATTACAAAGAAATTACTTTGTATGGCGTACTTTTTATAATTTCTCTTATTCCGCTTGCAAAACATTATCTTATGCTTGGTACTGTGAGGGGTTGGGCAGAAGTATTTTATCATTTTACTGATTTTACTGTTTGGTTTAGAAATATAAGTTTATTGGATAATACCATATTGAAATATTTGCCTGAAATAACAAAGCACGAAGAAACTTGCGGAGGAATAGGGCTTATTACTATGTTGTTTGCCTTTTTCGGTTTATGGAAGTTTGAAAAATACAGAAAACCTATATTTACAACGTTGTTATTTTTAATGCTGTTGTGTGTAAAATATGGTGATAATTCTCCATGGCTTTTTATATATAAATATATACCGGGAGCAGACGGTATGAGAGTTGTTTCAAGAATTTATTTTATATTTTTAATTTTTTACTGTTTTGGCATTGCTGAATTTTTTAAAAGTTTTAATAAAAAATTACTGATTTTTCTATGTGTTTTATTATTATTAATTGAACAATTACCGTCATCAAACCATACTTATTTATGGTCAAAAAAATTATATTATAATTATACGACTCGTGTTGCAAATAATTTATCAAAATCTTGTAAAGTATTATATTACAATAATTATTCACACGATGGCAAAATTGATATGCTGATAATGTGGATAGCTAATTTTAGTAATACATATTCCGCAAACGGTTGCAGCGGAGTTGTAAAAGAAATAATTTGGAAAGATAATGCAGGATATTGTTATGTTGATATTGATGTAAAAAAATAGACCGAATTTATTCGGTCTATTTTTTGTTACTTATTTTTCAAAAGGTTCAGGTCCTCTTGGAAACCCTTTTTTAGGACAGTTTTTGAATTTTTTGTCGTGTTCTGACTTGATTTTTTCAAGTTCTGCTTTTTGGTCTTTTGTAAGTATAGATTCAAAAGCCTTTCTGTTTTCTTCCATTATTTTGTGTTCTTTGTCTTTTAAAACTTTTATTTCATTATTTAATTTGATTAAATCAGCATCTTGTTCTTCATATTTTTTGATGATTTCAAATTTTGCTTTTTGTTTTTCTTTTATTTGTTTTCTGATAGGCTCCATTTTAGCTTTATCTTTTTCTCTTTGCTGTTTAATTTTTTTCTTTTGAGCTTCTGTCAGATTTAAACGTTTTTCAAAATCAGGCATTGGAGGTTTATGCATACCTCTTGGCGGCATTTTACCCGCACAAGGTGCTTTGCATTTTACATCATCTGTTTTTGTGGTTGTTTCTCCTGCTAATACTGTTGTTGTTGTTAATGCTAATATTGCTGTTAAAATAAGTGCTTTTTTCATCATAATAATATCCTTTCTTTATTATATTAAATCTTTAAGTTTCTCTGCAAGTTCTTGTTTTGCATTGAATAGTCTTGATTTTACTGTCCCTATCGGACAATTTAATGTATATGCAATGTCTTCATAACTTAGCCCGTCTATTTCATACATCATTATTACTTCTCTAAGTTTTGGCTTTAATGAATTTATTGCTTTAACTATTCTTTTCTGTCTTTCCTTTCTGATAAATGCTGATTCCGGATTATCAGATTTATCTT
>JAFWGJ010000047.1 GCA_017512405.1 bacterium | reverse complement strand
GACTTACAACAGAACAAATTACGGAAGATATTTCAAAATTAATATAAGGAAACTAATATGACATTAAATTTAGACGTTCTTGATAAAGTTGACGGATACGAAAATCGGATAGTATTTTATACAGAACAAGAACAAATTGAAGAATTAACAGAGGATGAAATTGATTTATTGGATAATTTTGACTTAATTGTTAATGGCTCAAACAATACAATCAAGGTAAAAATTAAGGAACGTAAAGATATTGAAAAATTTTTAAAACGTGACGGACTTTTTATATCTGTTATCGGGAACGATAATAGTATTGATTTAGGCTTAATCAGCTATTGTGTTAATCCTCAATTGAATATTACAGGTTTGCAAATTTATATAGGCGGAGCCGCAGACGGGTTTATAAATCCCGATTTACCGAGATATGCGAGCAATTGTAATGTTTCAATAGGTGATGGTACAGCATTTTGCGGTACCAGAATTTATCTTCAAGATGATAATTCTACGGTTTCAATCGGTAAAAATTGTATGTTCTCTTGGGGAATTGATGTTTGGTGTACGGATGTTCATACAATACTTGATATGAACGGAAATATTACAAACTACGGAAAATCAATTGAAATTCAAGACCATGTTTGGGTTGGTAAAGACTGCAAAATCGGTAAAAATACGAAAATATCAAAAGACAGTATTGTCGGTTGGAACAGTGTTGTAACCAAAGAATTCGACCAATCTAATGTTATCATTGCCGGAAATCCTGCAAAAATTGTAAAAACCGGCATTAATTGGGATGCAAGAGATATTCAAAATTATAAATTATATAAAGGTTTATAATAATGAATCAAAAAGAAAAAATGATTAACGGTTTTTTGTATTCGCCGGAAAATGATGAAGAATTATATAATGACAGACTAAAAGTCAAAGATTTATGCTTTCAATATAATAATCTTGCTCCAAGTGAAACAGAAAAACGCAAAGAATTAATAAAACAAATTATTGGAAAAACTTCTGATAAATATTGGATTGAACAACCATTTATCTGTGATTATGGATACAATATTGAAATAGGTAATAATTTCTACGCAAATCACAATTTAATTATTCTTGATTGTGCACCTGTTAAATTTGGCAATAATGTATTTATTGCGCCAAATTGCAGTTTCTATACCGCTTGCCATCCGATAGATAAAGAAAAAAGAAATGACGGTTTAGAATATGCATTGCCGATTACTGTCGGCAATAATGTTTGGATAGGCGGTGGTGTTACAGTTCTTGCAGGCGTAAAAATCGGAGATAATTCAATTATCGGAGCCGGAAGTGTTGTTACAAGAGATATTCCTTCAGGTGTTATAGCGGTTGGAAATCCTTGTAAAGTTTTAAAAGAAGTTACAAAGGATATAAAAGATAAATACAGAGTTTGATATGCCGGAAATACTAGATTTTACAGAGGTTTTAGAGTTTAAGAAAGCGATAGATGAAAAATATGGACTTTATGTTCATTTTCATGATGCCTGTGGCGGACAATATTTTTCTTTTGATGAAACAAAAGATGGTGTTCAGCAATATGCGAAGGAATATTTTTCCGTAAAGAATCTGTTACCTGTTTTTGCAGAAGATGGTTTATCGTTCACTCTTGAAAGGATAGAAATATGTTAAACGAATTTTCAAGATTAGAACTTTTAATAGGCGGTGAAAACTTAGAAAAACTTGCAAATGCAAAGGTCGCAGTTTTTGGTGTTGGCGGTGTCGGTGGCTATGCTGTTGAAGCACTTGCAAGAAGTGGTGTTGGTCAGCTTGACTTGATTGATAATGATACCGTAAATATTACAAATATAAATCGTCAAATAATTGCGACGCATTCAACACTTGGAAAATATAAAGTAGATGTTGCAAAAGAAAGAATTTTAGACATAAATCCAAACGCTGTTGTAAATGCATTAAAAATGTTTTATACACGTGAAAATGCGGATGAATTTGATTTTGCACAATATGATTACATAGTTGATGCAATAGATACAGTTGTCGGCAAACTTGAAATTATCGAAAGAGCAAAAAAAGCGAATGTTCCTGTAATATCATCAATGGGAGCAGGAAACAAAATGCACCCTGAAATGTTTGAAGTTGCAGATATTTCAAAAACATCTGTCTGTCCGCTTGCAAAAGTTATTAGGCAAGAGTTAAAAAAGAGAAAAATTAAAGGTGTAAAAGTTGTTTATTCAAAAGAAATTCCGCTAAAACCTGCTATTTGTGAAGAAGAAAATTCAAATAAACGTTCAACCCCCGGAAGTAACGCTTTTGTGCCGTCTGTTGCAGGATTAATTATATCAGGTGAAGTGATTAAGGATATAATCGGTTATGAATAGTATTTTAAACGAATATGAAAAGTTTTCACAAGTAAAAGCAATTGCAATCGGTGGCTCATCTACCGCAAAAACTTCTGATTTAATATCCGACATTGATGTTTATATTTTTGTATCCGAGGATATACCTGTTAAAGAAAGAGAAAATTTAGTAAAAAAATATTCAAGTAATTACGAAGTTGGCGGAGAATATTTCGGTTCAGGTGATGAATATTTTGTCGATAGCTTGAACCAACAACTTGATGTAATGTTCTGGAATGTTGATTGGTTTGAAAATGTTGTTGATAATGTATGGGTGAAAAACTATCCGTCAAATGGTTATACAACTGCATTTTTATACACATTAAATAATTTCAAAGTTGAGTATGACCCACAAAATTGGCTTTTAAATTTACAAAATAAAATTAAAACGGATTATCCTCAAAAGTTAAAAGAAAATATTATTAAACGTAATATAATGCTTATAAAAGATAAACCTTTTGCATCATATTACGAACAAGTAGAAAAAGCATTAAAAAGGAATGATTTAGTGAGTGTAAATCATAGAATTTCTGCGTTCTTGGCAAGTTATTTTGATATTATTTTTGCAATAAATGAACTACTACACCCTGGCGAAAAAAGATTAATTAAATATGCTAAAGATAACTGTAAAAAATTACCGAAAAGCTTTGAAGAAAATATTGAAAAACTTATAAATCAGCCAAACGAGGATACTTTGATGATTTTGGAAGATATGGTAAAAAATATAAAAGAGCTACTTTAATGCTAGATTATAGCTTTTATCAATTCTTTTATAAATTTCTTCAATAGGGACAGAACCGTCTAAGATAATTGTTAGCCAATGCCTTTTATTCATGTGATAACCTGCAAAATATTTTTTGTTATCAACAAGTTTTTCGATTTCTTCGGTTGGTGCCCGTAAGTCAATAACTTCAACTTTTTCTTTGCTTTCAAAACCTAATTTGTCTTTACCTACGGTTAATATTGCAAAATACCATTTTTTGTTATCTTTTCTTCGACAAACAGCATTATCAGGAAATTTCTCCCATAAATATTCAACATCATCTCCGTATTTTTCTTTTGCATAATTTATAACAAGTTTTGAATATTCAAACTTAAATACGTCTTTATCAAAACATTTTTCTGCAATTTCAGATAAAACTTTTTCGTATTCTTCCTTAACTTGTCCGACGAAAGGTCCTTGTACATATTCAACAAGATGAAGAGTATAAATCTCTCCGCTGTCTTTTTCTATCAGTTCTGTTGATACTTCTTTTATGTTATTAATTTTTACAATTAAAATAAACTCTCCATTCATTATCTCTGTTTTGTAAGTGTTGTCAATGAATCCAAAATTAGATAGTTTATTAAAATTAGATTTTTTATTTTTAAAAATATTATTCATATTTTTATTTTAACAAAAAATAAAGCGGTTTTGCTTAAAGCAAAACCGCCGCGTTAATTATTCAAATGCAATTACGCATTACAAGTGCATTTTGATTTTGGACCTGCATTTACGATTTCAGCTGGCATGTTAGGATATTTTGCGTTGAAGTTATCTTCAAACATTTTAGCTAATTTGTTTGCTTGTTCATCGTAAGCAGATTTATCAGCCCACATTCCTCTTGCATCTAACATTTCATCAGGAACGTTAGGACAAGTTGTAGGATAATCTACATTAAATACATCATGATGTTTGAATTCAACATTATCAAATGAACCGTTTAATGCAGCTGTAACCATTGCACGAGTGTAGCTTAATTTCATACGTTTAGCGCCTGATGCAGCAGAACCGCCTGCCCATCCTGTGTTTACTAAGTAAACTTTTGTACCGTATTGGTCTAATTTATCACCTAACATTTTTGCATAAACTGATGCATCCATTGGCATGAATGGTTCACCGAATAATGTTGAGAATGTAGGTTGTGGTTCAGTAACACCGCGTTCAGTACCTGCTAATTTAGAAGTGAAGCCTGTTACAAAGTGGTACATAGCTGCATTTTTATCAAGTCTGCTGATAGGAGGTAATACACCGAAAGCGTCAGCTGTAAGGAATACAACAACTTTTGGAATACCGCCTTTACCAGGGATTTGAGCGTTGTTAATGTAGTTTACAGGGTAACCTACACGGGTGTTTTCTGTTAAAGAACCATCTGTGTAATCAGGTGTTCTTGTTTCAGGATCAACAATTACATTTTCAACTAATGAACCGAATTTAATAGCGTTGTAAATATCAGGTTCATTTTCTGCTGATAAGTTGATGCATTTTGCATAGCATCCGCCTTCAAAGTTAAATACACCGTCAGGAGACCAGCCGTGTTCGTCATCACCGATTAATTTACGAGCAGGGTCTGCTGATAGAGTTGTTTTACCTGTTCCTGATAAACCGAAAAATACAGCTGTTTCATTTGTTTCAGGATCCATATTTGCTGAACAGTGCATTGGAAGTACATTTTTCTTAGTCATAATGTAGTTCATTGTTGCAAATACAGATTTTTTAATTTCGCCTGCGTATTGTGAACCGCAAATTAAAATCATATGTGCTTCATAGTCAATTATAATTGCAGCTTCACTGTGTACGCCGTCAATTTCAGGGTCGCATTTGAAGCCCGGTGCGCAAAGAATTGTGTAATCAGGCTCGCCATAATTTGCTAATTCTTCTGCGGTTGGTCTGATTAATAATTGGTGAATAAATAAGTTTTGACTTGCCAATTCGTTAACTACTCTGAATTTTTGAGTATAAGTTTTGTCTGCACCTGCGTAACCATCAAAGATAAATACTTCTCTGCCTTGTAAATATGCTGCAATTTTACCTTTTAATGCATCAAATTTTTCTCTGCTGATTGGTCTGTTTACTTTACCCCAAGCAATTTCATCGTGAACACCTTCTGTGTCTACGATAAATTTGTCTTGTGGTGAACGACCTGTGTATTTACCTGTTGTAACAAGTAAAGCTCCTGTGTCTGTTAGTTTGCCTTCGCCTCTTCTTAATGCTGCTTCTGTCAACAATGCAGGTGATAAGTTGCGATAAACTGCTTTTGGTTCTATGATGCCTAATTTTTCTATACCGTAAGTTTCCATTTTTTAGCCTCCTTTATGCTTGGAATACTTTTTTCGCTTATATATTACAATAATAATATTTAAATTGCAATAATCTTGTGTATAATAAACACTTATTTTTTTATTGACACTTTTATTTGTCTGTTTTAGCATTGTTGTATGAATGTAAGTTTTATTGATAAACATATTGGTATTCTTGTTGAGTTCACGGTCATTATACTTGTGACTTTTCTAAGTTTGAAGGTTATAGATTTTCTGGATAAAAAAATCAGAAAAAATATACTTGCAAAGCATGAAAACAGTTCAAGATTATTGAGTTTTTGCCCTATTTTGAATAAATTTATCAAAGCTCTTGTGCTGTTTATAATTATTGCATCAGTAATGCAAGCCCACGGATATTCGATGACTTCTCTTGTTGCAGGTTTTGGTATTGCAGGTATGGCGGTCAGCTTTGCCGCAAAAGAATCCATTGCAAATATATTTGGTTCGATTTCAATTCTTTATGATAAAGTCTTTGACTTAGGTGATTATATAAAAATCAATGATGTGGAAGGATTTGTCAGTGATATAAGTTTGCGTTCGACAAAAATTAAAACTCTGGATAATTCAATTATAACAATACCGAATAATATTGTTGCAAATGCAATTGTGGTTAATTATTCTTTGATTAAAAAAAGACGTATAGTTGAAATTATTGGTATAACCTATGGAACATCTAATGAAAAAATTGATAAAGCTATTGAAATAATTAAATCTGTGATTAGAGATAATGATGAAGTCTTAACAAACGATAATCTTGTGTTTCTTGAAAAGTTAAATTCCAGTTCAATTGATATTCATATGGAAGCATATATTAATTACGGAGATTTAACAAATTTCAGACGTGTCAGACAGGATGTTATAAAAGAAGTTGTAAAACAATTTAGACAAGAAGGAATAGATTTTGCGTTCCCATCGCAATCTCTATATATAGAGAAAAATGAAAATTAAAATAATTGCAATGGGTCGTGTGAACGAGCCATATTTAAAAGCAGGTATAGACGAATTTTTAAAACGCATAGCACCATATGCGACAATAGAAGTTTCAGAATTAAAACCTGTTGAAATAAAAGACGAACACCTTATACAACGCTCATTGGATTTGGAAGCCGAAAAAATAATGGACTTGATAAAGCCTTCAGCTTTTGTGGTAACACTTGAGATTGGCGGAAAAATGCTTTCATCTGAGGATTTCGCGATGGAATTAAATGAAATAGTTAATTCAGGTGTAAATGAATTGATTTTCGTTATAGGTTCATCTCATGGCCTTTCTCAAAGAGTATCCGAAAGAGCTGATTATAAATTGAGTTTATCAAGAATGACTTTCTTACACAACTTTGCCCGATTAATTTTAGTTGAACAAATATATAGAGCTTTCAAAATTATTAAAGGCGAAGTTTACCATAAGTAGGGTAATATTAACATGTTAGAGTTTTTTGAGTTATTTTTTCTTATACCTGCCATATTAATATTAATTCTTTTGGTATGGTTATTATACTTACCAATTAAAATGGCAGAAAGTCAAAATCTTCCGCCTAATAAAGTTCGTGTTATAAGAATTTTGTCTTATTTGGGTATAATTACAGGCGGATTTTCTTGGTTAATTGCATTTGCGATTGTTTTGTACGAAATTTATACTCAAAAAGGATAAATTTATTTATTTATTTATTTATTACCTCCGTATTTGACGTATCCTTATTTTAAAATATTAAAAAAAGGAGGTTGTTATGTTTTTAGAAATTCTTTTTGCGGGTGCAATTGCCGCTGATGTTTGTGAATCTTCAATTTATGATTGTTATGATGAAATTGATGAAATGAGAAATGAAATCGAAGATTTAAAAGAGGAACTTGAAGAACTGAGGTTTGAGCGACAATTGTTGTCAGATGATATTGATGATTTTGACTAAAAATATTGTCTAATATTTATCTTTATAATATACTGTCTGTGTTATGGAATTAAAAACAACAACAGCAAGAAATTCTTATAAATACGGTTGGTTATTAAAAAGATTATATCCTTATGTTAAGCCTGTTATGGGACGTGTAATATTAGGATTAATTGTTGCAACTCCTATTGGTTTGTTGGATGGCTTTATGGCATTTGCCTTAAAACCTTATATGGATTATGTTATAGGCAAGCAAGATTTAATATTTATGGGTGTAACCATAACTTGGAAATTTATGTCTTATTGTATTCCATATGCGGTAATAGTCTTTGCTGCTTTGCAAGGTGTATTGAATTATATTAATTTTTATTTATCGGAATGGACAAGTCAAAAAGTTACTATTGCAATTAAAGCCAAATTGTTTAATCGTTTAGTATATGCGGATTCGCAATTTTTTGATGATAATTCCTCAGGTATAATTATTTCAAGATTTGTTCAAGATCCGGATAATGCTTCAAGAGGTATTATTGATAAAATTAAAGAAATTATAACTTGTTTCTTCGGCGCATTAGGACTTATTTGCGTAATGCTATATAGCGCTTGGAGGCTTGCAGTAGTTGGAGTTGCAGTTCTTTTAGTTGCTTTTTTACCTATTCTGCTGGTGAGAAATTGGATAAAGAAAACCTCCAACAAGAATATTGTTATTACAGGTGATATAACAACTAATTTGAATGAAACATATAACGGCAACAAAATAGTAACTTCATACAATTTGCAAAATCGTCAATATCAAATATTTACAAATAAATTAGAGGAAGGTTTCAGAGTAAACATTGCGCTGGCAAAACGTGTAGGATGGATGAATCCTTTAATGTATATGATTGCATCTGTTGGAATTGCTGTTGTTTTAGCTTACGGAACAAATCTGATTTATGTTGGTAAAATGACTGCCGGCGGATTTGCATCATTT
>JAFWGJ010000010.1 GCA_017512405.1 bacterium | reverse complement strand
GGTCATTATGTTATCATTTTTGCATTTTGCTTTATCGCCGCTAACTTCTTTTATTTGCAAATAATCGGCATTGTCATATTTTATTATCCAGTAAGCAGCATAACCCCTTCTTGCCTCTAAATCCCTTAACATGTTAGGAAAAGTAAGATTTAGCTGCGTACCATTTGGAACTATACCTAAATTTTCATTAATTACAAATCTGAACAAATCTACACCATACTCAGATGGCCCTTTTTGCAATCCATCTATATCAACATCTATTTCACTACGATTAAAAGAAATCCACGTTCCATCAGCTGTTATAACCTTGTAGTAATCAGGTGTAATTGAAGGACCATTGCAGGCTGCATCTGTAGATGTTTCACAATTCTTAGATAATTTCATAAACTCTGTTATACGTTCGCCGATACGTTTTGATTTTAATCCGTCAGTCGTATCTGTAGTTTTAATCCATTCTTCATAAGGTCCGTATACGGCTTCAGCACGACCAAATGCATCTTGCAAGTTTTGGTATATTTTTTTAACCTTAGCAACACGCTCTTTATCACCGGTTGAGCTGTTTAAATTAGGTAAAGTCAATGCTGAAACTATGCCGATTACACCAATTACAATTAATGTCTCTGCTAACGTAAACGCTATAAATTTCTTCATTTGAGCTCCAAAATTTTCTACAACAAGGGTATTTCGGTTCCCCTTTTTGTCGAATAGTGTATCAATAATTCTTATTATAGGATATAACAACACCTATTTTAATGTCAATAGGTATTAATATAGCCTGTTGAATATTTTAATAAAATTTTATAATTATAAATGAAGGATTAATAATGACAGGGCTACAACAGAAACTAGGAGCAAGAATTAAGGAACTCCGAAAAAATAAAGGCTACACACAAGAAATACTGGCAGAAAAACTTGATATTGGTGTTAGGTCATTGAGAAAAATTGAATCGGGCGGAGGTATGCCCTCCGGAAATACGCTTGAAAAATTAACCTGTGTTCTTGATGTAACAGCATCGGAGCTTTTTGATTTTGAACATTTACAAACATCTTCCGATTTAAAAGAATTAGTCTTTAACATGATAAATTCAAATCCTGATAAAATAACGGATATCTATAAAATAGTTCGAGCTATCGTAATGTAAGAGTTAGTTTCAAGCATGAACTCGTTAAGTTTTTCTTCCAAATGAATTGAAAATCTTTCATTTATTTCTTTTATAAAAAAGCATGGACTTGTTACGTTGATTTCAAGTATTTTTTCGTCAACTACATCCAATCCTGCCATTGTTATACCAAGATTTTTTAAACCTTGCGCAACAATCGTAAATTTTTCTTTTTCGCTTTCTGTAAGAACTGCTTTTTTAATATATTCATCGCTGTGTGTATTAAATTTGAAATCATCATTAGTCGGAATTTTTAAAACACATTCATCTAAAACTTCACCGTTTAAAATAATAACTCTTTTATCTCCGTATTGAATTTGAGGAATATATTTTTGAACCATACAAATACTTTTAAAATTGTTTGTAAGTGTTTTAATTATACTTAAAGTATTCTTATCACCTTGTTTTAGATACATAACACCTGAGCCGAAGCAATTATTCAACGGTTTTAAAACAATTTCATTATGAATATTCAAAAATTCTTCTATTTCTTCTTTTGAAGCAGTAACAATATTTTCAGGCATAAATTGTCTGAATAAATTAGCGTGTAATTTTTCGTTAAAATCTCTTATTGATTTTGTATCATTAATAATTTGAGTTTTTTCTCTGTCTACAAAATCAAAAATATAAGTAGCGTTAATGTAATCGCTATCAACAGGAGGATCAGGACGGAAAAATATTTTTTCAAAATCTTCCAAAACAAAATCAATCATTTGCTTTTCATAAAAAATATCATTGTTTTTTTCGTAAGTTTTATAACACTTTGCACAACCTTTACCGTTTTTCAAAGAAAGGTTATCAATAGTTGTAATATAGGTTTCTACATTATTTTCAAGCAACCCTTTAATCATCCAAAAATTTGTAACAAGTTGATTAAATTCAAAATATTTCAACTCAATTCTATCAATAACAACAAGCATTTTTCTCATAATAATCACCTTACACTACTTTAAATAAAAACCGTTCGATTGAAAATTCTCGAACGGTTTAATAATTTTTATATTCTAAAGACTTAAAGAGCTGCTTTTGCAGTTTCCATAACAACTTGGAAAGCTTCTTTATCATTTACAGCCAAATCAGCAAGCATTTTTCTATTTACGATAATGTCAGCTTTTTTGCAAGCATTTACGAATCTTGAATAGCTCATACCATTTTCTCTAACAGCAGCGTTAATTCTGATAATCCATAATCTTCTCATATTGCGTTTTGTAGCTTTTCTATCTCTGTAAGCATATTTTAAAGCTTTCATAACAGCAATATTAGGTACTTTAAAAATTCTGCTTCTAGCGCCTTTAAAACCTTTAGCTAATTTTAATATTTTTTTATGTCTGTTGCGACATACATTACCACGTTTTACTCTCATTGTTCACTTACTCCTATCTTGAATACTTCTTGTACGGTAATTCTTTTGAAACTAAATCTACTTGTGAAGCAGCGATTTCTGTTGTTTTGAACAGTTTTCTTTTTCTGCTTGAAGATTTGTTTGCAAGTAAGTGTCCAATACCTGCTTTTCTGCGGGTAATTTTACCTGTACCGGTAACTTTGTAACGTTTAGCACCGGATTTGTGTGTTTTCATCTTTGGCATTTTACTTCTCCTTTACTATCTAATAAGCACCTACACAACACTTGGTATACCAACACCAAAATATTGGCTTTACGGTGTAAGAAGATTTTACTATATCAAAAATTAAATGCAAGTGATTGTAAAAAATATGAATAAACAAATTTTTGTGCTAATATGTATGTGTATAAGTCGGAGTGGTGAAATGGTAGACACGTGCGTTTCAGGTGCGTATGGAGCAATCCGTGGGGGTTCAAGTCCCCCCTTCGACAATTAAAAGAGGACAAGATTTTTTCTTGTCCTCTTTTAATGTTATGGGTAGGACTTTAATCACTTTTCGGGGTATAATCTTTCAGGACGGTTTGGATGCGTTTTTATTGGCGATAATGCCGAGTTGTTGCTAATTTAAGGCAAGTTTATATTGTAGAGATTTGCCGGACTATTCTTGCACTTTTGTCACAATTTTTGCACTCTTTTGCACCGATATTTAGTCATGCTGAACTTGTTTCAGCATCTATCCTGCTTGGTGTTTGACTTTTAGTGAATGCAATTTTGTGCAATAAAGTGCAAAAATAAATTATCTTTTAGTTTGATATGTGTCGAAATGTCTCTGAGATTGAGATTTGAGGCTTGATTTATTCCGAAAGGTGAGTGATGAATGTGTGTGAGGTAATTTATTATGACAAACTTCACACCAGAAAAATGTAAACAAATAGCTCTAGCAAGATTAGACGTTGTTCATAAATGGCTTGAGTTTAGAAAACAATCTAAAAATAAACTTCAGGCAGATTATGATTTTGCGAAATTACATAATACTTCAAACTCACATCTATTTGAGATTATAGGTAAAATTTCCAGAGGAAGTTTACACCGCTGGTATGCTATGTTAAACGGAACCGAAGATTATACAAAACTTCTGCCGCAATATAAATATTCAACTGTTCTGGAATACCGAACAGTTCTGAATGATGAAGAAATAAAAATATTTATGGGTTTGCTTTTACACCCAAATAGAATGTCTATTGGAAAAGCAATTTCGCTAACTAAATACAAACTGAAAGAAAAGGGACAAAGTTTTATCCCTGCTGATATTACATTTAGAAGATATGCAAAATGGTTTAAGAATAACAATTACGACAAATGGATTTTGGCACGTGATGGCGAAAAAGCACTTTCAGACAAAGTTGAACCCTATATAAAGCGTGATGCAAGTTTACTTGAAGTCGGGGATATTCTTGTTGCAGACGGGCATAAATTAGCGTTTCAGGTTATTAATCCGTTTACAGGCAAACCCTGCAGAGCGACATTAGTCGGATTTTTGGATTGGAAATCAACAGCACTAGTTGGTTATGAAATCATGCTTGAAGAAAATACTCAGTGTGTCGCAAATGCACTCCGCAACGCAATAATAAATCTTGATATGATACCGAAAGTTGTTTATCAGGACAACGGCAGAGCTTTTAGAGCTAAATACTTTACTGATGATAAGGGTTTTACTGAGCTTGGCTTTCAAGGTCTACACTCAAAACTCGGAATAGAAACTGTTTTTGCTCGCCCGTATAATGCCAGAGCCAAAGTAATTGAAAGATTTTTCAAAGAATTTCAGGAAGGTTTTGAAAAACTTTTGCCAAGCTATATTGGTTCATCAATAAATAATAAACCTGCCTATATGATGAGGAATGAAAAGTTCCACAAAAACCTTCATAACGAATACATACCAACTATTGAAGAAACAATAAAAATGATTGATATGTGGTTGAGTTTTAAGAATTCACAGCCCTGCCCGACTGTTCCGGATAAAACGATTTCGGAAATTTTATCCAAAAGAGAAAGACAGAATATTGATATTAGTACTCTTGACGATTTAATGCTTGCAACGGAAGTAAAAACAATTCAGCGAAATGGTATCAGGTTTTTAAATTGTGATTATTTTGATGAAAGGTTATATGGTTTTAAGAGCAAAGTTCTTATAAAATACAATCTTTTTGATCTAACAAGTATTAAAGTTTACACCCCAAAAGGCGAGTATTTATGCACTGCAGAGCGCGTAACAGAAACTCATCCTATGGCAAAATTACTCGGTGATGTCAAAGATTTTGAAGATTACAAGCAAAAAATCGTTAGACAGCGCCAATTAAAAAAGAAAACTGTTGAATCTGTTAAAAAATATCTTCAAAGTGAGGATATAAAATTGCTTGAAACACAAGTAGAACAATCTGATTCTCATTTACCCCTTCAAATGCCTTTCAAATCGGATTCAAAAAGGGTTCAAACGCTGTTCAAAAATAATTCAGAAAAATATGAGTATTTAGTTGCAAATGAACCGAATAATTCCTGGATAACGGAATTTAAAACTACAAAGGAGTATAAGTTGCTGTATGAATAAAATTTTTGTAAAAACTACTAATGTCAAAAACTTTATCGGACTTGTTGAAAACCTGATTAATAAGCCCAAAAATATTCCAAAAATGGGTTTGGTTTACGGTGAGCCGGGACTTGGCAAATCTCAAACGGCGTTATGGCTTGCTTGTAAGTATGACGGAATTTATTTAAGGGCATCAAACCTTATGACAGGCAGATGGCTACTTGAAGAGATTGTTAAAGAACTTGATGAGATTCCGAGATTTCTGACTTCAGATAATTTTAATATCGTAGTTAAAAAGCTGAAACAAAATCCGCAAGTGATTTTTATTGATGAGATTGATTATCTGATGAATAATTATAAAACGATTGAAACCCTCAGGGATATTCACGATGAAACTGACTGTCCGATAATCTTCATCGGTATGGGTTTGGCGCATAGAAAGCTTGAAAGATACAAGCACCTTTATGACAGGTTTTCGGAGATTCTAAAGTTTGAAACTTTTGGAGTAAATGATTTGTCACAGATTATAAACCAATTGTCAGAAATCTCATTTACCCCCGATGCTATTGAACATATTCATTCAAAATACAACAGGTTTAGACAAATTGTTCAGTTAATAAACCAGATGGAAACATTTGCCAACGACAATAATTTTACAGAAATTACAAAAGAAATTATGGAGCAAGTAGTATGAACATAGAAAAATTGGTGCGACATTTAAAAGAATTTACCCTGAATGAAATCGAAATGATTGCAGAATGCGATTGTAAAACAGAACTTGAACGGCTATTGAACGAAAATAAAATTGTATTTGAACAAGGTTTGTATAAATACAAGGAAGAAAAGCTAAAGCAAGAATTTATCATTTGTACAAAACAAGTGACAAATTATCAGGTTATTACAATTGATTCTGCGATTGAATACTTTTTAGAAAATTATGTCAAAAACAATTGCAAATTAAATACTTACAGAAGATATCGCAGAATATTAAAATACTACATTGCACCATTTTACAAAAATAAAAACTTAAATGATATTACATGTGCTGATATTCAGAAATTTTTCAATTTTTGTAAAAACAGAAATTTACCGCCAAAAGTATTGAAAAACACACTCGCTCTTTTAAATCAGATGATTAAATATTTTCAAAATCTCGGAATAATAGATAGGACTTGCAATTTTCAGGTACGAAGATTATCCGATAAAACAAATTTTACACTAGATAGAATTATTATGGAGGTATAACTGTGACAAAATTAGATAAATTAAAACAGGCAGAGCATATGTATGTGTACGATAAACAACCGCTTGATGTGATTGGCACAAAACTCGACCTTTCGCGCAGGACTTTATTCTATTGGAAAAAAGAATACGATTGGGATAAAAAGCGATTTAAAGTTGAATATACAAAATATTGCTTCAGTGAAGAGTTGCTTGATTTTGCAAGAAAAATAATGAATAAAATTTCTGCAGATATTGATAATAATAAAAAAACTCCACCGCCTGAAATTTACTCTTTAATAAATATATTGAAAAACATTCCGCTTGTAAAACAATATACGGACTCTTTACAACCAGAACAAAAATCTGAAAAGAAAGGATTAACACCAGATATTATTCACCAAATTGAAAGAGAAATTTTAGGAATGGAACATATTTAAATGTTATTTTATATTATATAAATGCATTATGAATTATAAATATAACTTAGTTGTGTATAATATCTGCTACCTTGTGTTAATAAATTAAGTTTATTAATAATTTCGTCATCTACTAGTGGTTTTTGATTAATAGAATTTTCCACTAATGACATTAGTACATTCCAATAACATATTTCAAATTCTTCAACAAACGAATTTATATGAATTTCTGGAATAACAACACAAGAATAAATAGTATTTTTTAGTAGTAATTTTAACATGTTTTTATCTTTAGTTTTGAAACAATCATTAATTATTCCAGACATCATATCTGCCACTTGGATTGCATAACTTTGTTTAGAATCTTTATCTTCTATATTTTTATCAATATTTATTCGTGCTTTTTTTTCCATATTTAAAGGATTATAATTTGGTATAAAAAATTCATGATTGGAAATATCTTTTAATATATCAATGTGCGCATCTAACATATTAGATTTATCATATGTAATTTTAATAGAGTTAAATTTTTTACACATAGATGAGCAAATATGAAATACCGAGGTTAAAGTTAGGTCTCCAGTATATTTGTCTATGACAGAATCTCCAGATAATAATTTCATTTCTTCTATGATTTTATCTTTATTTTTACTAATAAAAATTTTTAAAATATCTATAATGCTATTCGATTTTGATGTAAGCCTTTCTTGTTTATACTTTGTAATAAAATCTACAATTAATTTTGATTTATTATTTACTTTCATAATATTTGCGAAATCAAACATCATAGAATAAGTACTCTTTTTATTGAAAAATATATTGTATAATAAGTACGCAATATAATGATGAAAACCTGCACAATAAAACAACCCTATGTTATCTGATAAACATGGTTCAAATATATACTCGAAAAACATTGCACACAAAGCATATTTTTTTTCAAAACAAGCAAAAGAAAATCTGCCATTAACTTCTTTTAATATATCTGAAATTATTTGAGAACGTTTTTGAGTTGAGCGTTTTCTAATGTTAGAAAATTTTAATTCGTTTCCTTGCAAATGATATTTTGATTTTAAATTCATTACAATTTGTTCTGCTTCTTTTTCATCTATTGCAACAGCGGCATAGACAAAAAAGGGTTGTTTTTCGTCAAGTAAGTTTGCACCAGTGAATCCAGATTCATCAAAAAAAATCTCTTGTAATTTTTGTTTAATAACCATATATAGTCCTTTTTTATTTTAATATCTTAAACCTTCAAGATAAGCATATTATAAAGTATATTTTATTCTGAACAAGGTTAATTTCAAATATTAGCAAATTTTTACTAATGTATAAGGCATTATTTATTAATGATAATTGTATCAAACTATTCTTGTTAAATATGACAAAAATGGATACTTGTTGCACCAAAGCATTACAATATTAATTTAAATCACAATATCAGATATAATGAGTTTTAGAATTTAGATTCTTTCTATATACCAATTTGAAATTCCGAAGTGATTAAAATTCCAATGAAGTTCAAAATAAAAATTAAACTCCAAGGAATTGTCGTCTTTGAAGTTCCAAGAATATTTATTCAATTGTGTTTGGCGGTAACTTTCAAACGCATCTTGAATTTCTTTAGCAAACTTCTTCCTGAATCCAGAATACGGAATATCCAATGTTTCTTTGGTTAATTTATTTTTCAAAATCATCTTCAAACCCTCTTATATTATCAAGTTCAATGTTGTATCGTTTGCCGGTTTTGTCAACACAAGTTGCAAAATCTACTGTTTTATCAGCAAATCTGTTCTCCCATAAACAAATCAGCAAACCGATTTCTTGTGTTTTAAGATTCAAAATCTTTGTCCCGTACAACTTGTAATCTTTTTCAACCATAGTTTAACCTTTCGTTATTGTAATATCAGCGTATATCTCGTCCGGTTTCTCAGGATCAATCAAAAAATCTTTATCAAATACATATCTTTCACCATTTTGGGCAACGCAACCAACAATATTGTGTTCTCCAAAGCAAACAACCGTAAAATCTTCGCTATCTTTTTCAAACCAGCCTTTTAACTTTTTCAATCTGTACTTTTTACCGATTTCAATCATAATATGCTCCTTTCAAGCTACACAATTCATCACTCTTTCAGCGGGAAACATCAAGTATATGTGTCTAAAATCGTATCATTTGGACACAATAATTTTTGAACACGATTTAAACGGCTTTTAAACACCTTTTAAACAGTATTTAAATTTCGACATCTTTTTCACGGTCTATAAAGAATGCATTCAAAACATCCGCATTATTTCGTAGGTGCTTAACTACCGGTGCAAGATTATAACATTCTTCAATTTCCGGCTGATTCGCAACAAAATAATCAATAACAACTGCAGTATTATAAATATTCTCCGACCACTTGCTCAATTGCTTAAACTCTTTTGGATTGATATTCAATCCGACTTTTTCCATACGACCTCCTTTAACGTGTCGTATTCATCACTCTAAAGGCATTTAAAGTCAAGTCGATTGTTAAACACCCGGAGGTTTTGGTGGAACAAAGCCTTTTTTATATAATTCAAACATTCGAGTATTATATTCTTTATTTATGCGTTGTGATACTTCTGGAGTTTCTATTATATGTGCATACGTTGGATTCAAGAAATATTTTTCATATTGTTGCTTATATTGTTTTGTAAGTCTGCTTGAATCCACTATAATTTCAATACGATATCCTGCCATTTGAATAACATATTTTTTATAAGTTTTTGCTTTTCCTTTGGCAATAAGTACTTCTTGATTTATATCTTCTGCAAAACAGTTTTTGTATATTAAAATCTTGAATAATTCGTCGTACTCCCTTTTGCCTTTTAATATTTCAAAAGCCTTTTTCTCGTAACTTCCTAAGTTTATATTTGACCATTCTTCTAATTTTGAAATAGAAGCTCTCCATAAAATTGAAATAAAAAATTTTCGGAGCTTGCCATAATCAAATTCAGTATTATCAAGCTGATAAATTCTATATCGAGGATGCAGTTGCATGTATTTATACTTGCTAAAATCTCCAAGTAAAATCTTATAACCTTCTTTATCAAACTCTCCTATAATATGGTTATCGCAATCTCCACATAAGATATTAGAATCATATCCACCCTGTTGTTGAATTATATATTCTCCGGTTTTTGAATTTATACATAAGCATTTATCTTTTTTTATTCCTAAATAAAATTTTTTAGGAATAATGTGTGCTTTAATCAGTTTCTTTTCTTGCTCGCAGAACTGGCAAATATTTTTAATAGTTTTGGCTGTCATTCCTATATAGTAATACTAAATACCGCTATTTAACAAGTATAACAACAATTATGTAACAATGTCCGTATTTGACACATGTGTATATTATAATTTTTTGAAATAAGTGAAAGTTGCTAAAATGCAATATAATCAATGAAAAACATACAACTTCAAAAGTAAAATATTAACTTTTGTAACAAAATAAGTTATAAATTGTATTCTAACTCTTGAAATTTATTTTATAATGATGTATATTGAAATTATAAAATGTATTACAAAAGTTGGAAAGGACAAAACAATTATGAGAACGATTGGATCAGACAACAGAACAAAAGAACTTAGAATCAAAGAAAACTTTAAAATTTCCGTTTTAACGGAAGAACAGTACATTAATGCATGTAAACAATATTTGTATGCAAAAAGGGATGATCACAATTTTGAAAAATTATCATCTTCAAGCCAAGAAACATACTTGGTAGAAAACAACGTTTTAGGTTACAGATTTTTAGGCGATAGAGGTTTGGTTGAGATTTTGAAAAATTTTAATGAACTAACGTTAACAGAAATTTATTCAATAATAGTTTCATTATCTCCAAGATTAAATTCTGTTTGTAATGTTAATATTAATTTTTCAACATTACTGAATGATAAAGACAATATTTTAATTGTAAACGCAGAAACGTTTTTGAACCAGATTCCTTCAATGTGTTCATTAAATAAAAAAATTACAATGTGGACGATTGATACATTTATTCAAGAACTTTTAGCTTTTGATTATGAAAATAATAAAAACATAAGCATCAAAGCAGTTGATATATACAATAATCAATTTGAAGAACAAGAAAAATTCAAGAACATACTGTGTATTCCACCATTTGGGTTGAAACGTCGTTTTGAAAGAGGTAAATATTATGGCAATGATTCATCTACGATTGCAGCAGAATTATTATTTAAAAATAATTTGGCAGATGACGGAACTTTATCAATAATCATGCCAAGCAAAGTTAATTTTTCTCAAACAGAAGCTCATTTTAGGCAGGCATACGAGAAAAATCTTATTGAGGTAATCGATTTACCATCGGGGACATTTAGTAATACAAACATAAAAACATATTTGTATAAGTTTAGCAAAGAGTATTCTGATAACTTATTTATATCACATTCGATTGATACATTAGGTGAAAAATACAATTTAACTGAAGTTACAAATGTTGATTCAACCTGGGATTTTGAAAAACCATTCAAGGAGGAAGATGAAGATATCGTAAATGTCTTAAATAAAGACCATAAAAAATTATCAGAAATATCAACTATACTAAGGGGAAAGCCTCTATCAAAATATGCACAAGAAACAAACAAAAATGAAGATTTCATTTACCTTGATATGCGTGCAATAAAAGAGGATGGTATCGATTTTTCAGAAGCTAAAAAATATAGACTCGATAAAGATTTATCTTCTGAATATTTGCAAGACGGAGATTTATTAATCCCAAATAAAGGCAATACTTCAAAAGTTGTTTTATATAAAAATAGTGACAAAAATTGTATTGCATCGGCAAATTTGCTTGTAATCCATCCTGATAATAAGCAAATAAGTTCTGAATATCTTTTGACATATTTACGCAGTGCAGTAGGTCAAAAATTAATTAAAGGACTACTAAGAGGAACTGCAATGCCATTTATAAACCATGAAGATTTAAAAGGTATTGCCGTAATTGTTCCGGCTTTAACCAAACAAAAGGAACTTATAAAAAACTACACCTCAAAAATGGAAAAATATAGGAAACAACTTGAGCAAATAAAAAATGATATTATGCAACTGGAGCAGGATGTAAACGACATTATTTGCGGAACGAAACAAGATTTTTAGTAATCAGCATGTATAATTAAAACAAGGAGAATAGCAATGGCTACAATATTAGAGCAAAAGGCACAGATTGATAAACTTTGGGAAACATTTTGGTCAAACGGTATTTCGAACCCGCTGACAGTTATCGAACAGATTTCATATTTGTTCTTTATAAAAGAGTTGGACGAAAAACACACTCGTGAAGAAAGAAAAGCTAATCGTCTTAATAGACCGATTGAAAACCCTGTTTTTGATGAAACTCCAAAACAGCAAAATATGCGTTGGTCAAAGTTTAAAGATTTTGCACCAAGTGAGATGTATAAAATTGTTCAGGAAGATGTATTTCCGTTTATCAAAAATATGGGCGGCGAAAATTTTGCCAAATATATGAAAGATGCTGTTTTTATGATTCCGTCTCCGGCACTTTTGGCAACTGCGGTTGATATGATTGATAAACTTGAAATGCAGGATTTGGATACAAAAGGCGATTTGTACGAATACCTTTTATCAAAAATTGCTCAAGCAGGTGTAAACGGTCAATTCAGAACTCCAAGGCATATTGGTAAAATGATGGTTGAACTAGCCGATATTCAACCGAATGATATTGTTTGCGACCCATCTTGCGGAACTGCAGGTTTCTTGATTTGTGCAATTATGTATCTGAAAGAAAAATATCCTGAAATGTTTATGGATACTGCAAAACTTCAGCACTTCAATAATGATATGTTTTACGGCTTTGATTTTGATTACTCAATGCTTCGTATCGCATCTATGAATATGATGTCTCACGGGCACCAAAACCCGAATATTTATTATCAAGATTCACTTTCAGAAGATGCTTCCGGATTAAAAGAATTTTGCACATGTGTTATTGCAAATCCACCATTTAAGGGCTCTTTGAATAAAGACACTATTGCAAAGAACTTAGCAAGCGAAGTTTCTACAACTAAGACTGAACTTTTGTTCCTTGCATTGATGATAAGAATACTTAAAACAGGTGGAAGAGCTTGCGTAATTGTTCCTGACGGAGTTTTATTTGGTACATCTAATGCTCATACATCAATTAGAAAGAAACTTATTGATAATCAAAAACTTGAAGCTGTTATTTCAATGCCAAGTGGTGTCTTCAAACCTTATGCTGGAGTCTCAACAGCTATTCTGATATTCACAAAGACTAATTCTGGTGGTACGGATAAAGTTTGGTTCTACGATATGCAGAATGACGGCTTCACCTTGAACGATAACCGTACTCCGATAGAAGAGAATGATATACCAGACATTATAAGCTCCTACAAAAACAGACACAACGAAGATAATTCTGACCGTAAGGCAAAGCATTTCTTTGTAGAAGCTGATGAGATAAGGCAGAACGGTTATGACCTCTCTATTAACAAATACAAAGAAGTTGAATACGAAGAAGTACAGTATGAAGCTCCAAGTAAGATTTTGGCTGATATTAAAGCACTTGAATCCGAAGTACAGACTTCTCTTAATGAACTTGAGGGGATGCTGTAATGGGGGTAAATGTAGTTAAATTAGAAGATATTGCAAATGTAGATTATGGTACAAGAGTTGTAAAGTCCAAAGTCGAAGGTGATGAGTACCCTGTTTATGGTGGTGGTGGTGAAACTTTTAGAATAAACAAATACAACCGAGAAAATTGTGTTGTTGTGTCAAGATTTGCAATGTCTCCAAAGTGTACAAGATATGTAAATGAAAAGATTTTTCTAAATGACAGTGGTCTAACTGTATCTACCAAAGACAATAGCTTGCTACTTCAAGAATATTTAGACTGGTACCTATTAAGTAAAAATGACGAAATATATAGTTTGGGAAGAGGTGCAGGACAAAGAAACCTTGAGATTCCTTCCTTCAAAAGAATGTTGATTTCATATCCTACTGACCTTGAAGAACAAAGAAAAATAATAGCACAGTTGAAGTTGGCAGATGAGATTCGGCAGAAGAAGAAGCTGGCGAATGAGAAGCTGGATGAGTTCCTCAAGTCCACCTTCATCTCCATGTTCGGCGACCCCGTAAGGAATGAAAAGAATTTAAAGAAAGTTTGTATTGATTATATAAAGGCATCTGAGAAGAACTCTATTGTTGACGGGCCTTTTGGCTCAAGTCTTAAGAATGAAGATTATTATGAAAGTGGAATTCCAATTATAAGGATAAATAACATTAGACCGTGTAGGTTTTATAATGATGAGTTTAAGTATATCAAAGAGTCAAAGTATGAACAATTAATTCGTAGCAAGGTTGATTACGGTGATGTATTAATGGCAAGGGTTGGAAATACAATAGGTAAATCCTGTTTGTACGACCAACATAAGAAAGCATTACTATCAACTACTGGTGTTTGTAAAATAACTTGCGATAATACGAAAATTATTAACAAATTTTTGTTATTGCAAATGAATATGGACACATATAGAGAGTATATAGTTCGCCAAGTTAAAGGTGCAGGACAACCTTGTCTTAATCTGACAACAATCAAGAACTTTAACATTATACTTCCTCCGATTGAACAACAAAGAAAATATGTTCAGATAGTAGAGCAGGTTGAAGTGCAGAAGCAGAAGAATGAGCTTGTCATAGAGCAAATGAACAACCTCTTCAACTCCCTATCCCAACGAGCATTTGTATGTAGTAAATACTAGTTGCTTGTAGTTTATAAACTTATATGTAAATTTTTGTAAATAAGTATATGTAACAACTAGAAACTTTAGAAAACAAGAGTTATACTATAAGTAGTGGAGGTGACATGAACGAAAAAGAAATGATTTTACAGATTGAAACTCAAATTCAAAATTTGGAATGTCAAAAAAGCAGAATTGAAAACAAAATAAAAGTAGCAAGAGATTACCTCAAAGTTTTAAAAAATGAAGATGAAGATCAATCTTCTTATCAACAAACACAAAAAGGTAATCAAACGCCTCAAGCACGTGAAAAAATGAAAATGGCACAACAAGCAAGACAAGAAAGAGAAAAAAAACTAAGGTTTAGATCTATTACAGATTTTTTAGGTGAAAAAATTTCTGCAACAACTTCTGAAATTGCTAGCCACTTAAAACTTAGTGAGAATGCAACTAAAAAATACTTGAGAGCGTGTGAAGAGGTAGAAGAAATAGGTATAAATATTTGGAAATATAAAATACCTTTTTAGATTTAAAAATAGAAAATAGTCTGTAGATTTGACGGTCAGACAGACTATTTAACTTGTTGGTATGTGTAGTCGGCTAGGGTCTCATTTACCCTAGAGGCTATACATCCGACTCCTTAAAATCCACCGTCAGTCTTCATTTAGCAGGTGGTTAAAGAGACAGGAGTGTTTCTCCTGTCTCTTTATTTTTACACTTCTTAATAAAAAAATCAAGTTTTTCATGAAGAAATGTAAAAGCAATTCACAAATTTATGATATAATAATTTCGGCAAATAGGTGTTTATGAGCAATTTTGAATTCTTAAAAACTGAATGGTTAGATATATACAAGCTGGCAAGCGAAGCTGAAGAATGTGTGTATTCAAAGCCGGTTTATACTTGTATCTTATGCCGTAATGCTTTGGAATCTGCCGTAAAGTGGATGTACAAAAATGATATCGATTTGGTTGAACCCTATGATTGCACCTTAAATTCATTAGTTCATGAGCAATCATTTAAAAATGTTATTGTTCCGCCGTTGTTCCAAAAGGTTAATTTAATTAGGATTAACGGAAATACTGCAGCACATAATCCACAAAGAATTAACGATAAAGATGCCCTGCAAACAACATTTGAACTTTTTCATTTTCTTTATTGGTTATATCTTACATATTCTAAAGATGAGCCAGTACACGGATTAAAGTTTGATATATCTAAAGTTCCAACAAAAACAAAAGAACAGGAAGAAATTGAACGCCTAAAAAAAATCATTGAAGAGCAAAATACTATCAATATAACCCGTGAAGATTTAGAAAAAGAAAATGCAGAACTTCTTGAACAAATAAAACAAATTAAAGCTCAAAACAAATCAAAGCCGCTTGATTATGATTATAACGAAGCGCAAACAAGAAAATACTTTATTGATGTTTTGCTAAAAGAAGTCGGTTGGGATATTTCTGCTCCTAATGCAACAGAATATGAAGTTCAAGGCATGCCAAATCCGACGGGCCTTGGTTATGTTGACTATGTTCTATGGGGAGACGACGGTAAACCTTTGGGGCTAGTTGAAGCAAAACGTACAATGAAGGATGCCAAAATAGGTAGAGAACAAGCAGAGCTTTATGCAAACTGTTTAGAGAAAAAATTTGGACAACGACCAATAATGTTCTATACAAACGGTTATGAACATTTTATTTGGGATGATTTGAATTTTCCGCCAAGAGAAGTTGCAGGATTTTATTCAAAAGAAGATTTAGAAAAATTAATTACTCGCAGAACCATTAGAAAAGACTTAGTCGATATAGATATCAACAAGGACATTTCCGGCAGACCTTATCAAGAAAGAGTAATTAAAAGTGTTTGTGAAAATTATGCAAAAAAGAGCAGAAAATCATTGCTCGTTATGGCAACAGGAACAGGTAAAACTCGTGTAGCAATATCTATTGTTGATATTTTAACTCGTTATAATTGGGTAAAAAGAGTTTTATTTTTAGCAGATAGAACACCACTTGTTACGCAAGCACAAAGAGCATTTGCGAAATACCTGCCGGATTTGAACCCTGTTGATATTACTAAAGTTGGAGTTGATGGTGCTGAAAACAGAGTTGTTGTTTCAACTTATCATACTATGATGAACTTGATTGATGCTAAAAAGGCAAATGAAAAACTGTTTTCAGTAGGGCATTTTGACCTAATTATAATAGATGAAGCGCATAGAAGTATTTACAAAAAATTTGGTGAAATATTTAATTATTTTGATGGTTTGTTACTTGGTTTAACTGCAACGCCAAGAGATGAAGTCGATAAAAACACCTATAAGGTCTTTGAACTTGAAGACGGCGTACCGACTGATTATTATGATTACGACGAAGCAGTAGAACAAGGATATTTAGTTCCTTATGAGCAATTTGACTGTGCTACTAAATTTTTAAGAGAAGGCATTAAATATAATGAACTTTCTGCGGAAGAAAAAGAAGAGTACGAAACAAAGTTTTATGACGAAGAAACTGAAACTTTGCCGGAAGAAATTGATGCTGCACAATTAAACAAGTGGTTATTTAACATTGATACCGTTGATAAAATACTTGAGTGTCTAATGGAAAACGGTATAAAAGTTAATGGTGGCGATAAACTTGGCAAAACCATTATTTTTGCAGCAAATGAAAATCATGCACAATTTATAGCAGAAAGATTTGATGCAAATTACAAACAATATAACGGTAAATTTGCAAGAGTTATTACGCATAAAACTCAATATTCCCAGAATTTGATTGATAAATTCGCCACAAAAGAGGAAGATCCTGTTATTGCAATTTCTGTTGATAAACTTGATACCGGTATTGATGTTCCGGAAATTGTGAACTTGGTATTTTTTAAAGTCGTTCGTTCTCGCACAAAATTCCATCAGATGATAGGTAGAGGAACAAGACTTTGTCCTGAATTATTCGGACCGAAGGATGACAAGAAGAAATTCTTTATATTTGATGCTTGCGGAAACTTTGAATATTTTTCTATTAATCCGGAAGGTGCAAAATCTTTAAACCAAATGTCTTTAGGACAAAAAATATTCCTTAAAAAACTGGAACTTGCAGAAAAAATTAAAGATGATGATGAAGTTTTAAAACTTTTATCAAACAAAATTAAGGATGATTTGTATAATACCGTTAAAACAATGAATAGGGATAATTTCATTGTAAGACGGCATTTGCGAGCAGTTGATGAGTTCTCTAACCGTGAAAAATGGAACAGTCTTGACGATATCGACTTTATCACAATAAAAGACAGAGTTTCTCATTTACCAACTACTTTACCGGAAGAAGATGAGTATGCAAAACGCTTTGATTTGATGATATTAAATACGCAATTATCATATTATGCGCATGATATGGTTAAATTTGAAAAATATCAAAAGAATATCAAAGAAATTGCTTTCAGATTAGAAGAAAAATCATCAATTCCGCTAGTAAAACAGAATTTAGAATTAATTCAAAGTATTTTGACTGATGAATTTTGGGCAAATGTTACAATATCTACTCTTGAAGAAGTCCGTATTAAATTGAGAAATCTTGTAAATCTGATAGACTATGCCCAAAGAGATATTATTTATAGTGATTTTGAAGATGAACTTGATCCTATACCGGGAACCGTATCGGTCAATACTGCAAGCGGCGTTGATATAGCACAATATAAGAAAAAAGTTGAAGCATTTTTGCAGGCGCATGTTAATGATATTTGCATAAATAAACTTAAATTTAATAAGCCTTTGACGGAACTTGATATTGAGCAGTTAGAAAAAATATTGTTTGAAAATTCTGATATAGGTTCTCGTGAGCAACTGCAAACAATTCAAGAAGGTAAAGGGTTAGGCGAATTTATTCGTTCAATTGTTGGTGTTGAAAGAACCGAAATAGAGAAAGTATTCAGCGAATATCTTGATAATAATAAATTTAATTCTAATCAAATCAGATTTGTTGAAACTATCATTGACTATATTAAATGTAATGGAACAATGGATACCGGGAAATTGTTTGAACAACCTTTCACTTTTATCAATACCGAAGGCTTAGACGGAGTTTTTGCTCCAAAAGATGCAGATAATATTATTTATTTGATTAATGAAATCAACAAAAATGCTAAGTTGTATAAATAATGTTAAATTTTAAGAAATAATTTTGTCTAAAATATAATACTTTAGGACTATTGTAATTTATTTATGTTTGAATTAAAAGTATCTTACAAGATACTTTTAATTCGTAATAACTTAATTTTAAAAAATAATTCTAAAGAGGGGTTGAAATTTGATAAAAAATATGTTATAATCGGTATTATACATAATACCGATTAAACAGAAATGAGTAATTCAAAATCTACAATTCAATTAAAAATGGAAAAGAATAAAGAGAATATTCTTTCTTTTTTCAATGAAAAAGTTGAATTTTACAGGATTCGCGAGCTTAGAAAAATTTATAAAGAATGTATTGATAAAAAATATATTTATTCTGCAACAACATTTACGGCTTTTCAAAAATATTTAATTCAAAATGATATTTATAAAGAAAAATTTGTACTGGAATTTCCATCCAAAACATATACAAGATATTTTGTTGAAAGCCCTAGTTTATATCGAGCAATACAAAGTATTAGCTCTAATGCATATTTCAGTCATTATTCCGCTGTAGAATACCATAATTTAACTAATAATATTCCTAAAACTATATTTGTATCATTAGAAAAATCAAAACCATTAAAAGAAACTACTAAAAAGCAACTTATTCAAGAAGAAATTAACAAAGCCTTTTATATGCCGGCGCGAATCAGTAAAAATCTGACGGTTAAAGATATTTATTCTATAAATTTATTACAGAGCAAATATAGTAATAAGCTAGGCATAATAGAAGCAAATTATAATAATGCAAAAATCAATATAACGAATATAGAACGTACACTCATTGATATTGCTGTAAGCCCATATTATTGCGGTGGTTGTTTTGAGGTTTTAAATGTTTATAAAAAGGCAAAAGGCCGTGTAAATATTCAAAAGTTATATGACATATTGATAAAATTAGATTATATTTATCCACACCATCAAGCCATTGGGTTTTATTTAGAAAAAGCCGGATATAAAGAGGATGATTTAAAATTATTTGACTACGACAAAGAATTACGCTTTTTTATTCAGCGGGAACTTAAAGAAAAAGACCGAAAATATAGCGAAAGATGGAATTTATACTATCCAGAATTCCTCTAAATCTTTGATTAAATCCAAAACATATTCAAAATAAAAATCAAAATGAGTCGGATATTTTTTATTTGCAGCATCTGTTAATTGAACATTCCTAAAATCATCTTCATGAATATGCCTTTTTTCTTCAAGTTTTAATAATAAATTCATATCTACATCTTTTGCATCAAAAACATGTTTTAAAATATTTCTGTTTTCTGGAAGCTTAAAATCCACTCTTGGTAAGTTTTCTTGAACTAAGAATATATCCCAAAAATCTCTTGCTCTTGGTAGGTCTGCATCACCCGGATTATTCCTATATTCTTTCATCTTTTGACAAATTGCTCTCAATTTTTCGCAAATTATCATTACTGGCGGATAAACATATATTTTGTGTCCGTCAATTTCTTTTTCTTCTTTGTTTTGAGTATATTCAAATTTGCTTATATCTATAACAAAGTCCTTTTTGTCAGACTGTCCAAGGGATAGTGCTCGATTGCGTAATTTATCAATATTATCTTTGAACTCGTTATGAACATCATTTGAAACTAATTTGAACGATAAATTGTAACCTGTCATTTTAATATCAATAGGCATGTGAACAGGTTTATTTTTTATTCTAAAATCAAAAGCATAATATCCGATTTTACTAAAATTCTTGTTAAATATTTCGGGTAAATCGCTCATAATTTGAGCAATTTCAGCATCAGAAAATTCATTATCAATCGAGAAATCAATATCTTTTGATGAACGAGAATGAATTTTATAGGCAAGCTCAAGACAAGTTCCACCTTTTAAGACAAGCTTGTCTATTAAAATATCATCAGAAACTAATGATATTAATGCTAATCTTTTAATCTTTAAAAACTCATTTGCATCTATCATGCAATAATTATAGCACTAACAAAATGACAATTATTTAGTAATGTTCATATTTAAGTAAAATCGCCTATTTTGTATTATAATTTGTATACAATGGAGTATGATATTGGAATTTATTGATTTAGAAAAACCTAAGATTAAAGAAAAAACGAATTTGCAACTTCTTTCCGGAAAGGATGTGCCAGATATAAAAATTTTTTCGTTAGTATCAGAAGATGATTTTGAACTAATGACAGAACAATGGCTTTTTTCTATGAAAGATCGTTATAAGTACGTAAAAAGGATTGGTGCTTCTGGTGATCAAGGAAGAGATATTTTTGCTTATCAAGATGAAAATATGACCATCCTTGATATATATCAGTGTAAACATTATAATAACAAGCTAACCCCATCCAATATATATGTAGAAATTGGAAAACTATTATATTATACTTACAATCAGGAATATGTCGTTCCTAAAAATTACTATATTATTTCTAGTAAAGGATGTGGAACTGCACTAACAAAATTAATAGAAAATCCAGAAAAATTCAAAAGCGCGATAATACAAAATTGGAACAACAATTGTAAAAGTACTATAACAAAAGAAAAAAGTATAGAACTAAATACTGAATTCGAAACATTTATCAAAAATTTCGATTTTAGTATTATAAATGAAATTACTCCATTAAATTTTTTAGAAGAATTCGAAAAAACGAAATATTATTCAAGTTGGTTTGGGCTTCGTAAGTTTAAGAGAAAAACTCCACCAGAGCCATCTAATATAATAGAAAATAATGAATTAACATATGTGAATAAATTATATAGAGCATATGGAAGTGTCAATAAGTCCTCGATAACAAATTTTAAACAATTATCTAATAAGTATCAAGAACATTTTAGCATACAGAGAAAATGTTTTTATTCAGCAGAAGGTCTAAAAGAATTTTCAAGAGATTCATTACCAACAGATGAAACTTTTAACGATTTACAAAATCAAATTATGGATCCTGTAAAATCGCAAATCTTATGTAATACATACAAAAACGGCGTAGAATGCTTAAATTCTGCAATAGCAGTAGCAACAACATTAAATATTGGAAATAACTCATTATCAGAGTTTTTAAAGACAAATGATAGAATAGGAATTTTGCATCAGGTAGCAAATGAAGATGAAAGTATAGAATGGACTGAGCATGAATAATATGGAACTTTTAAATAATGAAATAGAAGTGGCTCTAAGAATCCTTATTATAATTAATACAATAAGTAATGCTATTGATGAGCAGTTAATCATTTTTTATGATTATGCGTTATTACATTCTAATGATTTTGATAAAAAACAAATTAGCATCCTGCCAAATTCCCCATTTAGAAAAGAAGAACTTTCTATCAAAGTAAAATTAATTAAAAATGCCCTAAAAATATTAGCTCAAAAACAATTGATAGATATTATTTATAATGAAAATGGAATTTATTATTTAAATAATAAATTAACAAGTTTATTCATAAATAAATTGACATCAACATATTCGAAAAAGTTGATAAAACAAGCAAAATGGGTTAAAAAACACTTTAAAAAATATGATGAACAAAATATAAAAAAGTACTTTGAGAAAACTATGTCTAAATGGGATAGTGAATTTTCTACATATGGATTATTTCATGAGGGTTATAGCTATGCAAAATAGACTCTTTATAAATGAATTACAGAGTGTTTCACCTGAAAAAGTTGCCAAATTAGAATTTAAAAAGGGGTTAAATATAATAACGGGAGCTTCTAATACGGGAAAATCGTATGTAATAAACTGTATTGATTACTTATTTGGGGCAGAAAATCCTCCCAAAGACATTAACGAAAGTAAAAATTATAGTTTTTTATTACTTGAACTGGAATATAATTCAAAACCTTTTACTATAAAAAGATATTTACGTGGTGATAATACTCAAGTTATCTATCTGTATGAATGTGCTATTAAAAACATAGAAAAAAATGAATACAAAGAACTTGGAATAAACGCTAAAACAAAAGAATCAGTTTCAAGTTATGTTTTAGATTTGATGAAATATAGTGATAAAAAAATATTATCTAAAATTAGAACTAATAAAACTAAACTACTAAGTTTACGTGAGATTGTCGATTTTGTAATTGTAAATGAAACTAATATAATAAGTGAAGAATCTCCAATATTTTCAGATAACTATGAAGCAATTTACAAAAAATCCTTATTTAATTTTTTATTAACAAATAAAGATAATTCAGATTTGCAAGAAATTGAAGATCCCAAAATAACAAAAGCGAAATTATTAGCAAAAATAGAAGTATATAATAACCTAATAAAAGAAACCTCCGTAAAAGTTGAAGAATTAGAAGATTTCAAAATAGAAGATTTAAATGAACAAATCAATTCTTTAGAAGGTCAGTATGAATATAATACTACCCTATTAAACAAAAAAACAATAGAAAGAGCCGAATATATTAAAGATGTAGAAAAATTAAAAAATTTAATTATTGAAAGTTCTCGTTTATTGAATAAATATACTTTATTGCAAGAATATTATATTAACGATATTGAAAGAATTGATTTTGTGGAAGAAGGTACTTTTTATTTAAACCAATTAAAAGACTATCCTTGTCCTATTTGTAATAACAATATTGATAATAAAGAAGAAAAATTTAATAAACTATTTGCATCTTGTGAAAAAGAGAATGAAAAAATTAAAATTAAAATTAATGATTTAAATCAAACTATTCTAGATGAAAAATCCAATATTGAAAAATATAATAAAGAAATAAATGACTTAAATAATAAAATTTATAATTTGACAATCGAAATAGATAATGAATTAAAACCGCATTCAAAAGTATTAAAAAACAGAATTGATAATATTTTGGCATTGCAAAAAAAGGTTGAACTGAAAATAAAATTACGAAATGATATTACAAGTTATACATCGTATCGGCAAGAATGCCAAAACAGCTTAGATGCGTATAAGGTAAATAACGAAAGTCCAATAATTGACAATAAATACTATATAAACTTTGCTAATACAATTAAAATATTTTTAGATAACTGGAAGTATAAAGATGACTGTAATGTAATTTTCGATACCAACACTTATGATATTGAAATCGATGGGAAACCCCGTGGACACCTTGGAAAGGGTCATCGTGCTTTAACACATGCAGCATTTTCTGTTGGTTTACAAAATTATATGTACAATAATGATTTTTCTTTTCCTGCTTTTATTATATTAGATTCACCGTTATTGTCTTTAAAAGAAGCAGATTATGATGCTGAAAAATTATCAAATACTATCCAAAATGCTTTTTGGAAAGATTTATCAAATACAAATAAAGATAGGCAAATCATAATATTTGACAATAAAGAACCAAATGAAGAGGTAAAAAAGATTTCAAATTATGTAAAATTTACTGGAAATAAAAATTATGGGAGATACGGTTTTTATGAATAATTTCCCCATCTCCATCTCACAGTTAATTTAATCTTGTTCTGTATGCTAAATTACACGGGGGTTCAGCGCGAGTGAGCTGAGGGCGAAGGTCTTTTCTTTTGAAGAAACAAAGTTTCTGAAAAGAAAAACCGTAGACCCGTTAAACGCGAACGAGCAAGACAAGTCCCCCCTTCGACATTTAAGTTTTTAGAGTCCACAAAATTCGGCTCTATTTCAGTATTTAAGAGCCTTATACTGGTTCCAAGTTTAGAAATATGTTTTTAGTGATGGCAATGATGTCCTTCGCCATGATGGTGGCAATGTGCGTGGTCGTATCCTTCTCCGCCACAAGTATTTTCACCTGTTTCAAGAGTATTTGCCATATATTTTTCTAATAATTCTTTTATTTTTAATTCAGGGCAACCTGCTACAACTTCAACACCGTTCATTGCAAACATCATCATAGGTCTGCCACCCATACCGCCTGCTAAAACCTTACTTACACCCTGTTCTGAAATCCAACTTGCACTTTGACAGGAAATCCCTTCTTCAGGAACTCTTTCTTCTATACTTAAAATTTCTTTTGTTTCAGGGTTGATTTCTGCAAAAGTAAATGAATCACAATGCCCAAAGTGTCCACACAGTTTACCTTCACTTGTCGGAATACAAATTTTCATAACTTTATCTCCTTTTAATTTTTCAATATTACTTTGTAATAAAATAGCACTTTCTAACGCTTCCGTATCAGTTATATTATGTCTTTTGGCATAATCATGCAAAATATTCAAAATATTTTCGTTAATTCTTCTGTTAAACGGCACTTTTTTAAGACAAGTTTTCTTTCTACCTGCTTGTTCTCGCTTACCGCCCCATCCAAATTTTTCATAACATCTCATGATAAAAGAATAACACCATAATTTGATTATGTCAATACATAATCAAGATAATATTTTATGCAACTTTGAGACCTAACACCATTCTCATATTGTAGTATTCCTGTGTGGACTGTTTCATAATAGATACAATCCTGTGATAAATGTTGTCTGACCGCATAATTTGTGATAAAATTTCATTGTCGTAGGGTTCCAAAATAGTAACCTCGTCGACATTATTTAAAGAATTCGGTGCAAAAACAAATTTATAAAGAAGAATGAAGAATAAGTCATTAATATTTTTAATATTATCTTGCGTTATGTATTTTATTTCTATATTCTGGGGCAATGTAATAAACAATCTTCATGTTGGTGTAGAAACAAAATTTTATCATTATAGCAACATTATAGATTACTCTTTTCTAAAAAATATATCTGTAGAACATTTAACATTTCTAAATATATTTTTTGCTTTATTATTTGCAGTTTTTCTTACACTCAGTATAGTTACGTCAATAAAAGAAAAAAAGAACTAAGTAGAGAAGTTAGTGAAAAACCAAAAATTATTTACTTTCTAGTCCTAATACTATTCTCATATTGTAGTATTCCTGTGTGGACTGTTTCATGATATGAACTATACGTTGATAAATATTGTCAGGGAGTATTTCTTGTGATAGAATTTCTTTGTTGTTGGGTTCCAAAATAGTAACCTTATCGACATTTTAAAAATAACAAGAGAAACTATAACGTGAAAAAACTTATTATTACAACTATCTTTCTAACTTTTTCTTTGATTAATTCTTGTTTGGCACAAGATTTTAACAAAGTTTTTCCTTTACCGGGTAAATCAATCGCCAATAATAAACTGCAATATGATACTTTAAGAGCCGTATACATGGCAGTTGGAACTCAAACAACCGGTTGCGGAAACATGAAAGTTATAGATACAAAAGTAATAAAACCGCCTTATAATCTGAAATATGTAGGAGAAAAAGCAGTTGAAGGTTTTTGGGAAGAATTATGGACCGTAAATGCGTGTTCCGAAATATACAATGTTCCCGTAAAATTTATCCTTGATGAAACAGGAGCAAGTTACGTTTTATCGCCAAAAAACATTTATAAATCCTACTAAGACTGAATGCATAATTATGAAAGAATTCTATCACAAATATTCATTAATAATAGCACTTTGCGTAACATTACTGCTTGGATTCATTATGCGTTTATTTATACCGTTACAGGATGTTGAGTGTTCAAAATCTAAAAATACCTGTTTTATCTACTCAAGAAATATTATTTCAGGAGAAACCGAATTAATTAACGAGTTCAAACTTTCTGATATTAGGGAATTAAAATCCAATTATGAAAAAGATTCTCCTCATTCCGGTTCATACAAAATATACGTATACTTATATAACGGCGAAACAATTGAGTTGGAAAGCGGAACAAATAAAGGAAAACGAGCACAAGAAATTTGCCGCAACATGCTAAATACTGACAACTTCATTTTAAAAGGTAATTTCTGGATACCTTAAATTAATTTTTTATAAACAAGACTAATAAATTTATGCCATTACGTCAATAATTTCACCTGTTTGCATAGCTTTAACAGCACATTTTGCAAATTTATCAGTGTCAACATCTATTCTGTCTGACATAGGAATAACGCCAAAAGGACTTTGAACAAATGTGTTATAACCAACAAAAGTTTTACCGTCTTTGCCCTTTGCTATATGAGCTATATTATGAGGATTTATGTAATCATTTCCGACTTTTAAGTATCCTGTTGACATCATTTGCGGCATTGAAACATTTCCTTTCTAAATACTCTGACATTTTATAAATTATTAATACACGTAAATTAAAAATCATCAAAAAAAATTGCTATATGAAAAAAAATTTTTAATATTAATTTACAAGCAACATTTTTACGATTTATATAGAAAAAGAAATCCGAAACCTAAGTTTCGGATTTCTTTTTCTACTTTTACTTTGAACTATTTGTTTAGTTCTTTAAAATGTTCAACTCTATCTGAGTTATCCCATAAATAACTGTAATCTGTTTTTATAGGTAATACAGGATCTTTTTTATCTTTAACTTTTCCGCCAACTTCTGCGGTTATATCTTCTTTTGTCATGCCTGTATTTATAATATTTACATCACCTTTAACTTTCTTTAAAGCAGGCATTTTTTCAATCGGTGTATTTTGTAAATCCAAATTACCGTTTACTTCTTCAAGAGCAGGTAATTCCTTAATTTTCGTACTTGACATACTTGCCATTGCACCTACTGTTTTTAATTTTGGCAATTCTTCAATAAGTGAGTTATTCATTTGAGCAATACCGCCAATTTCTTCAAGATTTTTCATAGATTTAATTTTTGTATGCATTACATCAAGTTTTCCACCTACTTTTTGGAGAGAATCAACTGATGTCAAAGATGTTCTTGCAAAATTTGCATTACCTTTGATTTCTTTTACATTTTCCATCAATTTTGCTTCATCTATACCCATATCAGCAAAAGTAACTGTTTTACCCGGCTGATTGTAATGAGAAAGTGTTATTTTACCTTCTTCATCAGCTTCTGCTTCCATTCCTAAGCGATTAAAAATTTCAACACTGTCCTGAGCGCCTTTTAATTTGGCTTGAACACCATCCAATTCGGCTTCATGTTGCTTTTTATTTTGTTCAGCTGCATATTTCACATTTTGATCAATTATGTCTTGATCATATTTAAGCATCTGAGAATAATATTGATGCGGTTCTGCTTCTTTTGCAGGTTGAACATTTGGTACGTTAACTTTGCCTATTTCCATTTTATGCTCCTTATCATGTCTTACGTATACTTTAAATTAAAACATAAACTTTTTTGCTATTATAATTCAAAAAAAACCTTTTTGCAAGTGTTATTTTCCCTGAAATGCAATTATATTAGTAAACCCAAGCTTAATAAAATGTAACAATAAGAAGAAATATGTTAAAAACTTTTATTATGATATAATTTTTCTGTAATAAAGGATGAGGTTGTTTTAATGACAGACAATAAACATATATATTTTATAGATGTTACCAACAGGGACGGAGTACAAACATCAAGACTTGGTTTGGCAAAGTTACAGAAAACCATTATTAATTTAATGTTGGATGATATTGGTATAACACAATCCGAGTTTGGATTTCCGACAACAAGACACGAACTTAATTATTTAAACGGGAATTTGGAACTTGTAGACAGAGGTGTTATTACAAAAACAAAACTTGAAGGCTGGATGAGAGGTATAGAAGAAGACGTATATTTATCATTTCAAAATGTTCCTCGTTTAAAATACGTTAATTTATCAGTATCAACCTCAGACCAAATGATAAAAGGTAAATTCGGCGGTAAAAAGACAAAAGACGACATTATAAAATCAACAATAAAAGCTATTGACGCAGCAGTAGCCTGTGGTGCTCAATCCATCGGTGTAAATGCTGAAGATGCATCAAGAAGTGATATCGATTATTTAATAACATTTGCAACGGAAGCAAAAAAACACGGGGCACAAAAATTAAGATATTGCGACACATTAGGTTTTGATAATCCTATAAGCGCATACGAAAGAATTTCAAAAATAGCATCCGAAACCCAAATGGATATAGAATTACATTTTCATAACGATTTAGGAATGGCAGCAGGAAACAGTGTTATCGGAGCAAAAGCGGCAATAGATGCAGGTGTAAATGCGTATATAAATACAGCAGTCAACGGTATGGGAGAAAGAGCAGGAAATGCAGATTTAATCTCCTGTCTATTAGGCGTTTTAAAATCCTCAGGAATGGGTGGATACAAAATCGACCCAAATATTGATTTGTCAAAAACTTGGAAACTTGCTAAATACACTTCTTACGCTTTTGGAGTACCGCTTCCGATTAATCAGCCTGCAACAGGAGCGAATGCATTTGCTCATGAATCAGGTATTCATGCGGATGGAGCCTTAAAAGACAGATTAAATTACGAATTATATGCCTACGAAGAATTAGGCAGAGGTGAACCTGAAATAGTTGAAACAGGACGAATGATTACAACAGGTGAATATGGCGGTATTAAAGGTTTTAGAAATGTTTATGAAAAGATGGAAATAGAGTTTCAAGATGAGGATGAAGCAAGAAACATTCTTGAACTTGCACGTTACGCCAATGTACATACACAAAAACCTTTGACTCAAAGCGAACTTAAGTTTATATATTATTATCCTGATATTGCGGCAAAAATAATGACTGTTACACCTTATTACATGCCAACAGGAAATCTTAAAAAGAGAGTTGATAATAATTTTATTACACAACCTCATTTATTTGTATAGGAGAAATCATGGGACAAACTATAGCTGAAAAAATCTTGTCAAAACATGCAGGACATCAAGTAAAACCCGGCGAATTGATAATATCAAATATAGATGTTGTAATGGTTCAGGACGGAACAGGTCCGTTGGCAGTAAATGAATTCAAAAAAATGGGTAAAGACAAATTATTTAACCCTGACAGAACAATTCTTTTTATAGACCACGCAGCACCAAGCCCAAGAAAAGAACTTTCTAACACTCATACCATATTAAGAGATTTTGCCAAACAATACGGAGCCGTTTTATCAGAAGTTGGCGAAGGTGTTTGTCATCAAAGATTAATCGAAAGTTTTGTTAATCCGGAAGAAGTTCTTTTAGGTGCAGATTCTCACACCTGTACATCGGGAGCATTAGGCGCATTCGCAACAGGCGTAGGTTCAACGGATATTGCCGTTGTAATGGCACTTGGCAAAACATGGTTAAAAGTTCCGTCAACTTACAAAATTGTGATTGAAGGTGAATTTCAAAAGGGCGTTTATGCAAAAGACTTAATTTTATATTTAATCGGTCTGATAGGCGCTGACGGTGCAACCTATAAAGCATTAGAGTTCACGGGAAGTGCCGTTAAAAATATGAGTATGTCTGACCGCTTTACAATATCAAATATGGCAGTAGAAGCAGGTGCAAAAGTCGGTTTGTTTGAAACTGATGAAAAGACAAAAGAATACTTAAAAGAACACGGCAGAGAAGATAAATTCGTTGAAATAAAAGCCGACGAAGATGCAGAATATGAAAGGGTTATTAATATAAATTTAAATGAATTAAAGCCGATGATATCTCTTCCTCATACGGTTGATAATACAAAAAACATTGAAGAAATGCCTAAGATAGACGTAAATCAAGTTTATATCGGAACCTGTACAAACGGAAGAATAGAAGATTTACGAATAGCTTCAAAAATATTAAAAAACAACCACGTAAAAGAAGGTGTTCGCTTATTAGTTGCACCTGCATCAAGAAAAGTTTTTCTGAAGGCACTTGAAGAAGGTTTAATAACTGATTTGGTAAACGCAGGAGCATCAATAGTAACCTCAGGTTGCGGTGCTTGTGTTGGCGTACATGCAGGAATTTTGGGTGATGGCGAGGTTTGTTTATCGAGTCAAAACAGAAATTTTCAGGGCAGAATGGGTAATACAGAAGGTTTTATATATCTTTCATCTCCCGCAACTTGTGCATACAGTGCGATTAAAGGTTATATAGCAGATGTAAGAGAGGTGTTATAATGACATTATTACAAGGAAAAGCGTTTAAATTCGGTGATAACATTTCAACAGACCACATTGCACCGGGAAGATTATTTCATTTACGTTCTAACTTACCTGAACTCGCAAAACATGTATTAGAAGATGCAGATCCTGAATTTGCATCAAAAATGAGCAAAGGTGATTTTGTTGTCGGCGGAAATAATTTTGGTTTAGGTTCATCAAGGGAACACGCTCCTCAAATTATAAAAATTGCAGGTGTTGGTGCTGTTTTGGCAAAGAGCTTTGCAAGAATATTTTATCGTAATGCAATAAATATAGGACTTTTACTTATAGAATGTGACACAGATAAAATAAATGCAGGTGATGAACTTGAAGTAGATATCAAACAAGGTTATGTTTATAACAAAACTCAGGATATAAAATTACCGTTTCCTCCGTTACCTGACGTTATGATTAAACTTCTGAACGAAGGCGGATTAATTGAGCATATCAAAAAACATGGTGATTTTGATTTAGTTTAGGAGATTTAAAATGCAAACAGTAACTTTAATTCCCGGAGATGGTATAGGACCTGAAATAACAAATTCCGTAGTTTCTATATTAAAGGAAGCAGGTGCTGAAATTGAATGGGATATTCAAAGTGCAGGAGCAGACGTTATAGAACAAGAAGGAACACCGCTTCCTGAAAGAGTTATTGACTCTATCAAAAAAAATAAAGTTGCTCTGAAAGCGCCTGTAACGACACCTATCGGTAAAGGGTTTAGAAGTGTAAATGTACAATTAAGAAAAGCCTTAGATTTATATACAAATTTAAGACCTTGTAAAAATATTGACGGAATAAAAACAAGGTTTGATAACGTAGATTTAGTAATAGTAAGAGAAAATACAGAAGATTTGTATGCGGGTATTGAAAGACAAATAGATGAAAACAGTGCCGAAAGCATAAAAATTATAACTAAAAAAGCATCAACTAGAATAGCAGAGTTTGCATTTGATTACGCAGTAAAAAATAACAGAAAAAGTGTAACAGCAGTAACTAAAGCCAATATTTGCAAATTAACAGACGGTTTATTTTTAAATTGTGCAAGAGAAGTTGCTGAAAAATATTCTAATATTGAATACAAGGAAATATTGGTTGATAACTTGTGCATGCAGCTTGTTCAAAATCCTGAAAAATTTGATGTATTGGTTCTTCCTAATTTGTACGGAGATATTGTTTCAGACTTATGCGCAGGTTTAATAGGCGGTTTAGGCGTAGCACAGGGGGCTAATATTGGCAAAGATATAGCAGTCTTTGAACCTGTACATGGAAGCGCACCTGATATAAAAGGTCAAAATAAGGCAAATCCGACGGCACTTTTATTGTCTGCAATAGAAATGCTTAAATATATAAATCAAACGGAAATAGCCCAAAGAATAGAAAAAGCATTATTTTGTGTTTTAAAAGAGGGCAAAATTTTGACAACAGACCTCGGCGGAAATTCAACAACAGCAGAATTTACAAATGAAATAATAAAAAATTTAAAATAATTTTATACAACGAAATTCTATTTGTTTTTAATAGAACTATTACCCATATTATTAACAACATTATTCATACTTTGTTTATAAACATACCCATTTGTAATAATTATATATTCTGAATATTCTGAACTGTTAATATAATCTGTATCTTCAAATTTAATTTTTTGGCTGTTATCAAAATATATAAAATAATTTACATTATACCAATGTTTTGGAACAACAATTACAGGTATATTTTGTTTAGCAATATTATTAAAAAAGGCTGACTCGTGATTCTTAGTAATCAAAAAAGGTACTTGCAATCCACCGATAGTATAATGATATTGAGGATATATATTTAATTTTGATGTATTTATGGAACAAATAAAATACACTATTAAAATTAAAATTTGTATATATCTTTTAAAATTATAAGACAGCATAGCTGAAAGTAACGCAAAAAATACACTTGCAGCAGCTATATATCGAAATGTCGGATATGGAGCAATGTAACAAGATATAATTGCCCACATAATACAAAATGAAATAATTGACAGACAAATACACAGTTGTTCTTTGGCTAATATTCTATCGTCAAAAAGAAATTTTCTCACGCTTGGTACTAATTTTCCATAAATAAAAAGAATTAATAACGGTATAAAAATTACAGGATAAATAATAAATGCTTTTAAATATTCTAATAAATTGCCGGCAGTATTTTTTAAAACAGTCCAATTGAAGCTATTAGCTGCTTTTGAAACAGTCTCAATATGCTCATTATCAGTATGAAAATCAAAATATCCGGGATAACAAATCCATGTAAAAATAATTGCCAAACTCGATATTAATAAAAAGTTTTTCAGGTAATAAGACTTTTTATATAAAATCAAAGCAATAATTGTAAATACAAAAACAATACCCGCATATATAAGAGTAAAATATCCCGTCTGTAAAAATAAAGAAAAAACTAACGAATATAAACATATATCTTTTATGTTAAGTTTTTCATTATTTTTTATCTTTTTCCACAGAAGAATTAACGTGTAATTAACTATGATAAACAAACATTCTTGCAATGCATAAGGACGCATCAATAACATTGTTAATGTACTGCCAATGCAAACAAAACCAAATAATAAACCCAAAATTATAAAATTATCATCTTTTTTTATTAAACTTAATAGTTTAAACATAAAGAAAAAAGATATTGAAAAAAATATTAAATTTAAATAACATCCTCTATGTATAATTTTT
>JAFWGJ010000046.1 GCA_017512405.1 bacterium | reverse complement strand
TATTCAAAATTGCCTTTTTAGTAATAGCATGCATTTTGAACTATTCGGATATTAAGAACTTGTCATTCTTAATCAGTAAAATGCTATAACAAGTTCCGTATGACGAAAAACGGTTGAACAAAAACTGTTCAACCGTTAAACTTTTAAAGCATTCAACTCAAACTATTTACATCTTGGATTAGCTTCGGTTGGAGTTGTACCATTTGGACATTTTCCACGACTATTTAATTTCAAATAATCCGCATTATCATATTTGATTATCCAAGTAGCAGCACTAATTCCCTTATTTGTTATATCCTCAGATAAAATTTTATTAAGCTCCCAATTGTGTAAACATGGCAATACACCTTCACCATTATCACCTATATCAAAACCAAATATATCCTTACCTAGAGTATAAGGACCTTTATTTGGACCGTCAATATCAACAATAATTAAAGGAGTAGCAGCATTAGAGATAGATATTGTTGCACCATCTGCAGTAATAATTTTATATAATCGACTATCACTATCAAAATTACTATGATCTTCATTTACTATAGTTTTACTTTTTCCGCTTGTAAAACACCCTTTTCCAGTCTCCTGCGCACAAACCTTGGATGTTTTCATAAATTCTGTAATACGTTCACCAGCTCGTTTTGCCCTTGCTTCATAAGCATCAGAAGCCTCATTTACAAACCATTCTTCATATGGTCCATAGACAGCTTCTGCACGACCAAACGCATCTTGAAGGTTTTGATAAATCTTTTTAACCTTTGCAACACGCTCTTTATCGCCTGTGGAACTGTTTAAGTTAGGTAATGTCAACGCGGAAACAATACCGATTACGCCGATTACAATCAGTGTTTCGGCTAATGTGAATGCAACAAATTTTTGTGTTTTTTTAGTAATAGGAACCAAGGCATCAAGTACCAAGCCAAAACCATTACTACAAGAGGATTTTACCTCCCCCTCGATACGTAATTCTTTATTCATAGATATTTGCCTCCATTACTATCCTGATATATTATAATTATAAATCATGTTTTAACATTTTACAACCCTTATACGACATAATACTTAATAAACAGACTGCAAATAAATTTAAAAGACCTGATACTTAAATGTAACAGGTCTTTTATTTTTGTTTTTTAAACGATTATATTGCAGTTGCTTTCTCTTCGTCGGTAACACCTTTGATTGTAAGATTTACTCTGCCTTTATCGTCAATTTTTATAATCTTAACGATTACTTCATCACCGATGTTTACGTGTGGTTCGATAGTTTCAATTCTTTCTTTGCAGATTTGAGAAATATGAACCATACCGTCTTTACCGCCGCCAAGTTCAACGAATGCACCAATAGGAATAATTCTTACAACTTTTCCTTTAAGAACCATACCTACTTCAGGCTTAAAGGTTAATTGCTTAATCATATTGATAGCAATTCTTGCACCTTCTTGGTCGTTAGATGTGATTGTAACAACACCTGAATCTTGAATATCAATTTCTGCACCTGATGCATCAATGATGGCTCTGATTTGTTTACCGCCCGGTCCGATAACAGTTCCGATATCTTCTGTCGGAATTGTCATTGTTGTAATGCTTGGAGCGTATGGTGATAATTCCTTAGCCGGTTCTGAAATAGCTTCTCTCATTTTACCTAAGATATGCAATCTACCTTCTTTTGCTTGCGCTAAGGCTTTTCTCAATGTTTCATTAGGAATACCTTTTGCTTTCATATCCATTTGAAGAGCAGTAATAGCTTCATCGTTACCTGTAACTTTGAAGTCCATATCGCCTAAGAAGTCTTCAATACCTTGAATATCAGTTAATACAACAGGTTCATAACCGTCTTCTTTAATCATACCCATTGCAACACCGCCAATCATACATTTAACAGGAACACCTGCATTCATTAATGCCATTGATGAACCGCAAGTTGATGCCATTGATGTTGAACCGTTTGATTCTAAAACGTCAGATGTTACACGAATTGTATAACCAAATTCTTCTTGACTTGGAAGTGCAGGAACATTAGCACGTTCAGCTAAGTTTCCATGTCCTACTTCACGTCTGCCCGGACCTCTTAAGGGTTTTACTTCGCCAACAGAGAAACCAGGGAATATATATTTGTGCATATATGTTTTTTCGGTTTGAGGGTCTACACCGTCAAGTTCTTGTTTCATTGCAGGACCCGCAAGGGTTGCAACTGATAATACCTGAGTTTGACCTCTTGTAAATACTGCTGAGCCATGAGCTCTTGGTAAAACACCAACTTCGCACCAAATAGGACGAACTTCATTTGGTTTTCTGCCGTCTGCTCTAACACCTTCTTCAAGAATCATTTTACGCATTACTTTCTTTTCGGCAGCTTTGAATTCTTCCGCTACAAAATCAATGCCTGTTTCTTCAATCATTGCAGGAATAGGATGGTCCTCAGGAAGCGCTTCAACTCTTTCTTTTACAAGTTTTTTAGCTTCTTCAAGTTTATTTTGTCTGTATTCTCTGTCAAAATTGTGGTAAGCATCGTGAATCATATCACCTGCAACTTCTTGAATAATATTTTTCAATTCGGTTGTATCGTAAGGATTAACAAATTCTTCTTTTACAACACCACACTCCTGAGCGAATGCAACTTGGTTTTCACATTGTTTTCTTATTTCACCTTGTGCAAACTCAACAGCTGCCATAATATCGTCTTCTGTAACGAAGTTACAACCGGCCTCAACCATCAATACCGAATCGTGAGTACCTGCAACTACAATATTTAAATCTGATTCATCAGCTTGTTTATGAGTAGGATTTGCAATCATATTGCCCTCAGCATCTCTTGATACTCTAACTGCACCAATAGGGCCTTCGAAAGGTGCGCCTGAAAGCATTAAAGCGTAAGAAGCACCTAACATTACCAATGTATCAGGTTGATTTTCTTGGTCGTAACTGAATAATTGACCAACAATTTGTATATCATTTCTATATCCTTTTGGGAATAAAGGTCTGATAGGTCTGTCAACAAGTCTTGAAATAAGAATTGCCTTGTCAGTTGACTTACCTTCCGAACGATTGTACCCACCAGGGATTCTTCCGATTGCAGACATTCTTTCTTCGTAATCAATCAACAAAGGGAAGAAGTCAATACCTACACGAGGTTCTTTGCTAACGCAGCAATGAACAAATACCATTGTATCACCGCATCTTACGGTAACTGATGATGTAGCGGACTGAGCATATTTGCCTGTTTCAATCTCTACAATTTTTCCGCCGATTTCAATCTGCGTTTTCTTTGTTTCTACCATTTTTCTTTTCCTTCTTTCTTCGAGCGCCGTCTTTTTGCCCGTTTTTTATCTGTGTACTTCTTTATAAAAATTATTATACCTTAAATATAAATTTTTAGAAAATTTCTTAAAAATGTGATACAATTATTTTATGTTTGAAGAAGTTGATCAAGCAAGAATAGATGAAATAAAAAAACGGGTACATCAAACTCTTGAAAGAACCCAGCTCTACCAATATAAAGGTACGGTATCAAAACTGTTGGGTTTAACCGTAGAAGTTAAATTGCCGGGACTTAAAATAGGTGATTTATGCTATATTGAAACAAATACGGGAGAAAAAAAGCCTGCGGAAGTTGCCGCATTTAAAGGTGAAGTTGCTCAATTACTGTTACTTCTGGATGGTAATGGTATTGGACAGGGTTGTTTAGTATCTTCTACAGGTCAACCGATTACAATTCCCGTTGGTGATTTTCTCTTAGGCAGATTAATTGACCCTATGGGAAATCCTTTGGATGGAAGTCCTTTACCACTTGAGCACGCTCAGTGGAGAAACATAGAAGGCCCTCCACCCGGGCCGTTTGAACGACCTATTATTACAGAAATGTTCTCTACCGGCGTTAGAGCAATAGATTCTTGTTTAACGTTCGGCTGCGGACAGCGTATGGGGCTGTTTGCAGGTTCCGGTGTAGGTAAATCCACGCTTTTGGGTATGATTGCAAGAAATTCCGATGCGGACGTAAACGTTGTTGCTCTAATCGGAGAACGTGGTCGTGAGGTTAAGGAATTTATTGAAGACGCATTAGGCCCAGAAGGTATGAAAAAGTCTGTTCTTGTTTGTGCAACAGGAGACCAACCGCCATTAATTCGTCAAAAGTGTTTACTTGCAGCAACTGCAGTTTGTGAATATTTCAGAGATCAAGGTAAAAAAGTATTCTTGATGACAGATACCGTTACACGTTGTGCGATGGCAGGTCGTGAAGTAGGACTATCACTTGGGGAACCGCCTACAATGAAAGGATATCCTCCTTCAATCTTCTCTTGGCTGCAAAAAGTTCTTGAACGTGCGGGTAATAGCCCAAAAGGTTCTATTACAGCATTTTATACAGTATTGATGGAAGGTGATGATATTAACGACCCTATCGTTGATACGGTTCGTGGTATCACAGACGGTCACATTTTCTTGTCAAGAAAGGTTGCCGAGGCCAATCATTACCCTGCAATTGATGTTTTAGGAAGTATTTCCCGTTTAATGAGTGCTATTGCAACATCAGAACACAAAGAAGCTGCCGCAAAAATGCGTAAATTGCTGGCTCTGTACAGAGAAAACAAAGACTTAATTGACGTAGGTATGTATCAACCCGGTTCAAATCCAAGCCTTGATATCGCAATCGAAATGATGCCGCAAATTAACGGTTTTTTACAACAAAGAACTACCGATATTGTAAGTATGGACACTACAATCGGAACACTTGTTGATATGATGGCAAATGTTGATGTATAAACATGAAAAATTTTTGAGGTATAATAAAAATATGAAAAAATTTATTTTAACGTTATTAATGACTTTTATAATTGCACCTGTATGTTTTGCAAGTGATAATTATATTGCTTATGCAGATAGTAAATCCGCAAAAAATGCCAAACAGCAAACTCAAATCATGGAAAAGGAAGTTCGAAATTTATTTAAAAGACTTGCTTCCTATACAAATAATTTTGACGAAGAAAATTTAAAAAAAGCATATTCGGATAACTACTTAAATTCTGACGGATTTGACAAAACCATGTATTTTGACCTTGTAAACAAAACTTGGAAGTTGTATCCGGATATTAAATATACAATGAATATAGACAGAATAAACATTGTTGGAAATACTGCAATTGTTACGGTAAATGAAAATGCAACGGCTACTACAACAGAAAAAGTTGATGAAACCGAAATTAAGGGATATTTAAAAAGCTACTCTGACAGTGTATACTATCTTGAAAAGGTAGGTGATAACTGGATAATAACATCCGACAGCATCATAAGTGAAAAAACAACACTAACTTATGGTGAGGCAAATGAAATTACAATGGACTTAATTGTTCCTCAACTTGTTCCGGCAGGAAAAGAATATACTGCAAGCCTAAAAATAACTGTTCCTGATAAAAAAATGCTTACTATTGCATCAATAGGTCAGGAAAGAATTACGTATCCGCATATAAACGCACAGGAAGTATTTAGAAAACTGCCTGAAAACGGTATTTTGGAAAGAATATTTAAAGCTAATAACGATAATTATAATGAGTATACAGTAGGTTCTGCAGGCATTACAAGAGCAAAAGTTACTTCAAATAAAGAAATTAAACTCGTTGTTACAGGTTTAGGTTATGTAATAACAAGAACAAACATTATCCCGACAAAAGATTTTTCTAAGGTAAAAGAAAATGGCAAGAAAGAAACAACCGCAAAACTTGTGGAGTAAAATTGCATATTTGTTTTTAATATTCGGAATATTTGTTGTAGCTAATCTTTACTGCTCAGATTGGATTATTAACAATATTCAAAATGGATTTCAAGTAAATAATGAAATATTTTCACTTAATTACGTTAAAAACTCAGGCGCGGCTTTCAGCATATTGCACGATTACCCGTTTTTATTAATTGTTCTTTCCGTAATAGCTCTTGTTGTTTTATTTTCATACATAATAAGACACGCAGGAACAATGTCTTATTACGGAATTTCATGGCTCGCTATTATGATGTCAGGAATTTTTTGCAACTTGTATGAAAGAGTAATGCTTGGATATGTCAGAGATTTTATAAACCTAACTTTCATAAATTTTCCGGTATTTAATTTTTCGGATGTACTTATAAATATTGGTGTAATTGCAATAGTAGTCCTAATTTTAAAGAGAACTCAATTAAAACAGTTATGAAATTTATTGTTGATGAAAATGACGAAAACACAAGGCTTGATTCATATTTAGCAAGTTTAGTAACGGATATTTCGCGTTCTAAACTTCAAAATGCGGTTAAAAGTGGCGACGTACTCGTAAACGGAACTGCTAAAAAGCCCTCACACAAATTACATGAGGGTGATATAATTGAATTTGAGCCTCAGGCAGTTGAAGAAGTAAAAATAGAGCCTCAAAATATACCTCTTGATATAGTTTGGGAAGATGAAAACATGCTTGTTGTAAATAAGCCATCAGGAATGCTAACTCATCCGACAACAGTTGAAAGAGAAAATACACTCGTTAATGCTCTTTTATACAAATACGGAAATAACCTTTCGGATATAAACGGCGAATTCAGACGCGGGATTTTGCACAGACTAGACAGAAATACGTCAGGTCTGCTAATGATAGCCAAAAACAATGAAGCACACGAATTTCTTGCAAATCAGATTAAAGAAAAAACAGCAATAAGAAGTTATTTGGCAATTGTTAAAGGGTCTGTTAAAGATGAAAAAGGTGTTATAAACCTGCCGATAGGCAGACATCCGACTCAACCTCATAAAATGGCGGTTGTTGAAGGCGGTAAACCAAGTATAACCGAATATAAGGTTTTAGAAAGATTTAAAAATTCAACTTATATAGAATTGACATTAAAAACCGGAAGAACTCACCAAATCAGAGTTCACATGAGTTATTTTAGAACTCCTGTATTTAATGATACACTTTATGGCGCAAGACCTGAGAAAATCAAAACTCAGGAACAAGTTTTACAGGCTTACAAGTTACAGTTTACAAAACCGTTTTCTGATGAGATAATAAATTTAGAAATAGAACCGGATGAAAAAATACAAAAGGTTCTTAAATATTTAAGGAGTCAAAAATGATTATATTTTTAAGATTAATATCTATATTGATTCTAGCAGGTGCAGGATACCTTTGCTATGAATTAAAAGACTATAAACTTGCAATTTTTGTTTGCGGCGGATTTATAACAGGCGTAATGTTTGCACTATCTTATGCATTGGATTTTGCAAGAAAATTAAAAGCTTACAAAAGAGAACTCGAAAAAAGTTCTATAAATTCTGATGAAAGCGATTCAAAAGTAAAGGTTTTGGAATCTAAAATAGAAGTTCTAGAAAAGGCACTTAAAGACGCATTAAACAAATAAGAATAATATAACTAGTATCCTTTACAATTGATTGCTCGTTTCACTAGCAATGACTTATCTTAGTGTCTTAACTATTTGCATCTTGGATTAGCTTCAGTAGGAGTTGTACCGTTTGGACATTTGCCACTACTGTTAAGTTTTAAATAATTATTTACCCAAATATTTTTGTTCTATTAATTTTTTTAATGCCCTTGAATAAGGCGCTTTTGGTTCTATTGCAAGAACCTTGTCTAATAATTCTATTGCACCTTCGTAATCTTCAAGCTTTTTCTTTATCGTTGCTGCATAATAATAAGCATCTATAAACTTTTCATCTAATTCAACCGCTTTTAATAAATCAGCCAAAGCCTCTTTTAACTCATCCTCAGTTTTTGTTTCAAACGCAAGTATAGTCTGAGCTCTGTTATAATAAGCATCAATCATTTTGGCATCAATCTTTATTGCATTAGAATAATTCTCGTAGGCTGCTCTCAGTTGGTTTAAATTATGGTATACAACAGCCTTTGAAAAATGGATTAAAGCATTATCACTATTCAAATCAAGCGCTTTTTCAAGAGATTTTAAAGCCTCCTGAAATTGCCCCTGATTTGTTAATTTTATACCTTCATCAAGATAAAATTTGTAGTCTTTTTCTGTCATAAAAACCTCAAATAAATATTAATATGCTTGTTTTATCTTGTCAATTCCACATATCTTAACAATGTACTTTACATTTTCAAAAAATTGATATAAAATTAACTTAAGGTTTCTTTGAAAGAGAACGGGCAAATCCCGTTCTCTTTTTATCATAAGGGATAGCGTAATGAAAGAAGAAATTAACAGACACGAAATTCTTGAAAAAATCACACCATTAATTGAAAACACAGCAATGAGGTTTAATCTTATTCCTGTTGAAATAGAATTCGTAAAAGAAAATCACCGCTGGTATTTGAGGGTTTACTTATTCTCTTATGACCACCCTGTTACATTGGAAGATTGTGAAAACGTAACACGCAGTATGGAAGACTTTTTGGATGAACTTATCCCTTGCAAATACTATCTTGAAGTGTCTTCACCGGGATTAGAAAGAAAATTTAAATCCGAAAAAGAATACATAATATTTAGAGGAAGAAACGTAAGCATTAAATTAAAAGAACCTCCTCAAGACGGTACCGAGCAGATTTTCAAGGCAAAACTCGTTGATTATGATGAAAACGAAGGCATTACCGTTATTCGCCTTGAAGATGAAAAAGAAATGATTATCCCTATGGATAAAATTAAGAATACAAGATTATACTTTGAATAAAAAAATGAAAGGAAAATAAAATGATTAAAATTGGAACAGCATTGTTTGAAGCATGCGAAGAACTTGAAAAAGAACGCGGAATACCAAAAGACGTGTTAATAGCCTCACTATGTGATGCAATGGTTGCAGCTTACAAAAAATCTATGAAATGTAAAGAAGCAGCTAACATTGAAGCTATCTTAGATGAACAAACAGGTGAAATTGGTGTATTTTGCACAAAAGTAGTCGTTCAAAGCGTTGAAGACGGAATGGAAGATGAACAAATTTCTCTTGCAGAAGCAAAAGAAATTGACGAAGATGTTGAAATTGACGACGAAGTTAAAATTGAAGTTACTCCTGAACAATTTGGCCGTATCGCAGCACAAGCAGCAAAACAAGTTATCACTCAAAGAATAAGAGAAGCTGAAAGAAACCTTGTATTAAACGAATTTATGGATAAAAAAGGTACTTTGATTACAGGTATAATCCAAAGAGTTGAAGGAAGAAACGTTATTGTAAATATCGGAAAATCTGATGCAATAATGCCATCAAAAGAACAAATCCCAGGAGAATACTACAAACCGGGTAACAGAATCAGAGTATTTGTTGTTAACGTAAAAGAAACAACAAGATTACCGCAAGTAATTGTTTCTCACGCACACGCAGAAATTGTTAGAGAATTATTTGAACTTGAAGTTCCTGAAATTGAAGACAATATCGTAGAAATTAAATCAATTTCACGTGAAGCAGGTTACAGAACAAAAATTGCAGTTTGGTCAAATGACCCTGAAGTTGATTCGGTAGGTGCTTGTATAGGACCAAGAGGTTCAAGAATTCAAACTATCGTTAACGAATTGAAAAACGAAAAAATTGATATTGTAAGATACTCTGAAGATCCTGTTGAATACATTGTTAACGCATTATCACCTGCAAGAGTTGTATCTGTTGATATTCTTGCAAATGATGAAAACGCTCAGGAAGCTATGGTCGTTGTACCTGATGATCAATTATCTCTTGCAATCGGCCGTGAAGGTCAAAATGTAAGATTGGCTCACAAATTAACCGGATGGAAGATTGATATTAAATCAGTTTCTCAAATGGAAAAAGCTGAACAAGAAGCTCAAAGAAATTACGAATATCAAGATGATGTTCAAGAAGAAGAGCCAAAATATGATGAGGCTGAAATAAATGAAGAAATTGAAGAAGAGATGAACCAACAAGCTTTAGATGAAGAAGACATGGTTCAGGAAGAAGTTGAAGAATCAACAGAAGAAGAACAATAGAAAATGAGTTAAAATGTTGACGGTGTTTATTCCGTCAACATTTCTATAAAAGGAGAAAATTTATGAAAAAGATTTTAATTGCTATTTTTGCACTATTTTTAGGATTATCAGTAAACGCAGCAACAACTACAACTACTCCCACATCAAATTGGGACTCTGCTGCAGCACAATCAAAATTAAATAATATTGCTTACAAAATTATCAAAGCAAACTCATTACCTGATGGTATATCAATAAAGGTTTCAGATTCAAATGAAGCAAACGCTTACGCAAGCATAAACAAAGAAATCTATGTTTACAGAGGACTTTTAAACTATGCAACAACGGACGAAGAAATTGCGGCAGTAATTTCTCACGAAATGGGACACATTATCAATGGTCATAATGCTAAACAATCTATTTTAAATACTCTAATTGCAAACGTTACTGGAGATTCATCAAAATCAGTAGGCGCAGCAGCTGTTCAAGAACTTTCAAGCGCTAAATTAAGCAGAAAAGACGAATTTGAAGCTGATTTGTCAGGCGTTGACTTGCTTGTAAAAGCAGGTTACAACCCTCTTGCGATGATTTCTGTTTTAAACAAAATTTGCGGCAATTACATTGATATTATATCCTCTCATCCGTCAGGAGAAAAAAGATTAATGAACGTATACGATTATGTTTCATATAACTATCCTGATTTAGCTAAAAAAGGTTATAATTCCGATTCATATAAAAAGGCTTACGCTTTAATAAGCCTTAATGTTGAAGAAAGAAAGGCCAGTCAAAAATTAACCAAAAAATATGAAAAACAACAAGAAAAACTGAAAAAAGAAAAAATTAAACGCGCAAAGAAAATGCTTAAAGCAAATAACGGTTGGAACAGCGCTTACAATACTTTATTATTGTTAAACAGCACTGAAAGTTCAACGACTCAAACTCAACAGCAATAATAATTTTGCTATAATAAAAAAACGAGAAAGTAAAATTTACTTTCTCGTTTTTTTAGCTAAATACTTGAAAAATATCTGTTTATTTAAATCAACTGCACCGTAATTTTTGTAAATAACAAAATTTTGAAGATTTTCACCCGTTTCTATTTTAATTCTTTTAGTATTTTTTTCAATTTTGTTATTAAGTGTTTTTATATTATCTTTTAATAACAAGTTTTTACTATTCATATAAATCAAATGATATCCGCGATAAAATTCAATTGTTGGCGTAACCATACCGAAAAGTAATGCAATTGAAATTACAGTCTTTAATATTTTAGAAATTTTATTACTAAATAAATACTTTATAACAAGAACAAAAAGAGTAAATAACGCAGGTATTGATACCCTCATACTCAAATCAGGAATGAACAAAAACGGACATACAAACAAAGAAATAACTGTTGCATAGTAAATTGGATTTTTAATATTTTTATAAAAAATGCAAATCAAATAAACCCCAACTTCGATTAGAACAAATTTTACAGTCATAAGAGGCAAATTCAAAAAGAAAATCGGATCCTCTTTTGATGTAACATTGGAAGCATAAAAGAAATAAAAAACAGGCATTAAAATTAATATTGACAAAATATTTCTTATACTGAATAAATCTTTTAAAAATATTTTTAAATGTTGCTTTATAAACTGCCTTACAAATCTTACAACTGTCATTAAAGACATATATATACCCAAGCCTATAAAAGGTAACGGAGCGGAAAACAGACCTAAAACTCCCAAAAATCCATAGTTTGACATATTAAAAGGTCTTCGCAGAAATAAAGCTGTAACAAGCCAAGGGGCAATTGTTTGATTATATACCCAGAACAATAAAGTTGTATTAGAACTATACTCCAGAAAACCATGATGAACTTCAATATGCAATAAACTAAAATTATTTTTACTTCCGTACAAAATATCTAAACCTGAAAAAAATATAAATAAAAACAGAACAAGAAATAATTGTTTTTTCTTTGCGTTAGTAAGAATCAATGTTTGCAAAAACACCAATGAAATACCTGTTGATGAATAAATAAGGTTAAACCAATTACCTATATTGAATGCAGTTTCTGGTGCTGCGTGCAAGTATAATGCTATTTTCCCAACAACTGCACCGGGTAAAAACATTCCAAAATAATATACTAAAGCTGCACCATTATCATAAATTACAGGATAAGAAAAGTTTATCAAATCTCTAAATACAGCATTTCTAATATGCCAATCGGGACTTTGATAATATAGTCCGCCAATACCTGCCAAAATACACCAAACAAGTGCTATTGTTACTAGTGATATTAACTGTACTTTCGTAATTTCAAGTTTTCTTTTTAATAAGCTTTTAAATACTTGACTTACCACATAAATTAATGCTGCACAGGAAATAAGGGCATATATTGGATTTAACCAACCTACCAAAAATATAATCATTGGCAAAATCAAGTATATTATCGTTATTTTGTCTAATATTTTTATTTGCATATATAAAACCTAAAAATTATGCATAGATTATATCATAAAACTAATAAAATATCGTTAAACCTATCCTTATGCCTAATTGTATATTTATAAAAAATTTGAAATAATACTATTCGAAATCAGAAAGCGTGAAGTCTGAACCTAAATTTTGTTTTAATTCTTTAATTAAATCTAAAATATCAACATCTAAACCTTCAGCAATCTTCCATAAAGTTGATAATCTTATATCAACACCGCTTTCAACATTTAACCAAGTGGATTTTCGCATGCAAGTTTCGGCTGAAATTTTATACACTGACTTATCTTGAGCAACTCTATGTTGTTTAATAATTTGCCCAATTGCTTTTGATAATTTAGCTATATTATCTTTATTCAACTCTTGCATATATAAATTTTAGTGCTTAATTAACAATTATAGGACATTATTATGTCCTATAATATGAGGTAACATTTTGATAACTATAAATAAAATTAAAATTTTAATACTAATTTTTATATTCTCGATTAATGCTTCGCTTGCCTTTGAATACGGATACACAAGTGATAATTACAAATATATAAAACACAATCATAATGAAGCTTCTTACCAACATGCCTGGTGTTCGGCACATAACGGTATTGAAGAGTATCAAAATAAAGATTTTACACGTGTTGATTGTCTTACGGATACTCATGCAATTGAGTTTGACTTTGCAAATAAATGGGCAGAAAGCATTGGTCAAGCATTGCATTACCAATATATGACCGGTAAAAAAGCAAAAGTTGTTTTAATTTTAGAAAATCCAAAACAAGAAATGATTTATTTTAATAGAGTATTCAATTTAAGTAAAATCTATAATTTTGATGCAGAATACGTAACTTCGAAAATTCTTTGCCTAAATGAAGATGGAAAATGCAAATATAATACTTGCAAATGTCATAATAAAAAACATTGACAATTACAAAAAAAAATCGGATAATAAACCTGCAAAGAGGTTTTTTATGGAACACGAACACCATAACCATATTGAACAAGAAAACGAAAAGAAAACGGCTATTGTTATTGTTTTCACATTGATTACAATGGCTGCGGAAATTCTTTTTGGAATCATAACCCATTCTATGGCTTTGTTAGCTGACGGCTGCCATATGGGAACTCACGCTTTGGCTCTTACGATAACCTTTTTGGCATATTTTTTCATAAGAAAAATTCAGGACTGCAAAAATTGTGATTTGGTTTCGGAAAAAATTTCAGCATTTGCCGGTTATACAAGTTCTTTATTCTTATTAGCAACTGCTTTTTGGATAGTTTACGAATCTTTTGAAAGATTATTTAATCCGTTAAGTATTTCCTTTAACGAAGCAATTTTGGTGGCTATTATTGGATTAGTGGTAAATTTAATCTGCGTAATTATAATGGAAAAAGGACACAAACACGAAGATGAAGATTATAACTTCAAAGCCGCTTATCTTCATATTTTAACTGATGCTCTGACATCTATATTTGCCATAGTTGCATTATTGGCAGGAAAATACTTCGGCTTATATTTCTTAGACCCTGTAATGGGATTTGTTGGCGGCGCTTTGATATTAAAATGGAGTATCGGATTAATAAAAGATACTTCAAAAGTTTTGCTCGATATAAAAATGCTTGAAGAATAAAAATGCGGTTTGAAAAATTTTTCAAACCGCATTTTTAAATAATTTATGTAAATATATTAGTCGTCAGCGTGACCTGCTGTTCCTAATACATCTCTCATTTTGTGCATAACCATTTCTTTAACAGCGGTTCTGCCAGGTCCCATATATTCACGTGGGTCGAATTTTTCAGGATGTTCAATAAAGAATTCTCTGATTGTTGAAGTCATTGCCAAACGTAAGTCTGTATCAATATTGATTTTTGCAACACCATGTTTAGATGCATAGTTTAACATTTCTTCAGGAACACCTTGTGCATCAGGTAAGTTACCGCCAAATTTGTTACATTTTTCTACAAATTCTTTTGGAACTGATGATGAACCGTGTAATACGATTGGATAATCACCAAAACCTGCTTCTTTTAAAGCGTCTTTGATTTCTTTTAATCTTTCAAAGTCTAATTTAGCTTCGCCTTTGAATTTGTAAGCACCATGAGAAGTTCCGATAGCAATTGCTAATGAATCACAACCTGTTTGTTTTACAAATTCAACTGCTTCTTTAACATTTGTATATTTAGCATCTTTATCTGAAACGTTAACATCATCTTCAACACCTGCTAATTTACCAAGTTCAGCTTCTACTGAAACTCCTCTTTCGTGAGCATATTCAACAACTTGTTTTGTAACTTTAACGTTTTCTTCGAATGGGAATCTTGAACCGTCAATCATAACTGATGAGAAACCACCGTCAATACAAGCTTTACAAATTTCAAAATCAGCACCGTGGTCTAAGTGTAATGCGATAGGTACTGTTGTTGTAGCTAATGCTGCTTCAACTAATTTTACAAGATAAGTTTGGTTAGCGTATTTTCTTGCGCCTGCAGAAACTTGAAGAATGATTGGCGAACGTGTTTCTTCAGCAGCTTCAGTAATTGCTTG